>NZ_JBEORJ010000013.1:5080-251159 GCF_040302185.1 Micromonospora sp. NPDC127501 | reverse complement strand
GGGCGCGGGGCGGCGCGGGGCGCGGGGCGGCGCGGGGCGCGGGGCGGCGCGGGGCGCGGGGCGGCGCGGGGCGCGGGGCGGCGCGGGGTGCCTGCGGAGGTCAGCGGATGACGCGGCCGCGGAGGATCGTGCGGGACGGGGCGCGGACGACGCGCAGGTCGCTACGGGGGTCTTCGGGGTAGACGGTCAGGTCGGCGAGGCCGCCTTCGACCAGGCCGGCGAAGCCGAGCCAGGCGCGGGCGCCCCAGGAGGCGGCGGCGAGTACGTCGACGGGTGCCATGCCGGCCCGTTCGTGCAGCAGCAGCATCTCCTCGGCGGCCAGCCCGTGATCGATGCCGCCACCGGCGTCGGTGCCCACGTAGATGGGCACCCCAGCCTCGTACGCGGCACGCACCACCTCGGGGAAGCCGTCGCGCAGCGCGAGCATGTGGTCGGCGTACCCGGGGAACTTGCCCCGCGCCTGCTCGGCGATGCCCCCGAAGGTGGCAATGTTGATCATTGTGGGGACCAGGGCGGTGCCCTGGCGGGCCATCCCGTCGATCAGGTCGAGGCTGAGCCCGGTGCCGTGCTCCACCGAGTCGACCCCGGCCCGCACCATGATCTCGACGGCCGACTCGGAGAAGGTGTGCACCGCGGCGCGTACCCCGGCGTCGTGCGCCGCCCGCACGGCGGCGGTGAGGGTGTCCGCGTCCCAGGCCGGTGCCAGGTCACCGACGCCCCGGTCGATCCAGTCGCCGACCAGCTTGACCCAGCCGTTGCCGGCCCGCGCCTGCGCGGCCACAGTGGCGGCCACCTCGGTCGCGTCGACCTCCACGCCGATGTCGCGCAGGTAGCGCTTCGGCGGGGCGACATGCTGGCCCGCGCGGGCCAGTCGCGGCAGGTCCGGCTCGTCGTCGAGTTCGGGGTACGGGTACGGCGAGCCGGCGTCCCGGATCGCCAGCACTCCGGCGTCCCGGTCGACGTGGGCCAACGCGCGGGCCTGGTCGAGCGAGGTGATCGGGGCGCCACCTCGGGCGATGCCGATGTGGCAGTGCGCGTCGACAAGCCCCGGCAGCACGAAACCACCGTCGACGACGGTCTCCGCACCGGGGACCGGGGTGAAGGTCACCCGGTCGCCGACCAGCCAGAGGTCCCGTACCTCGTCGTCGGGGAGCAGCACGCCGCGCACATGAAGAGCCATGCGCACAGTCCTACCCGATCACTGCCGGTCAGGGGCGAGCAGGTCTCCTCGACCCGCACAGAGGTCAGCGGGGGCGGTTGTCGCCACCCTTGCCGAGCTTGTTGAAGTCGATCTTCGGAAGCTTGAAGCCGGGCGGCAGGCCCTGGCCGCCGGCGAGGTCGTTCGGGTCCATCCCCGGCGGGAGCTGCGGCATGCCACCCGGGAAGCCCGCGGGCATCCCGGTGCCGGCGCCCGTACGCGGACGACCGCCGCCCTTGGTGCCCTTGCGCTTGTTCTTGGGCGACTTGGTGGCCTTGCGGCGGCCACCACCGGGCAGGCCCATCATGCCGCCCATCTGCTTCATCATCTTCTGCGCGTCGGCGAAGCGGTTGAGCAGCTGGTTGACGTCCATCACGGTGACCCCGGAGCCGTTGGCGATGCGCGCCCGGCGGGAACCGTTGATGATCTTCGGGTTGGTCCGCTCGCCCGGGGTCATCGACCGGATGATGGCGGTGACCCGGTCGAAGTGGCTGTCGTCCAGCTCGGCGAGCTGGTCCTTCATCTGCCCCATGCCGGGCATCATGGCCAGCACGTTGGCGATGGGGCCCATCCGCCGCACCGCGATGAGCTGGTCGAGGAAGTCGTCCAGGGTGAACTGCTCACCGCCCATCAGCTTGGCGGTCATCTTCTCCTTCTGATCGGAGTCGAAGGCCTGCTCGGCCTGCTCGATCAGAGTGAGGACGTCGCCCATGCCGAGGATCCGGCTGGCCATCCGGTCGGGGTGGAAGACGTCGAAGTCCTCCAGCTTCTCACCGGTGCTGGCGAACAGGATCGGCTGCCCGGTGACCTCGCGGACCGACAGCGCGGCACCACCACGGGCGTCGCCGTCGAGCTTGGAGAGCACCACACCGGTGATGCCGACGCCGTCGCGGAACGCCTCGGCGGTGCGGACGGCGTCCTGACCGACCATCGCGTCGATGACGAAGATGACCTCGTCCGGCGAGACGGCGTCACGGATGTCGGCGGCCTGCTGCATCATCTCGGCGTCGATGCCGAGCCGGCCGGCGGTGTCGACGATGACGATGTCGCGTGCGGCGCGCTTCGCGTGCTCGATCGACGCGCGGGCCACCTGCACCGGGTCACCGGTGCCGTTGCCGGGCTCCGGGGCGTACACCTCGACACCGGCCCGGCCACCGAGCACCTGGAGCTGCCCGACGGCGTTGGGGCGCTGGAGGTCGGCGGCGACGAGCAGCGGCTGGTGCCCCTGGCCCTTGAGCCAGCGGGCCAGCTTGCCGGCGAGGGTCGTCTTACCGGAACCCTGGAGGCCGGCCAGCATGATCACCGTCGGCGGCTGCTTGGCGAACTGGAGCCGTCGCCCCTCGCCGCCGAGCACCTTGATCAGCTCTTCGTTGACGATCTTGATAATCTGCTGGGCCGGGTTCAGCGCCTGGGAGACCTCGGCGCTGCGAGCCCGCTCCTTGACAGCCGCGATGAAGCCCTTGACCACCGGCAGCGCGACGTCCGCCTCCAGCAGCGCGAGGCGGATCTCGCGCGCGGTGGCGTCGATGTCGGCGTCGGTGAGCCGCCCCTTGCCGCGGAGCTTGGTGAAGATCCCGGACAGGCGGTCACTCAAGGTGTCAAACACGCGAACATCCCGTTTGTCAGTGTTCCGGCGGGCACAACGCGGCCGGCACTGCGGAGTCCGGCCACCGCTAGGGTAACCGCCCGGCCGTAGGGCCGCTGTCGCCCGGCCCGGGCCTCACCCCGACACCAACCCCGACTGGTACGCGAACACGACGAGCTGGGCCCGATCCCGGGCTCCCAGCTTGCCCATCGCCCGGCTGACGTGGGTCCGCGCGGTCGCCGGGCTGACCACCAACTGCGCGGCGATCTCCTCGTTGTTCAGGCCCTCACCGACCAGGCCGACGACCTGACGCTCCCGATCGGTCAGCGCCTCCAGCCGGGGGTGCGGACGAAGCACCCGGGACGGCCGGGTGGCGAACTCCCGCACCACCCGACGGGTCACCGACGGCGACAGCAGCGCCTCCCCCTCGGCGACGAGCCGGATCGCGCGCAGCAGCTCAGCCGGTCTGGTGTCCTTGGTGAGGAACCCGCTCGCACCGTGCCGCAGCGCGTCGAAGACGTACTCGTCCAGCTCGAAGGTGGTGAGCACCACCACCCGCGTGCCGGTCAGATCGGGGTCGGCGACGATACGCCGGGTCGCCTCGATGCCGTCGATGCCGGGCATCCGGATGTCCATCAGCACCACGTCCGGCCGAACCTGGCGGGCCAACTCGACCGCCCGCAGCCCGTCGGACGCCTCGCCGGCCAGCGCCAGGTCGTCCTCGCTCTCCACCAGCGCGCGCAGCCCGAGCCGGACCAGATCCTGGTCGTCGGCGATCAGCACCCGGATCACCTCGCCGGCTCCACGGGCAGCACGGCGTACACCCGGAACCCGCCCCCGGCGCGCGGCCCGGTGGTCAACCGCCCGCCCAGCGCCGCGACCCGCTCGCGCATCCCGGCCAGGCCGTGGCCACCCTCGTCGTCGGCCGGAGCCGTCCCGGCGCGACCGGCGCCCACCCCCCGGTCGGTGACCTCGACGGTCACCTCGTCGGCGCGGTAGTCCACGGTCACCTCCGCGCTCGCCACCCCCGCGTGACGCAGCACGTTGGTCAACGCCTCCTGCACCACCCGGTACGCGGCCAGGTCGACCGCACCCGGCACCTCCCGGGGGTCACCGACCACGCGCACCTCGACGGCGAGCCCCGCCCCGGCGAGCCGGTCGCGCAGCGCGGGGAGCCGGGCCAGGCCGGGTACCGGCTCGCGCTCGGCACCCCGCCGCACCGCGCCCAGGGTGACCCGCAGCTCGTCCAGCGCCTCACGGCTGGTCCGGCTGATCGCGGTCAGGGCCACCTCCGCCTGCTCCGGCCGCTTCGGCAGCAGGTGCAGAGCGATCTCCGCCTGCATGCTGATCGCGGCCAGCCCGTGCCCCACCACGTCGTGCACCTCCTGCGCGATGCGCAGCCGCTCCTCGTCGGCCTGCCGTCGCGCCTGCTCGGCACGGCCGCGGGCCTCTTCGGCACGGGTACGCGCGGTCGCCTCACGGCTCACCCGCACCACCACCCCCACCGCGAACGGTACGACCACCCAGGCCGCCGCGGGCAGCACTCCCGTCCAACCCGGCGCGGGTCCCCGCCCGAAGAAGACGTGCGCCAACAACAGAACGAACGCGCCGCCGGTGGCGAGCGCCGCCGGTCGCACCGGCAGCCACACGGCCACGGTGTAGACCGCCACCAGGAACGTGACCAGAATCGGCCCGTACGGGTAGCCGATCAGCAGGTACGTCGAGGTGGCCACGGTGACCACGGCGAGGGCGGCGACCGGAGCACGACGCCGGACCAGCAGGGCGAGCGCGGCGACGGCGATCAGCACCCGACTGGCGGCGTCCACCGGCCTCGACCCCGGCTGGTTGTCCCCGGCCAGACCGGTGGCGAGCAACCCGAATCCGAGCAGCACCAGGGCGAGCGCGGCATCCGCCGCCACCTCCGGCCACCGCCACTGCCCGCGTCGTCGCATGGGCGTCATTCTGCCCGCGCGGATGCCGCTCGACGTGCGTCCACGAGCGGCACCGCCACTACGCCCCCGGACGTACCCCCACCCCACCCTTCGCCCCCGCCCCCGCCCCCGCCCCCGCCCCCGCCCCCGCCCCCGCCCCCGCGATCTTGCACTTTGTGTCGCCACTGTGCGGCTTTTGCGCGGTACGCCGGGACACTAAGTGCAAGATCGACGCGGGAGTGCGGGGGGAGGGCGGGCGGGCGGGGCGGGGGCGGGCGGGGCGGGGGCGGCGCGGCGTGGGGTGGGGTGGGGTGGGGTGGTTAGACGGCGGCTAGGACTGCGGCCTCCAGGCGGGCCCGGGTGGCGTCGTCCGGCCAACCGCCGACCAGATAGAAGGCGTCGACCACGTCGGCGCCGAGGGTGGAGATACGGGCCGCGCGAACCAGGGCGCCGGCCTCGTCGAGCGCGCAGGCGACCCGGTAGAGCAGCCCGGCGGCGTCGGCGGCGCGAAGTTCCAGCAGTACGGCGTCGGTGGCCGCCTCGCGGTGCCAGACCACTCGTGGAGCCGCGCCACCGCTGCGGCTGGCGAGCGCCCGGCCGCGCAGCCGTTGGGTGACCGACACGTCGCCGGCGACCGCCCGGCGCAGGTCGGCGCGGAGGGGGACCGGGTCCGGCGGAAGGCCGTAGCGGGGCTGCACCCGGCACTCGACCAGGGCCCGGCCGTCGACGGCGGAGGCGTCCGCGGAGATCACCTCCAGCCGGTGCAGCGCCAGGCAGCCGGCCACCGTGGCGAGCAGACCCCGCCGGTCGGCCGCCGCGACCGACACCCGGTCGCCGGTCAGGTGGACGACCGGCAGTGGCCCGGCCAGCAGCTCCGGGTTCGGGGCGGGTGGCTCGGGGAGTACGCCGGTGTCCAGCGCGGTGCGAACCCGGGCGACCAGCTCGGCGACGAGACGGCCCTTCCAGTCGGACCAGGCCGCTGGCCCGGTCGCCGCCGCGTCGGCGCGGACCAACGCGTGCAGCACGTCGAGGGTGCCGGTGTCACCGACCGCCTCGGCCACCGAGGCGATGGTGACCGGGTCGCTCAGGTCCCGGCGGGTGGCCACGTCGGGCAGCAGCAGGTGCAGCCGGACCAGCTTGCCGATCAGCTCGACCTCCGCGGCGGGCAGACCGACCCTGGTGGCCACCGCCTGGGCAACCGGCACACCGACGGTGCTGTGGTCACCGGGGAGGCCCTTGCCGATGTCGTGCAGGAGAGCGCCGAGGAGCAACAGGTCGGGACGCTCCACCTCGCGGGCGTGCCGGCTGGCCTCGTGCGCGGTCTGCACGAGGTGCCGGTCGAGGGTGAAGCGGTGCACCGGGTTGTGCTGGGGCAGGCTGCGCAGCCGGGTCCACTCGGGCAGCCAGCCGTCGACCAGCCCGTACCGGTCGCAGGTCTCCCAGGCGGGCACCAGGCCGGCACCGGCGCCGAGCAGGGTGATCAGCGCGGCCCGGGCCTCGGCCGGCCACGGGGCCGGCAGGGGCGGGCAGTACGCCGCCAGCCACTCGCAGGTGGCCCGCGCGATGGGGATCCGGGTGGTGGCCGACGCGGCGGCCACCCGCAGCGAGAGGCTCGGATCGGGGCGTGCCCCGATTGCCGTGCGGGCGAGCACCAACTCGCCGTCGTGTTCGACGACGTCGCGCGCGACCGGGCGGCGGGCCGGGCGGCCGTTGCCACCCCGGGAGCGGCCGGAGCGCAGCCGGTCGGCGGCCCGGAAGGCGTCGTCCAGGGCGTGGCTGACGGTGCGGGCGTCGCCGGCGACCCGACGCAGCAGCGCGTCGCCGTCTTCCACGACGGCTCCAGGCCGCCGCGCGCCGTCAGACGCGCCGGGTTGGAGTTGTCGCAGGCCGAGCAGGGCGGCCACTCCGTCGCGCTCCTGGGCGACCAGCCGGTCGACCCGTCGGCCGACCTGCTGGTGCAGCGCGTCGCGGGTGTCCAACAGACGCAGGTGGGCGGCGCGTACGGCGGGACGTAGCGCGTCGGTGATGCCGGCGGCGGAGATCGCCCGCAGCAGCCCCACGTCGCGCAGACCACCGGCGGCCTCCTTGAGGTCGCCCTCCAACAGGAACGCCAGTTCACCGTGGGCCTGCCAACGGGCTTCGGTGACCTCTCGCAGGCCGGGCAGGTGCCGGACCGCGATGCGCCGCCAGTGATCGGCGGCGGTGCGGATCAGCGCGTCGGCCAGCGCCTGGTCCCCCACGATCAACCGGGCGTCGAGCAGCCCGAGGGCGACCTTGACGTCGTCCTGGGCCACCGAGAGCGCCTCGGCGACGGTGCGTACGGAATGGTCGAGCCGCAGGCCCGCGTCCCAGATCGGGTACCAGACCGAGGCGGCCAACTCGTCGGTGCCGGGCACCCCGGCGTGCAGCAGCACCAGGTCGAGGTCGCTGTACGGAGCGCACTGCCGCCGACCCAGGCCCCCGACGGCCAGCAGTGCCACCCCGTCCCGCGCCGGCAGCAACCCTCGCAAAAACGAGTCGTACGCCGCGGCCCGCCCCCGCCGGGCCGTTTCCCCGATCCCCCCGGGAACGCCGACGACCTCGTTGATCAGGAGTTTCGCGTCGCCGTCATCGGCGGGTCCTGACGCGTCCTTCCTGATCAACGAGGTCATGTCAGTCGTGGCCGCGTCAGAGTGCGTCGAGGCCGCGTTCGCCGGTACGTACCCGGACGACCTCCTCGACACCGGTGACCCAGACCTTGCCGTCACCGATCTTGCCCGTGCGGGCCGCTCCGACGATGGCGTCCACCACCTTGTCGACGTCAATCTCGTCGGTGAGCACCTCGACCCGGATCTTGGGCAGGAACTCGACCGTGTACTCGGCACCCCGGTAGACCTCGGTGTGCCCCTTCTGCCGCCCGTACCCCTGAACCTCGCTGACCGTCAGCCCGGCCACCCCGAGGGCGTGCAGGGCCTCCTTCACCGCGTCCAGTTGGTACGGCTTGATGACTGCGGTCACCAGCTTCATGTCCAACCCCTCCATCCCAGGAACGTTAACCGGCGACCTTTTCGCTGACCGGCTCGGCGGGCTCCGCCTCCGGCTTGGCACCACTCGTCGCGCCGCCACCGGGGGTGCCGATGCCGGCCATCGCGAACGCGCTGCCCGTGCCGCCGCCGGCCGGGGACAGGTCGTAGCTGCTCTCGGCGTGCTCGGCGATGTCGATGCCCTCGACCTCCGCCTCACCCTTGACGCGGAAGCCGATCGTCTTCTCGATCGCGAAGGCGAGCACCCAGGCGATGCCGAACGACCAGGCGGTGACGATCAGGCCGGCGAGGGCCTGCCGTCCGAGCTGGGTCGCGCCGCCGCCGTAGAAGAGACCGTCGGAGGCGCCCACCACGTCGGTGATCGCGGCGTTGACCGAGTTGGTGGCGAAGAGGCCGAGCCAGAGCGACCCGATCCAACCACCGACGAAGTGCACGCCGACCACGTCGAGCGAGTCGTCGTAGCCGAGCTTGTACTTGAGGCTCACGGCGAGCGCGCACACCGCGCCGGCGACGATGCCGAGCAGGACGGACGCCCACGGTGCGATGAAGCCACAGGCCGGGGTGATGGCGACCAGGCCGGCGACGGCGCCGGACGAGGCACCGACCATCGTCGGCTTCCGGGTCTTGACCCACTCGACCGCGATCCAGCCGAGCACCGCCGCCGCCGTGGCGAGCTGGGTGTTGATGAAGGCGAGGCCGGCGACCGAGTCGACGGTCAGCTCCGAGCCGGCGTTGAACCCGAACCAGCCGAACCACAGCAGACCGGCGCCGAGCGCGACCAACGGGATGTTGTGCGGCTTCATGCCCTCACGCGGCCAACCGAGCCGCTTACCGAGGACCAGGGCCACGGCCAGGGCCGCCGCACCGGCGTTGATGTGCACCGCGGTGCCACCGGCGAAGTCCAGTGCGTGGATGTCGCCGCCGATGATGCCGCCGCCCCACACCCAGTGGGCGACCGGGAAGTAGACCAGGGTGGCCCAGCCGAAGGCGAACAGCAGCCAGCCGGCGAACTTGGCCCGGTCGGCGATGGCACCACTGATCAGCGCGACGGTGATCACCGCGAAGACCATCTGGAAGGCCATGAACACGTACAGCGGAACGCCGATGCCGCTGGGGTTCTCCGCCGTGGCGCCCCACAGGTCGGTTTCGGCGAGGAAGGTCTTGGTGCCGAGGTACGCGCCCGGGTCACCCCAGAAGCCGTTCACGTCGGCCCCGAAGGCGACGCTGAATCCGTAGAACCACCACAGAATAGAGATGAGCCCGATAGCCGAGAAGCTCATCATCATCATGTTGAGTACGCCCTTGGCCCGGTTGAGGCCGCCGTAGAACAGCGCCAGTCCGGGGGTCATGAGCAGCACGAGCGCGGTCGAAACCAGCAGCCACGTGGTATTGGCGCCGTCGATCGTCGGTGCTTCAGGCACGCTGGCCTCCTAAAGGTGAAGTCCTCCTTCGCGGCTTTCCGGGGCAGCGTCGCCCGTAGGCCGGTTGCGCGGAAGCTTCGCGGCCGGCTGTTTCACTTTGGGTCCCGTGCGGGTTTCCATTTCGTGACGGGTTGTTTCGGACGTGTCACGAACTCCGCACAGTCAGCAGCATGGACGATTGTGGATCGACCGGACGGCGAACGTCGATGGCTGACCGGTCAGCGGCATCGACCGGTGCGCCTGAGCGGCTCGGCCGAGCATCGACCGGTGCGGGTTCCGGGCCCGGCCGGGCATCGCCCGACCAGCGCTCAGCGGAGGGCGTTCTCCAGGGTGTGCCGCTCGTAGTCGAGCAGCCGCAGATCGCGCATCGGTCGACGCAGGTGGCCCTTGTGCACGATCCGGACGAACGCCGGCTCACCGGCGGCGGCCATCCGCCGGATCCCCTCGACGTGGTCCACGATCCGTTTACGGATGGTCCGGATCAGCCGGTGCCGGTCCCGGGGGATCAGCCCGTACGCGTCGGCGAAGAGCCGGAGGCGGCGCGGGCGGTCCGGGTGCTTCCAGCCCAGCGTGATCGAGTCCCGGTCCGCGAAGATCGGCACCCAGGTCCAGGCCGCGTACGCCACGTCGTAGATCCGCGCTCCGGGCGAGGCGAGGTCGAAGTCGATCAGCCCGAGGGTGCCGTCCGGACGCCAGATCACGTTGTGCGGTGCGGCGTCGTGGTGGCAGATCACCTCCGTGTCCGGTGGTGGGGGCCCGAACGAGCGCCAGACCGCCGCCTGCGGAGGGGTGAAGCCGTACTGCGCGTCGTGGAACATCCGCAGCATGGTGGCGACGGTGACCAGGGCCTCGTCGGTCACCCAGTGCGGGGCGAGCGGATATTCTCCGCACTCCCCCTCCAGGTACGACAGCACCTCACGGTTGCGCTCGTCCATCCCGAGCGCCCGTGGTGCGCCGGTGAACCCCACGTACTCCAGGTGGCGCAGCAGCGCGTGTACGGACGGGGTCCACGGCCCGGCGTTGCGCCGGACCGTGTCACCCACGCGGACAACTGTGCTCACGTTGCCGCCGTGCAGCGGGATCTCCTGCGAAGTCACGTACGGTCTCCCGAGGCGCTGCGAAGGATGGCCGGGGTCTCGCCAACCCGCGTACGCGCGATCGTCAGTGGTCACCCGAGACTACGCGTCCCGGCCGGTGGCCTCGGTCCCCAGCAACGCGTCGACGAACTGCGCCGGGTCGAACGGGGCCAGGTCGTCCTTGCCTTCGCCGAGGCCGACCAGCTTCACCGGGATGCCGAGCTTGCGCTGCACGGCGATCACGATGCCACCCTTGGCGGTGCCGTCGAGCTTGGTCAGCACCACACCGGTCACGTTGACCACCTCGGTGAAGACCCGGGCCTGCTCCAGGCCGTTCTGCCCGGTGGTGGCGTCCAGGATGAGCAGTGTCTCGTCGATCGGCCCCTGCTTCTCGACCACGCGCTTGACCTTGCCCAGCTCGTCCATCAGGCCGACCTTGTTCTGCAGGCGGCCGGCGGTGTCGATGAGCACGGTGTCCACGCCGGTGTCGATGCCCCGCTTGACGGCGTCGAAGGCGACGCTGGCCGGATCGGCGGCCTCGGGCCCCCGCACGGTCTCCGCTCCGACGCGCGAGCCCCAGGTCTCCAGTTGGTCGGCCGCGGCGGCCCGGAAGGTGTCCGCCGCGCCGAGCAGCACGCTGCGACCGTCGGCCACCAGCACCCGGGCGATCTTGCCGCAGGTGGTGGTCTTGCCGGCGCCGTTGACGCCGACGACCAGGACCACCGCCGGCACGCCGTCCTTGGGGGCGGTCCGCAACGAGCGGTCCAGGCTCGGGTCGAGCGCGTTGACCAGCTCGGCGGCGAGCAGTGCCCGCAGCTCGGAAGCCGAGCGGGTGCCGAGCACCCGGGTGCGCTCGCGGAGCCGGTCGACAATGTCGCGGGTGGCGTCGACGCCGACGTCGGCGGTGATCAGGCTGTCCTCGATCTCCTCCCAGACGTCCTCGTCGAGGTGGTCGCGCGCGAGCAGGCCGAGCAGGCCCTTGCCGAACACGTTCTGTGAGCGGGACAGCCGCGAGCGGAGCCGGACCAGCCGCCCGGCGGTCGGCTCGGGGACCTCGACCTGCGGTTCGAGCACCGGTGGCGGCTCGACCAGGACGCCGGTGGACAGATCGGACTCCGGTGCCTCGACCGGCGGGCCGGCGAGATCCTCCTCAGCCCTGGTGTCGACCTCCGTGCGTGGCAGCGGGGGCTCGGGCCGTGGCCGCAATCGCGGCACGACCAGCCCGACTGTGCCGGCGATCAGCACACCGAGCAGGACCAGAGCGAGGACGAGATATTCGGCCATGCCGGAATCCTGTCAGATGCCGGCGGCGGCGTCCCAGCCACCGCACCCCGAGCCGCGCCCGAGGCCGTGCTCGGAGTCTCAGCACCGCACCCGGCCGGCGCCGGAGACCGGCGGTAGGCTCGGCCGCATGCCCGCCGCACACCTCCTCATCGGCCCACTTCTGCGGCGAGTGGTGGACACCCGGGCGACGATCTGGGTGGAGACGGCGGCGCCCGCCGTGGTCACCGTCCGCACCGCCAGCGGCGCCACCGGCACCGCGCCCACCTTCTCGGCGTACGACCACCACTACGCCCTCGTGGTGGTGGAGGGCCTTGCCCCGGACAGCGAGACGACCTACGAGGTGCTGGTCGACGACGAGATCGTCTGGCCGGTGCCGAGCAGCGGGTTCCCGCCGAGCGTGATCCGCACCCGGGCGGCCGACGATCGGGACCAGCCGGTCAATCTGATCTTCGGCTCGTGTCGCGAGACCACCCAGCACGCCACCACCCGCAAGCTGCCACCGGACGCGTTGGACGCGTACGCCCGGCGGTTGATGGCCGACCCGGAGTCGAACCCGCTGCCCGACCTGCTGGTGCTGCTCGGTGACCAGGTCTACGCCGACGTCACCTCGCCCACCGTGCGCCGGCTGCTGCGTCGACGGCGGCGGCGGCCGAAGGGCGCTCCGGCCGACCAGGTGGTGAGCTTCGACGAGTACACCAAGCTCTACCTGGAGTCCTGGCGTGACCCGGAGATCCGCTGGCTGCTCTCCACCGTGCCCAGCGTGATGATCTTCGACGATCACGAGATCATCGACGACTGGAACACCTCGGCGGCGTGGCGAGCCGAGGTGCGCGAGCAACCGTGGTGGCAGGAGCGGATCGGCAGCGGGCTCGCCTCGTACTGGGTCTACCAGCACCTGGGCAACCTCTCCCCCGACGAGATTGTCGCCGATCCGGTCTTCGCGAAGGTCGCCGCCGCCGAGGACGCCACCAGCGTGCTGCGCGAGTTCGGCCACCGGGTCGACCAGGAGTCCGACCTGGCGCACGACACCGAGCGCTGGCGCGCGGTGCAGTATCAGTGGAGCTACGCACTGGACCTGGGCCGGACCCGGCTGGTCATGCTGGACAACCGGTGCAGCCGGGTGCTCGAGCCCAACAGCCGGGCGATGCTGCCGCCCGGCGAGTGGGCCTGGTTCCTCGACCAGGCACACGGGGTCTACGACCACCTGGTGGTGGGCGCCTCGCTGCCCTGGCTCCTGCCGCAGGGCATCCACCACATCGAGGCGTGGAACGAGAAACTGGCGGACTCACGGCGACCGTGGGTGGCGCGCGGGGCGGAGAAGCTGCGCCGCGCCCTGGACCTGGAGCACTGGGCGGCGTTCCGGCGGTCCTTCGAGGCGCTCGCGGAGACGTTCGCCCGGATCGGCACCGGCACGCCGCGGCAGTCCGGCGCGCGGATCGGCGCCGGCCCGGCGTACGCCCCACCGGCGTCGATCAGTGTGCTCTCCGGTGACGTGCACCACTCGTACGTGGCGCGGGCCCGGTTCGCGGACCCGGCGGTGGTCACCCCGGTGCATCAGCTCACCTGTTCGCCGATCCACAACCAGGTGCCGGCGGGCATCCGTCCGCTGATGCGGCTGGGCTGGTCGCCCGGTCCGGCTGGGGCCACCCGGGCGCTGGCCCGTTCGGCGGGCGTACGTCGACCGGGGGTGCGCTGGCGCAAGCTGGCCGGCCCGTACTTCGGTAACGCCGTCGCCACCCTGACCCATCACGGGCGCGGGGCCGACGTGGTCATCGAGGGCACCACCAAGGACGGGCACCTACGCCCGGTGATGCGGCGTCGACTCTCCGGCGACGGCGAGCCGGCCGCGCCGTAGTCTCTACGCCGTGGACGAGCACCTGCCGGAGCCGATCCGGGCGGTTGAGCACGAGTTGACCGCCCTGCTGCGTCGTGGCCGGGCGGTCTCCTGGGAGATCGCCCGGGAGGTGCACCCGAACCTGGAGCCGAACACCTACGGGTTGTTGCTCTGGTTGCGGCGTAGCGGGTCGATCCGGTTGACCGAGTTGGCGGCACGGCTGGGCGTGGGCAAGGGGACGCTGAGCCGGCAGATCAACGCGTTGGAGGTCCTCGGTCTGGTTTACCGCGACCCCGATCCGAGTGACCGGCGGGCCGCGCAGATCAGCCTCACCGAGGAGGGGCAGCACCGGTTCGACGTGGCCCGCGCGGCCCGGCTGGGCGAGTTCCTGCGCGCGCTGGACGGCTGGCCGGAGCGGGACGTCGAGGAGTTCGCCCGGCTGCTCGGCCGGTTCAACGACTCCTGGCAGTAGCCGCACACTGCCAGGGACTCCTGGCAGTAGCCGCACAGTGCCAGGGACTCCTGGCAGTGGCCGCCCAGAACCGAGGAATAGGACACCGGTCCGACGAGTTGTTGCTTCAGGCAACCAAGTCATACGGTTGCCTCAGGCAACTCACAGGCGGCCCGTGCGTACCAGCCCGCCGCCGTTCCACCTCGACTCCGCTCGGAGGCAACAAACGATGAGCCAGGCGACAGTGCCTCCCCAGGCGACCGCCGTGACCATGACCCACCGGCAGATCCTGGAAGCACTCTCCGGCCTGCTGCTGGGTCTGTTCGTCGCGATCCTCTCCTCCACGGTCATCTCGAACGCGCTGCCGCGGATCATCACCGAACTGCACGGCGGTCAGTCCGCGTACACCTGGGTGGTGACCTCGGCCCTGCTCGCGACCACCGCGACCACCCCCATCTGGGGCAAGCTGGCCGACCTGACCAGTAAGAAGACCCTGGTCCAGCTGGCCCTGGGGATCTACGTGCTGGGCTCGGTGCTGGCCGGCCTCGCCCAGGGCACCGGTGAGCTGATCGCCTGCCGGGTGCTCCAGGGCGTCGGCGCCGGCGGTCTCACCGCGCTGGCCCAGGTGATCATGGCCACGATGATCGCGCCCCGCGAACGCGGCCGCTACAGCGGCTACCTCGGCGCCGTGATGGCCGTCGGCACCATCGGCGGCCCGCTGATCGGCGGCGTGATCGTGGACACCTCCTGGCTCGGCTGGCGCTGGTGCTTCTACGTCGGCGTGCCGTTCGCCATCATCGCGCTGATCGTGCTCCAGAAGACCCTGCACCTGCCGGTGGTGAAGCGGAAGGCCGAGATCGACTGGTGGGGCGCCACCCTGATCACCGCGGCCGTCTCGGTGCTGCTGATCTGGGTCTCGCTCGCCGGCGACCAGTTCGCCTGGGCCTCCTGGCAGACCGCCGCCATGGTCGTCGGCGCGCTGATCCTCGGCGCGCTGGCCATCCGGGTCGAGACCCGGGCCGCCGAGCCGATGATCCCGCCGCGGCTGTTCCGCAACCGCACCATCACCCTCGCCGTCATCGCCAGCATCGCGGTCGGTGTGGGCATGTTCGGCGCATCGATCTTCCTGGGCCAGTACTTCCAGATCAGCCGCGGCCAGAGCCCCACCATGTCCGGCCTGATGACCCTGCCGATGATCCTCGGCCTGCTGGTCGCCTCCACGGTCATCGGCCGGGTCATCACCAAGACCGGTCGCTGGAAGCGGTACCTGGTGATCGGGTCGGCGCTGCTCACCATCGGCTTCGCACTGATGGGCACCCTCCGCGCGGACACCAGCTTCACAGTGCTCAGCGTCTACATGCTGCTGATCGGCGTCGGCCTGGGCATGACCATGCAGAACCTGGTCCTCGCCGTGCAGAACACCGTCGGCCCGCACGAACTCGGCGCGGCCAGCTCCGTGGTGGCGTTCTTCCGCAGCCTGGGTGGCGCGATCGGCGTCTCCGCCCTCGGCGCGGTGCTCGCCCACAAGGTCAAGGACTACACCGCCGACGGGCTGGCCCAACTCGGCATCCCCGCCTCCAGCTCGGGCAGCGGCGGTACCCTGCCCGACGTGCACACCCTGCCCGGCCCGCTGCGGGCGGTGGTGGAGAGCGCGTACGGCCACGGCGCCGGTGACATCTTCCTGGCCGCCGCCCCGTTCGCGCTGATCGCGCTGATCGCGGTGGCGTTCATCAAGGAGGTGCCACTGCGCCAGCACAACGGCAACCCGGTTTCCGAGCAGGTCGAGCGGGAATCGACAGTCGCTGCCGGCGCTGGCGCACCCGTGATCCGTACCGGCGAGCAGAGTTGAGGTAGAGCCATGGGCGTGGGAGCACCCGACCGCGAGGAGTACGGACCCCGGACCCGACCGCTGCCCTTCGAGCGCGGCACGGACGGACCGCGGGTGATCATGGTGGGCGTGGACGGCACCCGTACCTCCGAGCGGGCCGGTGCCTACGCCGCCGGGCTGGCCCGCCGGCAGGGGTCCGCCCTGGTGGTGGTGTTCGTCAGCTCGGCGAGCGGGCTCAGCTCCCTGGTCCCCGGCATGGACGCCGGCGCGGTCCAGCGCACCCACGACGAGTTGGCCGACGAGCTGCGCCGGGAGTGCCGGCGGGGAGCCGAGCAGTGGGGAATCCCGGTGACCTTCCTCTGCCGGCGCGGCGACGCGTACGGGGAGCTGCGCGCGGCGGCCGACGAGTTCCAGGCCGACATGCTGGTGGTCGGTGCCTCCGAGCAGGCCGGACACCGGCTGGTCGGCTCGGTCGCCACCCGGCTGGTCCGCGCCGGCCGCTGGCCGGTCGTCGTGGTGCCCTGATAATCCGTCGCGCCATGTCCGAGGTGCCGGGCAGGATGCGCGGCATGACCTGGACCGCACCGGAGATCACCCGGACCCCCGAACCGTACGTCGGCGACGAGCGCACCATGCTCGACGGCTGGCTCGACTACCACCGACAGACACTGCTGCTCAAGTGCGCCGGCCTGACCGAGCAGCAGTTGCGAACCCCGAGCGTGGAACCGTCCGGGCTGACCCTGCTCGGCCTGGTCCGGCACCTGGCCGAGGTGGAGGCCTGGTGGTTCCGGGAGAACTTCGCCGGCGAGCAGGTCGACTACCCGTACTTCACCCCGGACACCCCGGACGCCGACCACGACGTCAGCGCCGCCGACGCCGAGGCCGACTTCGCCACCTTCCACCGCGAGGTGGCACTGGCCCGCGCGGCCGCCGCCGGCCATTCGCTCGACGAGACGTTCACCGAGGTCGGCCCGAAGAAGCGCACCTTCAACCTGCGCTGGGTGTACGTGCACATGATCGAGGAGTACGCCCGGCACAACGGCCACGCCGACCTGATCCGGGAACGCATCGACGGCGTCACCGGCGAGTGACAGGCGGTCCCGTCAACCCGTGTGCCCGGCGCGGAGCAGGTGTTCGCCCAGCGGGGTGAGCGTGTGCCGCACCGCCGGGCCCGCCCGGTGGGTGGTGACCAACCCGGCCGACCGGAGGACGGAGGCGTGCTGGCTGGCCGAGGCGAGGGAGATGCCGACCGTCCGGGCCACCTGTGAGGTGCTCGGGCCGTCGGCGATCGCACCCAACACCGCCGCTCGGGTCCGCCCCAGCAGGTCAGCCAGGGCTTTGCTGCTCACCAGCACCCGCTGGGCGGTGGGACGGATCGGATAGGCCAGCACCAGCGGGCCGGCCGGGTCGTCCAGGACGCAGGGCCGGGGCAGCAGGTACGACGGCACCAGTGTGACGCCCCGGCCGGCCGGCGCCAGGGCGATCCCGTCGGCGAATCCACACTCGTACGACAACTCGTACCGCTCGCCGTACGACTTCCAGAACAGGTACGGGCTCAGGTCACGCAGGACGCGGTCGATCCCGGCGTCCACCATGGTGTGTGCCCGCACGGCCCGGTCGCCGCGAACCGCTGCCGTGATCGTCTGCTGGTACGGCGCGACCGCGATCCGGTGGAACATCCGCATCGCCACGCAAAGTCGCCGCCGGGCGGTCGTCTCGCCGGAGGCCAGGGCAGCGACCCGGGCCGGCAGGTCGCCGGCGGCGATCCGGGGCCGCAGCTCCGCCGCCAGCATCGCCGTCGGGGTGGCCAGCACCTCGTCCAAGGCGGCCGGCAGGTCGCTGCCGAGGCTTGGCGGAGTGAGGAAGTCCGGAAACCACCCGGGCAGCCGGCACAGGTCGAGGTACGGACGCATCTCCGGACGCAGCGCCGCGCGGGTGCGTGCCCGCCAGGCCCTGAGGTGTTCCGGTGCGCCCTCGAACAGCCGTTGGCCGGCCGCTCCGAGCTCCAGCAGCACAGCGGGTTCGGGGCGCAGGACGGTGCGGCTCAGATCCGTCGCGGTGAGCTGCAACGTCAGCATGAGCCGACGCTAGCCACCCGTCGGCCCTGCCTGAAAGGGCATGGAGCGGGCTGTGACCGGACCGGATTCTCGTGCCATGAACACCTTCCTTGTCCTGGCCACCAGCCTGGTCGTGCTCGCCGGCACCTCTGGCGCCCCAACCCACGCCGCCGTCGAGCGCACCGACACCTACGTCGTCTCCAGCGAACCGGGCGTGTTGCCCGAGGGCATCGCCGTCACCCGCACCGGCACCATGTACGTCACGAGCCTCGCCACCGGGGCCGTCTACCGCGGCGACGTCCGGCACCGGCGGCTGCGTCCCTTCCTCCCCGCCGGCTCGGACGGGCGAACCCACGCCGCCGGCGTCCGCGTCGATCGCACCGGCCGGCTCTTCGTGGCCGGTTACGACACCGCGACCCTCTTCGTGTACGACCCGGACGGCCGCCTGCTGGCGAAGCGGAGCGCGGTGACCGGTGCGGCTCTCAACGACCTGGTGATCACCGACCATGCCGTGTACGTCACCGACTCGGTCGGCGCCACGATCTGGCGGGCCACGCTGGACGGTGGGCGCGTCGGCCCGCTCGAACCGTGGCTACGGCCGTCCGACTTCCCGACCGCCCCTGGCTTCCTCAACGGCATCGTCGCCAGCGCCGGCGATCGGCTCGCGCTCGTCGCTGACCAGGGCACCGGCGCGCCGGGCACCGAACGTCTATGGCGCATCGACCTCGCCGACGCCACGGCCAGCGAGGTCAGGGTGTCGGGTGGACAGCTCGGTGCCGACGGGCTGCTGCTGGAGGGCAACCGCCTCTACGGTGTGGTCAACTTCCCCGACCCCGCTGACGGGTACCGCTTCGCGGTCAACCTGGCGCTGTTGGACGGTGACCTTCGGGCCGCCCGGGTGGTCCGGCAGTCCCGTACCGCCGGCCTGGAGCAGTCCCCGACCACCCTGGCCCGCGACCGCGACCGGCTGCTGTGGGTCAACAGCCAGCTCAACGCGACAGCGCCGGCGCCACCGTTCACGGTGACCGAGGTCCCCGGCCTGAGCTGAGAGGCGGTCCGGTTCAGTAGTCCAGGGCCGCCCGTAGGTAACGCAGGTCGGCGTGGCCGCCCCAGCGGTGCGCCGACAGCCCGGCGGCCCGGGCACCCCGCACGGCCCAGTCCTCGTCGTCGACGAAGAGGACCCGGGCCGGCGGGGTGGCCAGGGCCACGCAGGCGGCCTTGAAGTATTCCGGGGCGGGCTTGTGCACGCCGATCACCGAGGAGTTGACCACCACGTCCAGTTCGCCGACCAGGCCGAGCGCGGTCAGGTCGGCGTCGAGCAGGTCGGTGGCGTTGGTGCCCAACCCGACCCGGACGCCCGCCGCACGGACCTCCCGGACGAACGCCAGCACCTCCTGGTCGACCTCTCCCCGGTAGCTCTGCCACTGCTCCACAGCGGCGCGGGCCCGTTCCGGGCTGCCCACCGACTCGGTCAGGGCGTCCGCCACGCTGTTCATCCACTCGGCGTGGTTGACCTGGCCGGTGAGCACCGGCTGGAGCCGCCCCCACTGCATGGCGATCTCACCGAGCACACCCTCGGAGAGGCCGTACTCCCGCTCGACAACGGCAGCCACCGCCGGGTCCCACCGGCGCAGTACGCCGTCGAAGTCCAGCAGGAGCGCCGTCGCGCGTTCCCGAGCCACTACCCGTTCTCCTCGCCGCGGCCAGGCCGCTGGTCGTCCTCGTCGGCCCGGTTGAGCCGTTGGCTGATCACCTGAGTGACCCCACTGCGCATGGTCACGCCGTAGAGCGCGTCAGCGATCTCCATCGTCCGCTTCTGGTGCGTGATGACGATCAGCTGACTCTTCTCGCGCAACTGTGCCAGCAACGTGATCAGCCGGCCCAGGTTGACGTCGTCCAGGGCCGCCTCCACCTCGTCCATGATGTAGAACGGGCTGGGCCGGGCGCGGAAGATCGCCACCAACATGGCCACCGCGGTCAGCGACCGCTCGCCACCGGAGAGCAGCGACAGCCGCTTGATCTTCTTGCCCGGCGGGCGGGCCTCCACCTCGACGCCGGTGGTGAGCAGGTCGTCCGGTTCGGTGAGGATCAGCCGGCCCTCGCCGCCGGGGAAGAGCACTGTGAACACCTGCTCGAACTCCCGGGCGGTGTCCTCGAAGGCGCTGGCGAAGACCTCCAGGATCCGCTCGTCCACGTCCTTGACCACGGTGAGCAGGTCCCGGCGGGTGGCCTTGAGGTCCTCCAACTGCTCGGAGAGGAACTTGAAACGCTCCTCCAGCGCGGCGAACTCCTCCAACGCGAGTGGGTTGACCTTGCCGAGCAGGGCGAGTTCGCGTTCCGCCTTCGCGGCCCGCTTCTCCTGCACCGGCCGCTCGTAGCGCACCGGCTCGGGCACCGGCAGACCGTCACGTTCGGCCGCCGCGACGTCGACCTGTGTCGGCGGAACGGGCTGAGTCGGACCGTACTCGGCGACCAGCGTCTCCACGTCCAGCCCGAAGTCCTCGGCGGCCTTCGCCTCCAACTGCTCGATGCGCAGCCGCTGCTCCGCCCGGGCCACCTCGTCGCGGTGCACCTGGCTGGTCAGCCGCTCCAACTCCGCACCGAGCCGCTTGGCGGCACCGCGTACCTCCTGAAGCTCTGCCTCCCGCGCGGCCCGCTCCAGCGCGACCGCGTCGCGGTGCTCCTCGGCCGTCGCGATCGAGGTGGTCAGCCGGGTCAGCGCCTCCCGGGCGCCACCGGCGACGGACCGGGCGATACCCGCGCCCCGGGCGCGGGCGGCCCGGCGGGCCGCCGCGCGTTCGCGGGCGGCCCGCTCCGCGGTGGCCTGCCGCGCGAGCGAGTCGGCCCGGCCGGCGATCGAGGAGACCCGCTCCTCGGCGGTACGCACGGCGAGCCGGACCTCCATCTCGTTCTGCCGGGCCCGCGGCACCATGGCCGCCAGTTGATCCCGTTCCTCGGTGGAGGGCTCGGCGTCGACCGGCGTCTCCTCGGCCAGCCGTAGCCGCTCCTCCAGCTCGGCGAGCGCGGTGAGGTCCCGTTGCCGGGCGGCCTCGGCGCGGGAGCGGGAGTCACCGAGCCGGTCGGTCTCGGCCTTCGCGGACCGGGCCGCCGCGCCCAGCTCGGCCAGCCGGCGAGCGGCGGCGTTGCGGTGGCTCTCCGCCTCGCGCTTCTCGGCGGCGGCGTGCTGCACGGCCTCCTTGGCGGCCGCCACCTCGGCGCGCGCCTCGACCAACTGGTCACGCAGCTCCAGGCCAGCGCGTTCGGCGGTGACCCGGTTGGCGCGGGCCTCCTCGACGGCGGCCTGCACCTCGATGTAGCTGGGGGCCTTGGCCGACCCGCCCGCCGCCGCGTACGCCCCGACCACGTCACCGTCCGGGGTGACCGCCCGCAGCTCGGGGTTGCTGGCGACCAGCTCGGCGGCGGCGGCGAGATCGTCGACGAGCGCCACGTCCCGCAGGGCCCGGTGCACGGCCGGACGCAGCTCGGCGCTGCACTCCACCAGGTCGGGCGCCCACCGGGCGTCGTCCGGCAGCTTCGGGCGCAGCGCGTCGGCGGAGCCGGTCATGCCGGGCCCCGTCGGGCTGCCGACCAGCAGGCCGGCCCGGCCCGCGTCGGAGATCTTCAACAGCCGCATCGCCTCGACGGCCTCGTCCACCCCGCTGACGGCGACCGCGTCGGCGAGGCCGCCGAGCGCGGCGGCCAGTGCGGCCTCGTGACCGGGCGCGACGGTGAGCAACCCGGCGAGGCTGCCGAGCAGGCCGGGCACGTCCCCGGCGCGGGCGAGCAGCGCCCCGGCGCCGTCCTTGCGCCGCAGCCCCAGGGCGAGCGCCTCCTCGCGGGCCTTCCAGGTGGCGGCGTCCTTCTCCGCCGCCCGCTCGGCGTCGGACAGCGATCGGACGGTGGCCTGGGCCCGCTCCTGCACGGCGACCGCCTCGGCGTGCCGGGCGTCCAGGTCCGCGTTGTCCCGGTCGGCCTCGGTGGACTGGGCGGCGACCGCGTCCAGGTCGGCCTGCGCCTGCTCGGCGCGGCCCAGCGCGTCGGCGTGCGCGATCGCGAGGCGTTCGATCTCCTCGCCGGCGCTGGTGGTCCGGGCCCGGGCGGAGTTGACCTGGCCGGTGAGCCGGGCCATCCCCTCCCGCCGGTCGGCGATGGCCTTGGCCGCGGCGACCAGCTCGCGCTCGGCGGCGGCCAACTGCCGCTCCAACTCCTGGCGGTGCTCGACCGCCTCGGCCAGTCGGATCTGGTCGTCGGTGAGCGCGCCGCGCAGCTCCTCCTCCTGCTCGCGGACGCGTTCCGCCTCGGCCTCCAGCTGGTCCGGGTCGCGGCCGGGCCGCTCGTCGTCGCCGGTGGCGCTGAGGTGCCGCAGCCGCTCCCGGGCCAACTGCTCGATGGAGCGGAAGCGTTCCTGGAGGGCGGAGAGCTTGTACCAGGTGTCCTGGGCGGCGGCGAGCAGCGGCGCGTCCTCCGCGAGGGCGGCCTCCAACTCGCCGAGCCGGCCCTGCACCTCGGTGTGCTCACCCTCGATCTGCTCGCGCCGCTCGCGCAGTGCGGTCTCGTCGGCGATCTCCCGGTCGAGGGTGGTCCGCAGGGTGGCCAGGTCGTCGGCGAGCAGTCGCAACCGGGCGTCGCGCAGGTTGGCCTGGATGGCGGCGGCGCGCCGGGCCACCTCGGCCTGCCGGCCCAGCGGCTTGAGCTGACGACGCAGCTCGGCCGTGAGGTCGGTGAGGCGGTTGAGGTTGGTCTGCATCGCGTCGAGCTTGCGCAGCGCCTTTTCCTTGCGCTTGCGGTGCTTGAGGACGCCGGCCGCCTCCTCGATGAACGCCCGGCGGTCCTCCGGCTTGGCGTGCAGCATGCCGTCGAGGCGGCCCTGCCCGACGATGATGTGCATCTCCCGGCCGATGCCGGAGTCGGAGAGCAGCTCCTGGATGTCGAGCAACCGGCAGGAGTTGCCGTTGATCTCGTACTCGCTCTCGCCGGAGCGGAACATCCGGCGGGTGATGGAAACCTCGGTGTACTCGATCGGCAGCGCGCCGTCGGTGTTGTCGATGGTGAGGGTGACCTCGGCACGACCCAGCGGCGCCCGGCCGGCGGTGCCGGCGAAGATGACGTCCTCCATCTTGCCGCCACGGAGGGCCTTGGCGCCCTGTTCGCCGAGGACCCAGGCGATGGCGTCGACGACGTTGGACTTGCCCGAGCCGTTCGGGCCCACCACACAGGTGATCCCGGGCTCCAGCTTCAACGTCGTCGCGGAGGCGAAGGACTTGAACCCCTTCACCGTCAGGCTCTTGAGATACACCTACTCGATCCTCGTCCGGTGGCCGCCGTACCGTCGCCGGCTGTGGGGACCTGGGTGAACTCGCAGACTAACCCGGCGGTGGGAGCGGCCCGGCACGCGACCCGCCCCGCATCGTGTCGACGGTGGGCGCGCTGTTGTTCCGGAGACCGTGGGAAAGGCAAGTGCCTTTCATGATCGGCTTATCCGCCGACGCGCTTTTCGGTAACTGTGCGGCGCGCTTCCCGCACGATCGGCCGCATGATCATGAATCGTCGGCGTCGAAAAGGTCCCGGACAGTGTTACGCGCCGGCACAGAGGTGTCGGCGCGTATTTTCGCGGTGGTGCGATTCAGTTTTACGACCTGGAGATCAGGTCAGCGCCGGCTCGGCCAGACGGAGCAGATCGTCCGCCTCCGCCGCAGCCGCCGCGAGCCGATCATTGTCGGCACGCAGACGCGTGATCTCGAACTCCAGTGCCTGAACCCTGGAACGCAGTCGGGTGACCTCGTCGAGCAGACGCCGGTCGGGCGCTGCACCTACGTGGCCGTAGAGGGCCTTCGCCATGCTGACTCCTTGATATGCGCTGCCGGAAAGGCCGGCCAACGCGCGCCCAATTCATACGCGGCTGTCATTCCAGGCTGTATCTGGGCATGACCGGGCGCGACTGGCGACACCTATATATTGAGCCGCAAACCCCTCCTTCGTCAAGTTCTCGCAGGCCGTAGATCATCTCCACGTCGACCTGTCCACTTGTCGGGGGGCTGCCGCAAGGCACGGACACTCTCTGTCCGGACGCCTTTACTGTACGCCCGGATCTGCGGAAGTCCGCACCTTGCCGTCCGACTTCCCCTTAACTCTTTCTTAGCCACGTTGCCGCAGGTCGTCGGCGCGCCGTAGCGTCACCCCGGCCCGCAACCCACCCCTGGAGGCATAGGCGTGTACGGCTGGACCGATCCGATGGACCCGAACGGCGCCCCCCGGCGCGCCGGGGGACCGACCGACGAGCCGGCCTGGCTGCACGACCGCCCGGAGCCCCGCTCGGCCTACCTCTTCGGCGACGAGCCCGGTCAGTCGGGCGACGAGTGGCACCGGGAGCAGCCCACCGAGGGCCGGCAACCGGACCCGGTGATCCCCGCCGAGGCGACCGACGCCCGCACCGCGGCCTGGGGGGCCTACCAGCCGGACACCGGGACCGACGGCTGGGGCGACAGCCCTCCGGCCCAGGACACCACCGGCGGACGACGCGCCGAGGCGCCCGGCGGCTGGCACACCGACACCGACCCGGAGAGCACCGACGGCTGGCGCGGCGCCGCCGAGACCGGCCGGCCCGGCGAGGGACGACACCGCTCCCCACGCCGCTGGCGCCGGCCGCTGATGATCGGGGGCGCCGCCGCGGCCGCCACCCTCGTGGTGAGCTTCGGCGTCGGCGCGCTCACCCTGCCCGGCGGTGACGACGGGACCGCTCAGCCGACGGCCGTCGACGACTCCTTCGCCGCGTCGGCCGCCCCGACCGGAGAGCCGGTGCTGGACACCCTCGCCGCACCCTCCCCGTCGACCATCCCCAGCCCGACGTCTCCGAGCCCATCGCCGACCAAGGTCGTCAAGCCCACTCCGGCGACGTCACGGAGCACCGCCGCGTCGCGCCGCAGCGTCGAGCGCAGCACCGCGCCGAGCAACACCGGCAGCTCCACCGGTTCCAACGGCTCCAGCGGCTCCGTCAGCGCTCAGGCGCGCGAGGTGGTGGACCTGGTCAACGCCGAGCGGGCCAAGGCCGGCTGCAAGGCGCTGAGCATCGACGACAAGCTGATGACGGCCGCCCAGCGGCACAGCCAGGACCAGGCCGACCACGAGAACATGTCGCACACCGGCAGCGACGGCAGCAACGCCGGCACCCGGCTGGACCGGGTCGGCTACACCTGGCGCACGTACGGCGAGAACGTGGCCTGGAACCAGAAGACCCCCGCCGCGGTGATGGACGCCTGGATGAACAGCTCCGGCCACCGGGCCAACATCCTGAACTGCGCGTTCACCGAGATCGGCGTCGGCATCGCCAACAGCAACGGTCCGTACTGGACGCAGGTCTTCGCGGCGCCGCGCTGACCGCGCGTCGTTCCCGCCCCCGCGCTCGTTGACCCGGTGAGGTACGTCGGGCCGGAGCGTGGGGGCCGCGTACCGGTGCGGGCGGCGACCGGCCGTCCGGGACCCGGGAGCTGCCGATGCGGATCCGGCCGCGGCGACGCGTCGCCGTACGCCCACTGCGCCGCGTCCTGTCCGCCAGCGTCGCTCTCGTGCTCCTGGTGCCGGCGTACGGGTGCCGGCCCGCGCTGACTCCGCCCGGCGCTCCCACCGCGTGGCCGACGGCGCAGGCCCGGCACTGGCAGTGGCAGTGGCAGCTCAGTGGCCCGCTCGACCCGACGGTGGACGCCCATGTCTTCCTCCTCGACCCGGTGGCCACCACCGCCGCACAGACCGCCGAACTGCGCTCCCGGGACCGCCGGTTGATCTGCCAGGTGAACGTGGGATCGGTCCGCTCCGACGACCCGGACGCCAGCCGGTTCCCGGAGGTCGTCCGGGGCGCGGCCGGGCGTCGACCCGACAGCCGGTGGTTGGACGTCCGGAGTTGGGACGCGCTCCGGCCGGTGTTGGCCGACCGGTTCCGGCTCTGCCGGGGCAAGGGCTTCGGCGCGGTGGCGCTCTTCGACGCCGACGGGTACGCGGCGCGCACCGGCTTTGCTCTCGACTTCGACGACCAACTGCTGTTCAACCGCCGGCTCGCCGAGTTGGCCCGCTCGCTGAGTCTCTCCCCCGGTCTGGTCAACGACGTGCCACAGCTCGCCGCGCTGGCCCCGGACTTCGACTTCGCGGTCAACGAGGAGTGCGTCCGGCTGGCCCAGTGCGCCAAACTGCTGCCGTTCAGCGACGCCGGCAAGCCGGTCTTCCACGTCGAGTACACCGGCTCGACCGACGACTTCTGCGTCACCACCGTCGGCTACGGCTTCGCGTCGATCCGCAAGGACCGCACGCTGGACGCCTCCCGGGAACCCTGCCCACTGCCGTGACCCCGCTGGGCCGGGCGCCCCGCTGGGCCAGGCGGCGATTCGCGGCCTGGCCCAGCGGGTTCGGGCGGTCAGGGGACCGGGACCAACTCCGGGGCGGGGGCGGGCGGGTCGGTGGGCGCGGGTGCCGGGCGGGGGCGCAGGAAGCGCGGGGCCCACCAGTTGGCGTCGCCGAGCATGGTCATCAACGCTGGCAGCACCACTCCCCGGATGATGGTGGCGTCCAGCAGGATCGCCGCCGCCAGACCGATGCCGAGCTGCTTCATGTCGATCGTGCTCAGCGTGGCGAAGATCGAGAAGACCCCGACCATCACGATGGCCGCGCTGGTCACCACCCCGGCCGACGAGGTGATCCCGTACGACACGGCAGCACGGTTGGGCAGGCCGGACCGGACGCCCTCGCGGATCCGACTGACCACGAAGACGTGGTAGTCCATCGAGAGGCCGAACAGCACCACGAAGAGGAACAGCGGCAGCCAGGACACGATCGCGCCCATCGACGTGAAGCCGAGCAGTCCCTGCGCCCACTCGCCCTGGAAGATCAACACCAGCAGGCCGTACGCGGCACCGGCGGAGAGCAGGTTCAGCGCGATCGAGCTTGCCGCGATCACCACCGACCGGAAGGTGAACGTCATGACCAGGAAGGTCAGCACCAGCACGAAGCCCATGACCAACGGCAACTTGTCCCGGACGTGCTGGGCGTAGTCCTCGCTGTCGGCGACGCTCCCGCCCACCGCGTACTCGATACCGGGAATGCCGCGCAGCTCAGCCGGGACCAGGTCCCCGCGCAGCTTCTCCAACGACTGCACCGACCGGTCGTCCCGACTGGCGTACGGGGTGGGGACGTCCAGCACCGAGACCTGCCGGTCGGCCGACACCTCGATCTTCGGGCCGTCCGCCTCGGCCGGGGCGAACAGCGGATCGCCGGCCGCCCGGGTGGACAGGTCGGTGAGGGCGGCTCGCACCCGATCGACCTGGTCGGCGGGTGCCCGGACGGCCACCACGTGGTTGGTGCCGGCGCTCGGGAAGGCGGCGGTGAGCCGGTCGTACGCCTGCATCGCTGGAGTCGTGCGGGGCAGGTCCTCCATGCCGGGGAACTTCAGCTTCATGCCGAGCGCCGGCGCGGCCAACGCGAGCAGCAGCCCCACCGAGATGACAAGCGTCGCCACCGGCGCGCGCAGCGCGGGCCGGAGCACCGCCGGCCACAGCCGGGGCGCGCGGGGCTCACCGTGCCGGCCGGTGCGCGGCGCGGTCAGTCGCCAGAGCAGCGGCACCCGGGGCCGGTCCACCCATCGGCCGAGCCGGGCCAGCAGGGCGGGCAGGACGGTCAGTGAACCGGTCACCGCGACGGCCACCACGAGGATCGAGCCGATGGCGAGGGACGAGAAGACTACGTCGCCGGCGAGCAGCAGCCCGGCCATCGAGATGATCACCGCGAAACCGGAGACCACCACCGCGTGCCCGGAGGTCTCCGCGGCGATCTCCACCGCGTCCAGACCGGACCGGCCCTTGGCGCGTTCCTCCCGCTCCCGACGGATGTAGAACAGCGAGTAGTCGACGCCGACCGCCATGCCGATCAGCAGGATCACCGGTGCCGTGGTGTCGGTGGCCGGCACCAGGTGCGAGGCGAGAGTGGACAGACCCATCGCGGCGGCCACCGAGGAGAGTGCCAGCAGCACCGGCACGCTCGCCGCGATGAGCGCGCCGAACGCGATGATCAGGATCGCCAGGGTGACCGGCAGACTGAGCAGCTCGGCGCGCTTGAAGTCCTTGCCCAGGGTGTCGTCGAGGGCCTGGCCGATCGACGGTCCGCCGACCTGCTCGACGCGCAGCCCGGGGTACGCGTCCTGCACGGTGGCGGTGGCGTCGCGCAACGGCTGCACCCGCTCCGAGGCGGTTTCCGGGTCACCCGAGATGGTGATCGGCAGCAGCAGCGCCGAGCCGTCCCGCGCGGTGACCGGCTGGCCCACCCCGGCCACCCCGGCGACCGTACGCAGCCGGGCCGCCGCGTCGTCGGCCGCCGACTTCGCCGCGGCCTGGTCCAACGCGCCACCCCGGGA
Source organism: Micromonospora sp. NPDC127501 (assembly GCF_040302185.1). Taxonomy (NCBI): domain Bacteria; kingdom Bacillati; phylum Actinomycetota; class Actinomycetes; order Micromonosporales; family Micromonosporaceae; genus Micromonospora; species Micromonospora sp. NPDC127501. Next base: position 223,081 of record NZ_JBEORJ010000013.1, on the reverse strand, counting down.
GGTGATGAGGACGTTGTCCACGGCCGGGTCGTCGAAGTCACCGGCGTCCACGATGAGGCTGGCCCGCCCCGCCTCGCCGATCGCCTGGTCACCGCTGGTGGCCTCGTTGAGACCGGCGGCGTTGCCGCCCACGAAGCACACCGCCACGAACACGGCCCACAGCGCGACCGCCCGCCACGGGTGCTCGGCGCTCCACCGCGCCAGCCGCACCGTCACCGGTCTTCTCCCCATCTCGGGTCCCCCTGTCACGTCAGCCCCCTGTCAACGGTGCTGACGTTAGGTGCGTGACGAGGCGGTCACATCGGGGATCGACCCGGGCCCACCCTGGAACCACCGGACCGGGTGCGGGGGTGCGTTCGCCGGGGGTCGAACGGCGATCCGGACGTACACCGGGGTCCACCCCGGAGCGACCCGCCGCGACCCGCCGGCATCGCCCCGAGCCGGCTCCGGGTCATCCCCGAAGGGAACCCCGGGGCCGTGGCTGACAGCGCGGGCAGCTGTACGAGGACCGGTTCATGAACGCCTCGCGGCGGATCGGCGCGCCACACCGCCGGCACGGCTCGCCCTCGCGGCCGTAGGCGTTGAGCGCCCGGTCGAAGTAGCCACTCTCGCCGTTGACGTTCACGTAGAGGGCGTCGAAGCTGGTGCCGCCCTCGCTGATCGCCTCGGCCAGCACGTCGCGGACGTGGCCGAGCAGGCGCTGCGCGGCCGGGCCGGTCAACGCGTCGGTGGGTCGGCCGCCGTGCAGCTTGGCGCGCCAGAGCGCCTCGTCGGCGTAGATGTTGCCCACCCCGGAGATCAGGGTCTGGTCGAGCAGTGCCCGCTTCACCTCGGTGTGCCGGCGGCGCAGGGCCGCGACGAACGCCTCGTCGGAGAACTCCGGGTCCATCGGGTCGCGGGCGATGTGCGCGATCTCGTCGGGCAGCTCGGCGCCACCCTCGCTCACCGAGAGCCCGCCGAACGTGCGCTGGTCGACGAAGCGCAGTTCCGGGCCGTCGTCGCTGAACCGGAACCGGACCCGAAGGTGGGTCTCGTCCGTCGTCCCGGGTGGCTGGAGCAGCAGCTGACCCGACATGCCGAGGTGCCCGACGATCGCGTCACCGCTGTCCAGTGGCAGCCACAGGTACTTGCCTCGACGCCGGGCGTCCAGCACCGTCCGGCCGGCGAGCACGTCGGCGAAGTGCACGTCGCCAGGAGCGTGCCGGCGGACCGCACGCGGATGACGAACCTCGACGGAGGCGATCCGACGGCCGACGACCCACTGGGCCACCCCCTGTCGGACGGTCTCCACCTCGGGCAGCTCAGGCACGCCGCCGACCCGTCTCGTGACCGTCGGCGCCCCCGGCCGGCAGCGCCTGCGCCAGGTGGTCGGCCTGCTCCGCCTGAGCCGCCCGCTCGGCGCGCTCCAGCGGCCCGAACGGCTCGTCCCGGTCGGCCGAGTCGTCCCGAGCGGTCGGCTGCTCCTGGCGATCGTCGCCGGCCCGACCATCCTGGCCGTCGTCGCCGTTCTGACCGTTCTGCTCGGCGAGCGTCCGCCAGGCGGCCTCGGCGGCCCGCTGCTCGGCCTCCTTCTTGCTGCGCCCCTCGGCGCCGCCGTACCGGATGCCGGCCACCACCACCCAGGCGGTGAACGTCTTGAGGTGATCCGGGCCGGTGCCCTCGATCCGGTACTCCGGGACGCCGAGACCGAGCGCCGCCGTCAGCTCCTGGAGGCTGGTCTTCCAGTCCAGTGCGGCCCCGCGACCAGCCGACTCGGCCATCAGCGGGTCGAAGAGCCGGTGGATGACGATCCCCGTGGTGTCCAGGCCGTACTGGAGGTAGATCGCGCCGAGCAGCGCCTCCAGCGTGTCGGCGAGGATGCTCGCCTTGTCCCGGCCACCGGTCGTCTCCTCACCCTTGCCGAGCAGCAGGTACGCGCCGAGCCCGTCCGGGCCCAGACCGCGGGCGACATCGGCGAGCGCCCGCATGTTGACCACGCTGGCCCGCAACTTGGCCAACTGACCCTCGGGCAGATCCGGGTGGTTGTGGAACAGCGCCGTGGTGATCACAACGCCGAGCACCGAGTCGCCGAGGAACTCCAGCCGCTCGTTGGTCGGCAGCCCGCCGTTCTCGTACGCGTACGACCGGTGGGTCAACGCGCGCTGGAGCAGCTCGGGTTCCAGGCTGACTCCGAAGGCGGCTTCCAGGTGACCGACGGACGCCCGCCGCCGCTTGTCGTTGCTCATGTGCGTACCTCGGTGTCGGTGGAGCGGTCGGTGCGATCCGTCGCGGCGTCGCTGTCGAGCAACGCGGAGACCAGATCGGTGGCGCGCCGCCGCCACAGGTGGGCGGCGAGAGCTATGCCGGAGGCGACGTCGTCGGCGCGGGCGGACCCGTGACAGACGACCACCGTCCCCGCGACGCCCAGCAGGGCCGCCGCGCGGGGCGCGCCGCCCTGGGCAGGTGGACCGCCGGCCATTGCGTACGCGCCCTCGATGGCCTTGAGCAGCACGTTACCGGTGAAGCCGTCGGTGACGACCACATCGGCGCGCGCGCCGAGAGCCACGTCGTACCCCTCGACCAGGCCGATGTAGCGCGCCCCGCCGGGCAGCGGTTCGACGGCGAGCAGGGGGTCGGTGGCGCGGCGGACCCGGTCGCCCTTGCCGGCCTCGGTGCCGACCGAGAGCAGCCCGACCCGGGGCGCGGCGATCGAGTGGGCCACCGCCGCGTACGCGGCGCCGAGCACGGCGTGGCGGGCGAGGGTGGCCGGGCGGGGTTCCAGGGAGCCGCCGACGTCGAGCAACACGACCGGCCCCGCCACGGCGGGCAGGGTGGCGGCCAGCGCGGGTTGACGGATCTCCGGCGAGCGGCCGAGGCCGAGCACGGCCGCGGTGACGGTGGCACCGGTGGCGCCGGCGGAGACCAGGGCGTCGGCGGTCCCGTCCCGGACGGCGGTGACCGCGGCCCGGACGGTGCTCTCGGAGCGGGCGGCGCTGGGATGGTCGGCCATGCCGACGACGTCGCGGACGGGCCGCACCGTGATCCGGGCGCGTTGCGCCGGATCGAGGGCAGCAATCAGCTCGTCGGCGACCTCGGTCGGACCGACGAGAAGCAGATGCAGGTCAGGGTCGGCGCGCATGGCCCGCAGAGCGCCGTCAACCACGACGGCGGGAGCGTCGTCCCCGCCGAGGAGGTCAACGGCGATCCGCGCGGCGCCCGGCTCCACCGGAACGCCGGCCGGATTGGGCCGGCCGGCGTCGGAGGAAGCCGGAGCACCGGGCGAATGCCAGGATGCGCGTGCCGCCCGACCTGGGGTCGGGGGCGTCACTCGGCGTCCAGGTCAGACCTCGAGAACCTGGCGGCCGTTGTAGGTGCCGCAGACGGAGCAGGCGGCGTGCGGCAGCTTCGGGGACTTGCACTGCGGGCACGCAACGGTCGCGACCACGGTCGCCTTCCAGTTCGCCCGGCGGGACCGGGTGTTGCTGCGCGACATCTTGCGCTTCGGGACGGCCACGGTTCTTACTCCTCTGTAACGGTCAGTTGCGACAGGCCCGCCCAACGCGGGTCGATCTGCTGGTGACTGTGGTCGGCCGGCAGATCGTCCCAGTGCGCCCCGCATTCGGGGCACAGTCCTGGGCAGTCCTCCCGGCAGAGCGGGTTGGTCGGCAGCGTGAGCACCAACGCGTCCCGCAGCGCCGGCTCCAGGTCGATCAGATCGCCCTGCATCCGGCCCACCTCGTCCTCGTCGGTCGTGGCGTCCGTGGTGCTGTCCTCGTACGCGTACAGCTCCTGGATCGTCACGCCCATCGAGTCGTTGATCTCGCGCAGGCAACGGCCGCACTCGCCCCGGACGGGACCGGTGATGGTCCCGGAGACGAGCACGCCCTCGGACACCGACTGCAACCTCAGATCGAGGTCGAGGTCCGCGCCCTCCGGCACGCCGATCAACTCCACACCGAGGTCCGCCGGTGCCGGCACGACCCGCTGGACCTCACGCAACGCGCCAGGGCGACGCGGCAGGTCCCTCGTGTCGAGGACCAGCGGCGACCTGGGGTTGAGTGTCGATGGCGAGTGCTTGGGCATAGTTAGACTCCGGCCGGTGAGAGGCCGACAAAAAAGGTTACCTGGACGACCGCCGGACCGTCGAACCGGGGGCGACGCCCGCCTGAGAAGTCGGCTGGTGAGGTGCCGCTCAGAAGGGTAGCGGGCGTTCCGCCTCATCCCCAGCGAAGGTGCCGATCTCTCGCAGCGCGTGCATCTTGTCCCGGCCGCGCTCTATCGAGGCCAGCGCCCGGGTGAGGAACTGCTCGAAGTTGGCCAGCGCGGTGTCGACGTAGTCGTCGACCTCCTCACGCAGGCGCTGCGCCTCGGCGCGGGCCTCGCCGATGATCCGGGCGCCCTCGTGCTCGGCCGACACGGTGATCTCGTTCACCGAGACCAGGCGGGCGTGTTCTGCCTCACCCTCGCTGATGATCCGGTCCGCCTCGCGCTTGCCGGCTTCCATGATCTTGTCGCGCTCCTCCAGGAGCGCGGCGGCGCGACGCAGGTCGGCGGGGAGATCGGCACGCATCTCATCGAGGGCAGCGATCATCTCGCCCCGGTCGACCATGCAGTTGTTGCGCGACATCGGGACGGAGCGGGCCTGCTCCAGGATGGCGATCAGTTCGTCGATGCGATCGAGCGGGTCCACCGGCTACCTCACTCCTGTCGTTCGTCGGCCGACCTCCATGATGCGGGCTACGGCCGTTCCCCGCGCCACCAATCATGTCGTGCCGGCCCCACCGCCGCCCCACTCACCCCAACCCGGCGAGTCGCGACATAGTCACCCCCGGCCCCCACCGCCCCGATCTTGCACTTTCGGTCGCACTAAACCACCGCGAAAGGGGCGATGCGGGAACCACAAGTGCAAGATCGCGGGGGTGCCGGGGCGAGGGCGTGGGGGCAGATCAGGGGCGGGGGCCCAGGCGGGCCTGGAGGGCTTCGCGGACCGGGTCGGGGACGTGGGCGGAGATGTCGCCACCCCACTTGGCCACGTCCTTGACCAGACTCGACGAGAGGAACGAGTAGAGCGGGTTGGTCGGCATGAAGAGCGTCTCGACGCCGGCCAGACCGATGTTCATCTGGGCCATCTGCAACTCGTAGTCGAAGTCGCTGACCGCCCGCAGGCCCTTGATCAGCACACTGGCCTGCTGGGCCCGGCAGAAGTCCACCAGCAGCCCTCGGAACGACTCGACCCGCACGTTGCCGTACGACGAGGTCACCTCGCGGAGCATCTCGATGCGCTCCTCGACGGTGAACAGGCCACTCTTCGACTGATTCACCAGCACACCGACGATCACCTCGTCGAAGAGCCGACTGGCCCGCCCGATGATGTCGAGGTGTCCGTTGGTGACCGGGTCGAACGAACCGGGGCAGACCGCACGTCTCATGATCGGCGACCGTACCAAAGGGTGGTCTCGCCGTAACGGCGACTGCGCTCGGCGGTGATCCCCTCCACCCAGTCGAACTCCCTGGTCCGGCGGGACCGCTCCACCACCACCAACGCGTCGGGCGCCAGCCAGCCGCCGTCGACCAGCGCGGCCAACAGCGCGGTGATCTCCTCGTCCGGCACCGCGTACGGCGGGTCGGCGAAGACCACGTCGTACGGCTCGCCGTCCGGTCCGGCGGCCAGCACCGTCGCCACCTTGCCGGTGACCAGACGAGCCGCCGGACCGGCACGGAGGGCCGCCACGTTCTCCCGGATCACCCGGGCCGCCCGCGGGTCGGACTCGACCAGCAACACGTGCCGGGCCCCCCGGGAGAGCGCCTCCAGGCCGACCGCGCCGGAACCGGCGTACAGGTCGGCGAAGCGGGCGCCGTCGAGATCGACCTCGGCCTGGACGGCACTGAACAGCGCCTCCCGGACCCGGTCCGAGGTGGGTCGGGTGCCGGCGCCGGGCGGCGCGGCGATCCGCCGGCCACCGAGCGTCCCGGCCACGATCCGGGTCACCGTTTCCTCCTGCTCATGCCCGCGACGCTACGCGATGGGGCACGGACCTGGTCAGCACGGCGCGGATCCGGGGAGTTGGCCGGCCGGCGACAACGGGGAGCACCTGAGCAGCCGCGACGACGCGGAATCCACGGTGGAGCCACGGCGGGCGGACCGTCCCCAGTGATCGGACCGACACCTTCGGTCTATCAAAGATCACGAATCGATGACATTGCCGGATGGCAATGATCTGAACTCCCCTCATTAACCACCCATCAGTACAGTCTCCCCCTGTCCCCGCTTTCGCCGCGGGAACACCACCGCGTCGCGCGACGCCCCGGTGAGCAGGTGACTCCCCGGTCACGATGTCTCCCGGCCTCCCGCCACGCGATCCGTACCCCCCTCACCAGGAGCAGGCGTGAACCCTCCCAAGTCTCCGTTCCGGCGCGTCGCGGCCATCGCCGCGGGCGCGTTGATCGGCCTCGCCGGCGTCGTGACGTTCGCCGCACCCGCCAGCGCCCACCACAGCGAGATCCAGGTCAAGGCCGCATGTGACACCGCCACCGGCGAGTGGGTGGCCACCTGGACCGTCAACAGCTACGCCCCGGGCGACGTCAAGAGCTACAAGTTCGACGAGGTCTCGGCGAAAACGTATGTCGGTGACGTCGCCAGCGACGCCACCATCGACGGGATCGCGGTGACCGAGGCCAAGGAGTACCCGCACTCCGTCAGCGAGCCGGTGATCGCCAAGCAGCGCCTGGACGCGAAGACCACCAAGGCCACCCTGTCGGTGCGGGCCATGTGGGACAACGAGTTCCTGGACGACAAGCTCCGCTCGGCGGCGATCGAGTTCAGTGGCACCTGCGCCAAGGAGCAGCCCCCGGTGTCGGCGACCCCCAAGCCGACCGTCAGCGTGGCCGCCGACTGTGACGGCGACGTCCTGGTGAAGCTCGAGAACGGCAAGGACGCCACCGCCTCGGCGAAGTTCACCATCACCGGCGCCGACGGCTTCACCAAGACCGTCACCGTCAAGGTCGGCAAGAACGAGTCGGTCACGGTGCCGGCCAAGAACGCCACCACCATCAAGGTCGTCGCCGACGGCGTGGACAAGCCGCTCTTCGAGGGCACCCCCGCCGCCGCCGAGAACTGCGTCGAGCCGGGCGAGCCGGCCGGCAGCTACAAGTCGACCTGCACCGAGCTGATCTTCGACATCGCCAACCCGGCCGACGGCGAGACGATCACCATCACCTTCACCCCGAACAAGGGCAAGGCCCAGACGCTGACCGTCGAGCCGGGCAAGAGCGGCACCGTCACCTTCCCGGCCCAGGAGGGCCTGACCGTGACCCCGACCGCCGAGGGTCTCGACGACACCAGCCCGATCGCCTGGGAGAAGCCGGCCGACTGCACCCCGGGTCAGGGTGGCGGCGACAAGGACGAGCCGACCCTGCCGCTGACCGGTGCTGCCACCGGCGGCATCATCGCCGGCGCCGCGGTCCTGCTGGCCGCCGGTGTGGCGCTGTTCGTGGTGGCCCGTCGTCGTCGGGTTCGCTTCACCGCCTGAACCAACCCGCTCTGACACCTGAGGGCGCGCCGACCACCCGGTCGGCGCGCCCTCAGCCACGTGATGGCCTGCGTGATCGACTCGACATCAGTGAAACCGGGGTGTCCGCATCGGCGGGACACCCCGGTCTCAAGAAAGCCGAGTGGATCACCGGCTGGGCGAGCGGGCGCGTGGTCAGCCCTTCTCCAGGTACTCCGCGCGGTCCTCGTCCACCAGTGCGGCCACCGAGGCGGCCAGGGCCGGGCTGCGGGCAAGCTCCGGGTCGTCCTCGATCAGGGTGATCGCCTCGGCGCGGGCGTCACGGATCAGGTCGGCGTCGCGTCGCAGGGACAGCAACCGCAGGTGCGAGCGGCGCCCCGACTGGGTCGCACCCAGCACGTCACCCTCGCGGCGTTGTTCCAGATCCAGTTCGGCGAGCTTGAAACCGTCGCTCGTGGACGCCACCGCGTCCAACCGTTCCCGCGCCGACGAACCCTCGGCCGCCTCGCTGACCAGCAGGCAGAGCCCGGCGGCGGCACCCCGGCCGACCCGGCCCCGCAACTGGTGCAGCTGGGAGACGCCGAACCGGTCGGCGTCCAGCACGATCATCACGGTGGCGTTCGGCACGTCCACGCCAACCTCGACCACTGTCGTCGCCACCAGCACGTCCAGGTCACCGGCCGCGAAGGAACGCATCACCGCGTCCTTCTCGTCGGCTGGCAGGCGACCGTGCAGCACCCCGATCCGCAGGCCGTGCAGCGGGCCCTCGGCCAGCAGCGGAGCCACCTCGGTGACCGCCAGCGGTGGCCGACGGCCGTTGTCGTCCTCGGGTGGTGGTTCCTCGTCGCTGGTCGGCCCGTCACCGATTCGCGGGCACACCACGTACGCCTGGTGGCCGGCGGTCACCTCCTCGCGCAGCCGACGCCAGGCCCGATCCAGATAGGCCGGCTTCTCGGCGGCCGGCACCACGTGCGAGGCGATCGGCGACCGCCCCCGGGGCAACTGGGAGAGCGTGGAGACCTCCAGGTCGCCGTAGACGGTCATCGCCACCGTGCGCGGGATCGGGGTGGCCGTCATCACCAGCACGTGCGGCGGCTGGTCGGCCTTGGCCCGCAGGGCGTCGCGCTGCTCCACGCCGAAGCGGTGCTGCTCGTCGACCACCACCAGGCCGAGGTCGGCGAAGTCGACCCCCTCGTAGAGCAGGGCGTGGGTGCCAAGCACGATGCCGGCGGCACCGCTGGCCACCTCGCCGAGCGCCCGGCGGCGTGCCGCCGCGCCCAGCGAGCCGGTGACCAACTCGACCCGGGTGGCGTGCTCGGCGGAGCCCAGCTCACCGGCCCGCCCGAGCGGCCCGAGCAGGTCGAGCATGCCGCGGTGGTGCTGGGCGGCCAGCACCTCGGTGGGCGCCAGCAGCGCGGCCTGCCCGCCCGCGTCGACCACCTGGAGCATCGCCCGCAGCGCCACCACCGTCTTGCCCGAGCCCACCTCGCCCTGCAACAGGCGGTGCATGGGGTGCGGGGCGGCCAGGTCCGCCGCGATCTCCACACCCACCTCACGCTGACCGGCGGTCAGCTCGTACGGGAGTCGGGCGTCGAAGGCCTCCAACAGCCCGCCCGGGCGCGCCGGGCGTGGCCGGGCCGGCCAGTCGGCCGCCCGGTGCTTGCGCTGCACCAGGGTCACCTGGACGGCGAAGGCCTCGTCCCACTTGAGGCGCCGCCGCGCCTGGTGCAGCGCCTCCTTGCTCGACGGCCGGTGGATCTCGGTCAGCGCGGCGCCCAGCCCGACCAGCTTGCGGCTGGCCCGCACGGCGCTCGGCAGTGGATCGTCCGGCGGGGTGAACGTGTCCAGTACGACGCGCACGCAGCGCGCGATCACCCAGGTCGGCACGGCCGCGGCGGCCGGGTAGACGGGGATCAGCGCCCCGGCGAACTCCTCGATGTCGTCGCTGACCGCCGCCTCACCGTCGCCACCCTCGCCGAGCAGGACGTACTCCGGGCCGTTGAGCTGCCGTTTGCCCCGGAACTCGGTGACCTTGCCGGCGAACAGGCCCCACCGGCCCGGGCGCAGCTCGCGCTCGCGCCACGCCTGGTTGCCGAAGAAGGTCAACGTCAGCACCCCGCCGGAGCCGTCGCCGACGGTCACCTCCAGCAGGTTGCCCCGCCGCTGACGCATCGGGCGCACCGCGGTGCGCTGCACCTGGGCCAGCACGGTGACCTGCTCACCGACGTCCAGCGAGCGGATGTCGGTGTGTTCACCACGCTCGTCGTAGCGACGCGGGAAGTGGTAGACCAGGTCACCCGCGGTGTGCAGGTCGAGGTGCGAGGCCAGCGCCTTGGCTGTCTTGTCCCCGACCAGCTTCTTCAGCGGAGTGTCCACCGTGGCTGGTTCGCTCATTCGATCCCTACCAGGAGCGGATAAAACGGCTGGCCGCCCGGGTACGCGTGCACCTCGACGAACGGCCAGCGTCGCGCGACGTGCGCGCGGACGGCGTCGGTGAGCCCGGCCGGAGCGTCCACCCCGGCCAGCAGTGTGACCATCTCGCCGCCACCACCGAGCATCCGGTCGACCACGGCCGCGCAGGTGTCGGTGAGGTCGGTGCCGATCAGGTGCACCTCCCCCTCCACCAGCGCCAGCACGTCACCGGGACGGCACGGGCCGGCCACGGTCAGCGCCTCCCGGCTGGCATGGCAGACCTCGGCGTAACGGCAGGCGCCAGCCGCCTCGGCCATCGCGATGACGTCGTCCTCGAAACGGCGGTCACCGTCGCGGACCGCGAGGGCGGCGAGGGCCTGCACCGGCGAGCGGGTCGGCACCACGCTCACCTTGATGCCGTACCGATGGGCCTCTCGGGCGGCCGCGCTCGCCACCGCCTCGGTGTTGGCGTCGTTGGGCAGCACCACCACCCGGGCCGCTCCGGTGCTGCGGACGGCGTCCAGCAGCTCACCCGTGGACGGGTTGCCCGGCACGACGGTGGCGCCCTCCGCGGCGAACAGGTCGGCGATGCCGCCGCCGGTGGCCACCACCACCGCGGCCCGGCCGGCCACCACCGGGCCGGAGGGCGACTCCGACTGGTCGGCGAAACGGGTGACCGAGATGCGGTACGGACGGCCGGCGACGACACCGGCCTCGACCGCCGCGCCCACGTCGTTGACGTGCACGTGCACGTTCCAGGTGCCTTCCGGCTCACGCCCGTCGCCGACGACGACCAGCGAATCTCCCAGGGCGTCGAGCGCCCGCCGGAGCCCGGCGACCGCCTCGGCTCGGGCGTCGAGCAGGAACTGCACCTCGTACGCGTATTCGTCCGAGCCGGTCTCGCGGGCGACGGTGGCCGCCGGGCGGGCGGAGCGCGGCGTCGGCGCGGGCCGGGCCGTGCGCTCCCCGGTCAGCACCTCGACCAGGGCGTCGAGCAGCACGCAGAGGCCTCGCCCACCGGCGTCGACCACGCCGGCGCGGGCCAGCGCCGGCAGCTGTTCCGGGGTGCGGGCGAGTGCCTCGGCCGCCGCCCGGGCCGCGACGCCGGCAACCGTCGGCAGGTCGTCGCTGTCCGCGCCCTCGGCCGCGGCGGCGGCCGCCGCGACCACGGTGAGCAGGGTGCCCTCGACCGGCCGGGAGACCGCCGTGTACGCGGCGGCGGTGCCGGAGCGCAGCGCGGCGGCCAGCTCCCGGCCACGCACCGCCGGCACCCCGGCGACCTGGTCGGCGAAACCACGCAGGATCTGCGAGAGGATCACCCCTGAGTTGCCCCGCGCGCCGAGCAGCGCGCCCTGCGCCATCAGCCGCAGTGCGTGCCCGTGCGCCGTCGGCCCGCTGTCGGGGAGAGTGTCCAGATCCATGGCGAGGGCCTGCTGCGCCGAGGTGAGGGTGAGCACCAGGTTGGTGCCGGTGTCGCCGTCGGGCACCGGATAGACGTTGAGCTGGTCGATCTCGCCCTGGTGGCGCTTCAGTGCGGCCAGCCCGCTCGCGCACCAGCGGCGGACCGCGGCGGCGTCGAGGGTGTCCAGCACGGGCAGAAGCCTACTGGCGCGCACCGACACCCGTCGGACTCGTCCGGCGTGTCCTCGCCGGCCTGGGCCGGCGCTGGCCGCGGCGGGGACGAGCGACTCCGGTACCCTTGCCGCCGGGCCGGCCCACCGCAGGGCGGGCGGGCCCACGACCAGGCGTGAGCCGGGGCACGGGCGAGCGCCGGACCGGGCCGGTTGGCCGGGTCGGCGAGTCATCGGGTAACCTGACCAGGTTGCCCGGGCAGCACCTGCCGGCGACCTCATGAACGTATCAATCCCAGGAGTATCCCGTGGCTAGCGTGTGCGACGTCTGTGGCAAGGGACCGGGCTTCGGCCACAACGTGTCCCACTCGCACCGGCGGACCAACCGCCGCTGGAACCCGAACATCCAGTCGGTGCGTACCCCGGCCGGTGGCGGCAACACCAAGAAGTTGAAGGTCTGCACCTCGTGCATCAAGGCCGGCAAGGTCACCCGCGCCTGACGCGGTAGCACCCACCTTTTCGTTCGGCTCAGCCGGCGGACCCCGAGGGTCCGCCGGCTCTGTCGTGTGCCCGGGCAGACGCCGCACACCGGCCCGCCGGGGCCTGGCACACCGGCCAGGCCGGGCCCGGCGCGCAGGTCAGAGGGTGCGGCCGAAGGAGATGCAGCCCTCCGCGTCCTTGTAGAAGCCGAAGTTCGGGATCCGCTCGTACCCGGCGGAGCCGTACATGGCGATCGCCTCCGGCTGCTTGTCGCCGCATTCCAGGACCACCCGCTTGCGGCCCTGCTCGCGCGCGGAGCGCTCGACGGCCGCCAGCACCGCGCGGGCCACCCCGCGCCCCCGTGCCGCCGGGGCCGTGTACATCCGCTTCAGCTCCGCGGTGTCCGCGCCGTGGCTGCGCCAGCCACCGCAGCCGACCGGCTCGCCGGCCAGGTAGGCCACCAGGAACGCGCCGTCGGGCGGCTCGAACTCGGCCGCGTCCACCGGGGTGTCGTCGCCGGTGCCGCCGTAGCGGGCGCCGAGGTCGGCCAGTGCGGCGTGGATCAGGTGCTGCGCCACCGGTGCGTCGAACCGCACCGCCCGGATCTCGATCTCACTCACGGTATCCAGGGTACGGCCGCGGGCGGGCCTCACCGGAAGTGGTCCCAGCCGACCGGGCCGTCGTAGGCGACGCCGTCGACCGTCACGCCGGCACCGTCGGTGACCAGGCCGATCGGCCGCCAGCCCGGCGGCAGGGCCACCGCCGGGGGGAAGGTCGCGGCCAGCGCGTGGTCGTCGCCACCGGCGAGGATCCAGGTGTACGGATCGACGCCGAGTGCCTGCGCCGCGTCGGCCATCTGCCGGGGCACCTCGAACCCGTCGCGGCGTACGTCGATCGCCACCCCGCTGGCCGCCGAGACGTGTCCGAGGTCGGCGAGGAGCCCGTCCGACACGTCGATCATGGAGGTGGCGCCGAGCTGGGCGGCTTGCGGGCCGGCCTGGTAGGGCACCTGCGGCCGCCGGTACGCCTCGACCAACAGCCGGGGGGTACGGAAGCCTCGGGTCAGCACGGTCAGCCCGGCCGCCGCGAACCCGGTGCGCCCGGCCAGGGCGAGCACGTCCCCCGGTCGGGCGCCCGAGCGCAGCACGGGCGGACGGCCCGCAAGGTCGCCCAGCGCGGTGACCGCGACGGTCAGGGTGGGACTGGCCGACATGTCCCCGCCGACGACGCTCGCGCCGACCGTCGCCGCCTCCGCGGAGAGCCCGTCGGCCAACTCCTCCGCCCAGGCGGTGTCCAGGTCCGCCGGCATGCAGAGAGCGACCAGCAGGGCGGTCGGCGTGGCACCCATCGCCGCGATGTCCGCCAGGTTGGCGGCAGCCGCCCGGTGCCCGACGTCGCGGGCCGAGGACCAGTCTCGCCGGAAGTGCCGCCCGTCGACCAGCACGTCGGTGGAGGCCGCCACCCGGCCGTCCGGCGCGGCCACCACCGCCGCGTCGTCGCCCGGGCCGAGCAGGGTCGTCGGCCCGTACGAGAGCCGGGCGGTGATCTTCCCGATCAGCCCGAACTCCCCGATCCCGGACACCCCGACGCCGCCGCCGGCGTTCCGCCCGTGCTGCCCGGCTCCGCCGTGCTCGCTCACCGCTGCTCCTTGACCACCGATAGGGATCAGACCTGGTCCGTAAGGTAGTTTCACCCTTCGGGCCGCTCCCGGGCGGCGACGGACGGAGGTCGAGTCGTGGTACAGGCGTACATCCTCATCCAGACCGAGGTCGGCCGCGCACGTGACGTGGCGGGTCTCATCGCGGACATCCCCGGCGTGGTACGCGTCGACGCCGTCACCGGGCCGTACGACGTGGTCGTCCTCACCGAGGCGAACACCGTTGACGAGCTGGGCAAACTCATCGTCAGCAAGGTGCAGATGGTGCCCGGCATCACTCGCACCCTCACGTGTTCGGTGGTGCGGCTGTAAGTGGACGAGATGACGACCTCCTCCTCGGCTCTGGACGACGACGGGGCGCGCGACGCGGCCGACGGGGCGTCCGAGCCGGCTGACGGTAACCGTGAGTCGACCGATCCCGCCGCCGCCGCGCCGGCCGGCCGCGATCGGACCATGCGTGGCGCGGCCCTGCTGGCCACGTTGATCGCGCTGCCGATCACGCTGCTGGTGGCCGTGCTGGCCTTCAGCAAGCTCAGCCCGGACACACCGGCCGCCGCGCCGACGCCCTCCGCGACCACCGCCCGGGTGCAGTCCACCACCCCGGTGGAGATGGCCGCCCCGGCGCTGGCCGCCCGCCCGGCCACGGTCTGCCGGGCCCTGCTCTCCCAGCTTCCGGCGAGCATCCGCGACCTGGCTCAGCGGCCGGTCACCGCCGGCCCGGAGCAGAACGCCGCCTACGGCGACCCCGCGCTCACCGTGGCCTGCGGCGGCACCGAGCCGACCTTCCCCAGCACCGACGAGGTCTGGACGGTCAACCGGGTCTGCTGGCACCTGGCCGAGCAGGGCGACGCGGCGGTCCTCTCCACTGTCGACCGGGAGACGCTGATCACCGTGCGCGTCCCGCGCTCGTACGAGCAGCCGTTGCAGTGGTTGCCGACGATCTCCAGCACGATCGTGGCGAGTGTGCCCTCCGGCGGCGCGATCCCGTCCGGCTGCCAGCGCTGAACCCGAACCGACTCCGCCCGCGCCGGTTGACCTGCGCGGGCGGGGTCGGACGGCTCAGTGCAGGCCGACGCCGCGCCGCTGGGCGGTACGGATCAGACGGTTGACCAGCTTCGGGTACTCCAGGCCGGAGGCCGCCCACATCCGCGGGAACATCGACGTCGGGGTGAAGCCGGGCATCGTGTTGATCTCGTTGAGGTAGACGTCCAGCTCGGGAGTGACGAAGAAGTCGGCTCGGGCCAGGCCGGCGCAGTCCAGCGCGGTGAACGCGCGGACCGCGTACTCCTGCACCTGGCGGGTCACCTTCTCCGGCAGGTTGGCCGGAATGTCGTACTCGCAGGAGTCGTCGAGGTACTTCGCCTCGAAGTCGTAGAAGTCGTGGTCGGCGACGACCCGCACCTCGGCCAGCACGGACGCCTCCGGCGTGCCGCCGGCCTCGCCCTCCAGCACACCGCACTCGATCTCGCGGCCGACGATCGCGGCTTCGATGATGACCTTCGGGTCGAACTGCCGGGCGGCGGCGACCGCCGCGTCCAGCTCGGCCCAGTCGGTGACCTTGCTGACGCCGAACGACGACCCGGCCCGGGACGGCTTGACGAAGACCGGCAGGCCGAGCCGCTCCTTGTCCTGCTCGCTGAGCGTCATGCCGTTGCGCAGCACGGCGTACGTGCCGACCGGGATGCCCTCGACGGCACAGAGCTTCTTGGTGAACTCCTTGTCCATGGCGGCCGCGGAGGCGAACACGTTCGCCCCGACGTAGGGGATGCCGGCCATCTCCAGCATTCCCTGGATGGTGCCGTCCTCGCCGTAGGTGCCGTGCAGCACCGGGAAGACGACGTCCACGTCGGCCAGCGCCCGGGGGCCCTCGGTCGGGTCGAGCACCATGAGTCCGTTGCCGGTGGGGTCGGCGCGCAGCACGATGTCGTCGCCCGAGTCGGCGGTGATCTCCGGCAGCTGACGGGCGTTGATCGCGAGCTGGGCGGGGTCTCCGCTGGTCAGCACCCACTGGCCGGCCCGGGTGATGCCCACCGGCACCACCTCGAACTCGTCCGGGTCGAGGGCGCCGAACACGCTGCCGGCGCTGACGCAGGAGATGCCGTGCTCCGGGCTGCGGCCGCCGAAGACGATCGCCACGCGGGTCTTGCCTGGGGTGGTCACTCCGGTCACCTCTTCGTACGCGACTGCGGCTGGTCGTGCTCGCCGGTGGCGCTCACCCGGTTGACCTTACTGTGCGTGGCCACGGGGCGAGGCGATACCCGGCGAGCCACGGCACGACACGGCAATCGGTCAGGAGAGGATATACGGTGCGTAACCGGATGGTAGCGGTGTCACAGACCGCTGACCTGGGGTTGCTCAGTCCCGGGAGTGCCTGCGGCCGACAGCGATCACCTTCACCCGCTGCCGGCCGGCCCGCACCATGCCCAGCGCCATGAACGCTCCGGCGATGCGGTCGGCGGCCTCCCGGCTGCTGGCGCCCACCACCTGCCGGCGCCGTTCCGGCGCGACCCGCTCGTTGCGGTGAACGCCCTCGACGGGGCGCACGTCGGTGAGCACCACGAGGAAGCGGGTCATCGCACGCCGCCCGAGGGTACGGCGGGGGGCTCCGGGCGGGTTCGCACGTCGTCTCCTTCCGGCAGGCCGGGATGGAGGGGCGGCACGCGACGATCGGGTACGGGGGAGAAACCCGATCGCCGCGCGCCCCATCCCCTCCGGTCGCTCACCACCACCGTCGCCACGACAACCGGCGGTGAGGACGCCATCACAGATTGACACGTGTATAGGCGTGAATGCAACTCCCATCGACGTTCTCTCATGCAGACGTTCCCGCAAATGTGTGCGACCATCGATGCATGGCTCCGAAGACCGCCCGCGCCCGCCGGCTCGGCATCGCCCTGCGCCACCACCGGGAAGCCGCCGGACTGACGCTGGAGACCGCGGCGGATGAGATCAACAGCACCCGCAGCACCCTCTCCCGCTACGAGAACGCCCAGACCCTGATCAGCCCGGCCACCGTGCGCGCCCTGCTCACGTCGTACGGGGTGAGTGCCGAGGAGGTGGCCGCCGCGGTGCAGCTCGCCAAGGACGCCCGCAAGCCCGGCTGGTGGGTGTCGTACTCCTACCTGCTGGATCCGCGCACCATCGACTTCATCGCGCTGGAGGCCGAGGCGACCGCCATCGCCAACTTCGAGCCCTCGGTGGTGCCCGGCCTGTTGCAGACCGCGGACTACATCCGTGGCGTGATGCGCGGCGGGCCGCACACCCTCGGCGACGACCTGGTGGAGCAGCGGGTCAGGATCCGGCTCGACCGACAACAGCGGCTCACCGCCGACCAGCCGCCCATCCTCGACGCGATCATCGACGAGGGCGCGCTGCTACGGCCGGTCGGTGACCAGTCGGTGATGAACGGGCAACTACGGCACCTGGTCAAGATGGCCGAGTTGCCGAACATCAGCGTCCAGGTGATCCCGCTCTCCGCCGGCTACCACCGGGGCACGCGGGGTTCCCTGCACATCCTCGAGTTCGCCGACCCGGAGGACCCGATCATCGCGTCGGTGGAGACCGTTGCGGGTCAGATGATCCTCGACCGCGCCGGCGAGACGCGTACCTGCACCAAGATCATGGAGCATCTCCGAAGCGTGGCGCTCAGCCCGGCGGACAGCCGCGAGATGCTCCTGTCAGTCCTGAAGGGACGGTAGGACCGATGACCCCGATGATCACAGCGGCCTTGGCCGCGGCGCCGTGGCGCAAGAGCAGCCGCAGCGGCGACGAAGGCGCCTGCGTGGAGGTGGCCGCGATCCCGCAGCTCGTTGCCGTGCGCGACTCCAAGGACCCGGCCGGCCCGGCCCTGCTGTTCCCAACGGCGGCCTGGGCCGCCTTCGCCCAGGCGCCACCGCAGCGCTGACCAGACGTGCCGAGCCGGTGCGGGCCGAGGCCCGCGCCGGCTCAGGCAACCAGTGGGCGGGGCTCCGGAACAGCGCGTAGCGCCTCCAGCGCGGCGATCGCGACGCCTCGGGCACCGGCCATGTCCCGGTCCGGTACCAGGGCGAAGATGGCCACCGCCGCCTGCTCCTCGCGGAGCACGGTGTGCTCGCGGACCGTCTCCAGGAACCAGTCGCGGAACTCCGGTGCCGCCTCCACCACCCCGCCTCCGACGAAGTACGCGTGCGGGTCGGTGAAGTTCGCGGCGACGGTGAACAGCCGCCCCAGCGCCTTCGCCTGCTGGGTGAAGAGGTCCCGCGCGAGGGCATCCTCGCGCTCGCCGTACCCCCGGACCAGCTTGGCCGCCCGCGCCACCGGCTCGGCCGCGAGCGGGTGGTCGGGGTACCGGGTCAGCCAGTACGGCAGCAGGTTGCGTTCGATGCCGGTCAGCGAGGCGACGCTCTCGACATCTCCGGTGAAGCCGCAGGCGCAGGTGGGCTCCGGCTGACCCGGGCCGAGCAGGCCGCTCAGCGGGATGTGCACGTGGCCCAACTCCCCCGCCATCCCGGCCGCGCCGGCGATCACCCGACCGCTCTCGACCACACCGCCGCCCAGGCCGGTGCCGACGATCGCGGAGACCGACGAACGGTTCATCGCGTCGGCGCCGAAGTAGACGTGGTGGGCGTAGAGCGCGGCCGCGTTGCCGTCGTTGTGATAGATCACCGGCAGCCCGAGCCGTCGCTCCAGGGCCCCTCGCACGTCGAAGCCGCGCCAGGCCGGCTGGGAGAAGTTGGTGGAGCCCCGCGACGAGATGACGCCCTCGGCGCTGGCCGGGCCGGGAGTGTCCAGCCCGACCGCCTGCACGAGGTCACGCGGCACGCCGGTCTGCGCCAGGGCGCCGTCCAGCGCCTGGGCCAACGCCTCGATCGCCGCCTCCGGCCCGGATCGGACCTCGCTGGGGATCTCCAGCAGCCCGTCCACCAGGAAGCGGCCGTCCACCGTCAGCACTGTGGCGTTGTTGCTGGTGCCGCCGTTGTCCAGCCCGACGACCACCGGCACCCCTGCGCTGCCCACCGAAACCGCCTCCCGCCGTCATGAGTGTGAGCCGAGGCTAGTGCCAACCCCCCTCCCCCGCCATGCCCGGACGGCCGCACCCTCCCCGCGATCTTCCACCTACTGTCCCGGCACAAGGGGCATCCCACCCATCCCGGCAACCGAAACTGCAAGATCGCGCGGGTGGGGTGGGGCGGGGAGCGGGGCGGGGTGGGTCAGGGGCGGCGGGCGAAGACCGCCGTGGCGTCCAGGTCTTCGTCGTGGCGCACGGTGGGCACCAGGCCGGCCGCGCTGAACGCTTCGCAGAGTGTGTCGACCTGGGTGGTGCCGGCTTCGACCACCAGGTGGCCGCCGGGGGTCAGCCACCCGGCGGCGTCGGCACCTACCCGACGCAACACGGAGAGCCCGTCCGGGCCGCCGTCGAGCGCCACCGGGGCCTCGTGCAGCCGCGCTTCCGGAGGCATCAGCGCGACCGCGTCCGTCGGCACGTACGGGGCGTTGGCCACCACCAGGTCCAGCCGACCCCGCCACTGCCTCGGCAGCGGGGCGAACAGGTCGCCCTCGTACACCTCGGCGTCCAATCCGACGACGTTGCGGCGCGCGCACGCCACGGCCGCCGGGTCGATGTCGGCGGCGGCCAGCCAGCGTGGCGCGAGCCGGTGCGCCAGCGCGACGGTGGTGGCACCGGAGCCGCAGCACAGGTCGACCACGGCCGGCGCCGCGCCGGTCAGTTCGGCCGCCACCTCGACCAGCAGAGCGGTCCGGGCCCGGGGCACGAAGACGCCCTCGTCGACGGCTATCCGCAGGCCGCAGAACTCCGCCCAGCCGAGCAGGTACTCCAACGGTTCGCCGGCAACCCGACGGTCGGTCAGGTCGGCCAACGCCGCCGGGCTGCGCGCGGCGGCCAGCAGCAGCTCGGCCTCGTCCTCGGCGTAGACGCAGCCGGCGGCGCGCAGCCGGCCCACCAGGGCGGCCCGGTCGGTCGGGGAAGGAAGCGCCATGGGAGACGTCAGACCGGTCCCGCCACATCCAACGCGGCGGCGATGTCGGCCACCAGGTCCGCGGTGTCCTCCGCGCCGCAGGAGAGCCGGACGAAACCGGGAGCGGTGTCGTCGCCCCACTGCGCCCGCCGGTCCGCCGTGGTGTGCAGGCCACCGAAGGAGGTCGCCGCCGCCACCAGCCGGGCGGCCTCGACGAATCGGCCCACCCGGTCGGCGTCGCCCAGGTCGAACGAGAGCACCCCCGGTATCCGGCGCATCTGCGCCGAGGCCACCGGGTACGCCGGGTCCTCCGGCCGCCCCGGCCACCGCAGGCCGGTCACGTCCGACCGGCCGGCGAGCAGGTCGACGACCGCGGCGGCGTTCGCGCTCTGCCGCGCCAGCCGCAGGTCGAGAGTGGCCAGTGACCGGTGGGCCAGCCAGGCGTCGAACGCGCCCGGAACCGCCCCGGTGGTGGTACGCCAGGTCGTCACCGCGTCGATCAGCTCGGCGGACCGGCTGGCCAGGTAGCCCAGCAGCAGGTCGGAGTGGCCGGTGAGCGCCTTCGTGCCGGAGGCGACCACCAGGTCGGCACCGAGATCCAGCGGACGCTGACCGAGCGGGGTGGCGGTGGTGTTGTCCACCGCGAGCAGCGCGCCGTCGGCGTGCGCCCGCTCGGCCAGGGCCGCCACGTCGACCACGTCGAGGCCCGGGTTGGCCGGCGTCTCCACCAGCACCAGCCGGACGCCCTCGAACGACGGGTACGGCCCGACGGTCGGCGCGAACAGCACCCGGACGCCGATCGCCTCCAGCACATCGGTGGCGAACGCCCGGACCGGGAAGTATCCGTCGGTGGGGAGCACCACTGTGTCCCCCGGCCGCAGCAGGGTGAGCAGCAGGCCGGTGATGGCCGCCTGACCGGTCGCGAAGACCCGGCAGTCACCGCCCTCCAGCTCGCCCACCGCCGCCTCCAGCAGCCGGCGGGTCGGGTTGTCGGGGCGGCCGTAGCCGTTCGGCGACGTGCCCGGACCCGCAAACGGGTCGAGGTGGTACGGCGCGGCGAAGACCGGCCCGGGTAGGAACGGGTCCCCCGGTGCCGGCTCGGGCAGACCAGCACGTACGCAGCGGGTGCCGTCTCCCCACTCGCTCATCGGGTTCCTCACTCGTACGACTCGGGTTTGGCGGTGCGGCTCATCAGGGTCTCCACGGCGAGCCGCGGGTCCATCCCCTCGTGGCAGATCCGTTCGACGTGCTCGGTGATCGGCATCTCCACGCCGTGCGCCCGGGCCAGGTCGCGGATCGCCAGGCAGCTCTTCACGCCCTCGGCGGTCTGCCGGGTGGCGGCCTGGGCCTGCTCCAGCGTCTCACCCCGGCCCAGATGCTCGCCGAAGGTGCGGTTGCGGGCCAGCGGGGACGAGCAGGACGCGACCAGGTCGCCCATGCCGGCGAGGCCGGCGAAGGTGATCGGGTCCGCGCCGAGCGCCACGCCCAGGCGGGCCGTCTCGGCCAGCCCACGGGTCATCAGCATGGCCCGGGTGTTGTCGCCGAAACCCATCGCGGTGGCGATGCCGTACGACAGGGCGATCACGTTCTTGACCGCCCCGCCCAGCTCACAGCCGATCACGTCGTCGTTCGTGTAGGGGCGCAGGTACGGCGTCCGGATCGACGACTGGACGAGCGTGGCGCGGGCGCTGTTCGTCCCGGCGACCACTGTCGCGGCGGGCTGCTCGGCGGCGATCTCCGGGGCCAGGTTCGGGCCGGACACGACGACCACCCGGTCCGCGGCGACCCCGGCGGTCTCCACGATGACTTCGCTCATCCGCTTGGTGGTGCCCAGCTCGATGCCCTTCATCAGCGACACCAGGGTGGAATCCGGGTGCAGGTACCCGGCCCATTCGGCGAGGTTGCCGCGCAGGGTCTGCGACGGCACGGCCAGCACCACCACCTCGGCGCCGGTGATCGCCTCGGCGGCGTCGGCGGTGGCGGTGACGCGGGACGGGAGCAACAGGTCGGGCAGGTACTCCGGATTGCGGCGCTCGGTCCGGATGCTCTCGGCGACCGGCGCCCGGCGGGCCCACACCGTCACGTCCCGCCCCGCGTCCGCGAGGATCTTGGCGAAGGCGGTGCCCCAGGAACCGGCACCGAGCACCGCGACGTGACCGCTCATGCCGCGTCGTCCCGCTGCTCGCGGCCGACGGAGGACCGGGCCGGTCGCTCCCACAGTGGCGGCGGGGTACCGCCACGGATCTCGGCGAGCATGTCCCGCAGCCGCAACATGATGGTGTCCGTCATCTCCTCGAGGGTGGCCCGGGTCGGCTGGGCGTCCGCCCACCGGCTCAGGTCGATCGGCTCCCCGGCGGCAACGGTCACCGGGATCCGGGGGCGCAGGCTGACACGGGTCGTCCGCGGGTCGAAGATCCGTTCCGGCCCCCACATCACCACCGGTACGACAGGGGCGCCGGTGGCCAGGGCCAGCCGGGCCGCGCCGGTCTTGGCCTTCATCGGCCAGAGCTCCGGCTGTCGCGTGGTGGTGCCCTCAGGGTAGATCACGACCGCGCCGCCCTCGTCGAGCGCGGCGACCAGTGCGTCCAGCGAACGGACGGCGTCGACGCTGCCCCGCTCGACCGGGATCTGCCGGCACCGGTGCAGGATCCAGCCGACCACCGGCACCCGGAACACGCTGGCCTTGCCCAGGTACTGCGGCCAACGCCCGGAGTCGTAGATGAAGTGCGCGGACACCAGCGGGTCGGCGTGGGAGATGTGGTTCGCCACGATGATCATGCCGCCGTCGCGGTGGAGATGCTCCTGACCACGCCAGGTACGCCGGGTCCAGACGGTCATCACCGGCTTCACCAGCCCCACGGCGAACCGTTGCCAGAACCCCAGCCTCCGCCGTGCCACTGTGCCTCCTCTTCGCGCCCCGACCCCGCCGCGAAATCCCGCCCGCGACACCCGCAGCGGAAATCATGCCTGCTCGCCCCCGGTACGGCCAGCGAGGGGCCCGCCGTCCGGCTGGCAGGATTGCGGACGTGACTCAGCCGAGGTGGGCCGTGGTGGTGCCGGTGAAGCGGCTGGCCGTGGCCAAGAGCCGGCTGCGGGGCGCGCTGCCCGGCGTACCGCATGAGGAGTTGGCGCTGGCCCTGGCGGCCGACACGCTCCGCGCGGTGCTGGCCTGCCCGGCGGTCGCCGAGGTCCTGGTGGTGACCGACGACGCCCGGGTGGCGACGGAGGCGCGGGCCGCCGGCGCGCGGGTGCTGCCGGACGAGCCGGACGCCGGTCTGAACGCCGCGTTCCGGCACGGTGCGGCCCGGGCCGCCGCCGGGTGGGTGGCCGGGATCACCGCGGATGTACCGGCGCTGCGCCCGGCCGAGTTGGCCGGTGCGCTGCTCGCGGCGCAGAACGGTCGACCCGGGGTACGCCGGTTCCTGCCGGACGCACCCGGCGGGGGCACGGTGCTGCTCACCGCCGGCCCCGGTGTGCCGCTGGATCCGCGTTTCGGGGTGGGCTCGGCGGTCGCGCACGCGGCCAGTGGTGCGCTGCCGCTCGACGGCGACTGGCCCAGCCTGCGCCGGGACGTGGACACCGCCGCGGACCTGTCCGCCGCCGCCCGGCTCGGGCTGGGGCCGCGCACGGCCGCGCTGGTGGCCGCCGGTCGCCCCGCCCGCGCCGCAGGCTGAGCCGCCCGGTGGGCTGAGCCCGCGCCACGGGGTGAACCTGCGGGTGTACGGTGCGAGCATGCAGGGCACGGTGGCCAGCTACGACGCGGCGACGCGCAGCGGTGTCCTGCTGCTCGACGACGGCACCGAGATGCGTTTCCCCGCCCGGGCCTTCGACGCCTCCGGGCTGCGGCTTCTCCGGCTCGGGCAGCGGGTTCGCATCGACACCGATCCCGACGGTGAGGTTGTCCGGGTGACATTGCCGACGATGATCTGACCCGGCGAGCCCAAGTTCATTTTGCGTTTACCGTAATCGGGTGATTATGAGCGGGTGAGCACCCCTCGCGAGCAACCGGTCCACCCGCCCGCCACCGACTCCCGCAACGGCTCCCGTACGCGCGGCACCGATGGGCGCTTCCGCCCGTCGCGCGCCGAACGTGCCGGTGCCGCCCGCGCCGACACGCTCGCCGACGATCCCGGTGCGGCCTCCTCCGGGCTTGACGAGGTCATCGATCCCGCCCCGAAGATCGCAGGGGACGGCCCGGCCGCCGGTGACGTCCACCAGGTCCTGCCCGACGATCTGCCGACCGGTGCCGCACCGGAGGACGACGACGAGCCCCCGGCGACCTCGCCGCTGCCGGAGGACCGGTTCCTCAACCGGGAGCTGTCCTGGCTCGACTTCAACGCCCGGGTGCTCACCCTGGCCGAGGACCAGAGCACCCCGCTGCTGGAGCGGGCCAAGTTCCTGGCCATCTTCGCCAGCAATCTCGACGAGTTCTACATGGTGCGCATCGCCGGGCTGAAGCGGCGGCTCTCCGCCGGCCTGCCGGTGCGCGGCGGGGACCGGTTGCCCCTGCGTACGCAGTTGGAGCTGATCGCCGAGCGGACCGCCGCGCTGGGTGCCCGGCACGCCGCCTGCTTCGTCGACGACGTGCTGCCCAAGCTGGCCGACGAGGGCATCCGCATCCTGCGCTGGGGCGAGCTGGGCGACGGCGAACGGGAGCGGCTGCGCACCTACTTCCGGGAGCACATCTTTCCGGTGCTGACCCCGCTCGCGGTGGACCCGGCGCACCCGTTCCCGTACATCTCGGGGCGGTCGCTGAACCTGGCGGTGGCGGTCCGCGACCCGGACGGCGGTTCGGAGCTGTTCGCCCGGGTGAAGGTGCCCAACAACGTCCCCCGCTTCGTCCGGGTGGACCGGGACCAGCCGGGCGTCCGGATGTTGCCGGTGGAGGACCTGATCTCGGTGCACCTGGGGCAGCTGTTCAGCGGCATGCAGGTGGTCGAGTGCCACCTGTTCCGGGTCACCCGCAACGCCGAGGTGGAGGTCGACGAGGACCGCGACGAGGATCTGCTCCAGGCCCTGGAACGGGAGCTGGCCCGCCGGCGGTTCGGTCCCCCGGTCCGCCTGGAGGTCGCCGCGTCCATCTCCGACCACATGTTGGAGCTACTCGTCCGCGAGCTGGACATGGACGACCAGGACGTGCTGCGCGTGCCCGGCCTGCTCGACCTGTCCGCGCTGTGGCAGGTCTACGGCGAGGCGGACCGGCCGGACCTGAAGGACCCGCCGTTCGTGCCGGCCACCCATCCCCGGCTCGCCGAGGGCGAGGTGCCGCGCAGCGTCTTCTCCACCCTGCGCGACGGGGACATCCTGGTGCACCACCCGTACCACTCGTTCGCCACCAGCGTGCAGCGCTTCATCGAGCAGGCCGCCGCCGACCCGAACGTGCTGGCCATCAAGCAGACCCTCTACCGGACCAGCGGCGACTCCCCGATCGTCGACGCGCTCGTCGACGCGGCCGCCGCCGGCAAGCAGGTGGTGGTGCTGGTGGAGGTGAAGGCCCGCTTCGACGAGGTGGCCAACATCGGCTGGGCCCGCACGCTGGAACGCGCCGGCTGCCACGTGGTGTACGGCCTGGTCGGCTTGAAGACGCACTGCAAGACCGCGCTGGTGGTCCGGCAGGAGGGCAACCAGATCCGCCGCTACTGCCACATCGGCACCGGCAACTACCACCCGAAGACGGCCCGACTGTACGAGGACTTCGGCATGCTCACCGCCGACCCGGAGATCGGCGCCGACCTCACCGACCTGTTCAACGTGCTCACCGGGTACAGCCGACAGACCGCGTACCGGCGGTTGCTGGTCGCCCCGCAGGGCATCCGCAGCGGCCTCATCGAGCGGATCGAGCGGGAGATCTCGCACGTCCGCCTGGGCATGCCCGGCCTGGTCCAGTTCAAGGTCAACTCCCTGGTCGACGAGGGGGTGACCGACGCGCTGTACCGCGCCTCCCAGGCCGGCGTCCACGTCGACCTGCTCATCCGGGGCATGTGCACGCTGCGCCCGGGGGTGCCGGGGTTGTCGGAGAACATCCGGGTCCGCTCGATCCTCGGCCGGTTCCTGGAACACTCCCGGGTCTTCCGGTTCGGCAACAACGGCGAGGCCGAGTTCTGGATGGGCTCGGCCGACCTCATGCACCGCAACCTGGACCGCCGGGTGGAGGCGCTGGTGCAGGTGAGCGACCCGGTCGCCCGCGCCGAGTTGGACCACGTGCTCACCGCCGCGATGAGCCCCGAAGTGGACGCGTTCGAGCTGGCCGGCGACGGGACCTGGACCCGGCGTACCGGCGGCGCCAACGCCACTCGGGCCCATCTGCAGGAACTGCTGCTGCGCCGCGTCGGTGGCACGGCCAGCTGACCCCGCAGCGCATAGGCTGAGCTGATGGTCGAGGAGGAGCAGAAGTACGAGGTGGACGACGCCTACGTGCTGCCGGACCTGGCCGGCACGGCCCCGGCCGGCGGTGGGGTCCGGGCACTGCCACCGGTGACACTGGTCGCCCGCTACCTCGACACGGTCGACCTGCGGTTGGCCCGGGCCGGTGCCTCGCTGCGCCACCGCCGGGGCGACGAGCTGCCCTGGACGGTGAAACTACCGACCGGGACGCCGGGCGTCCGGCACGAGATCTCCCGTGCCGGGCCGAAGGGGCAGCCACCTCCGGAGCTGGTGGAGTTGGTCACCGTCCTGCACCGGGGGGCGCCGCTGGCCCCGGTGACAGTGGTGCGGACGGTGCGGCACGCGTACGAGGTGTGTGACCGGGCCGGCACTGTGCTCGCCGAGGTGGTGGACGACCGGGTGACGGTGCTCGACGACGCTGGCAGCACCACCGACACGTTCCGCGAGGTGGAGGTGGAGCTGAAGGCCGGCGACGGGGAGCTGCTCGACCGGGTCGGCGAGGTGCTGCGCGAGGCTGGCGCGCGGGGCGGGTCGTTCACGCCCAAGCACGTACGGGCGCTGGGCGCGACAGCGCAGGCCGATCCGGACCTGGTCGCGCCGGCCGGGCTGACCGCCGAGCCGAGCGCCGGTGACGTGGTGACCGAGGCGCTACGCAAGGAGATCCGCCGGCTGTTGGCGCACGACCCGCTGGTCCGGCTGCGCGCCCCGGCCGCCGGCGGCGACACCGCAGTGCATCAGATGCGGGTGGCCTGCCGACGCCTGCGCAGTGATCTGCGCACCTTCAAACCGTTGCTGCGAAAGACCTGGTCCCGCCCGCTGCGCACCGAGCTGCGCTGGTTGGCCGACGTGCTCGGCGCGGCCCGCGACGCCGAGGTGCTGCGCGCGCGGCTGCGCCGTACCGCCGACGCCGATCCGCTGAGCCCGCTCGACCGGGGCGCGGTGGACCGCCTCGACGAGGTGCTCGCCGAACGGCAGCGGCGGGCGCTCACCGCAATCGACGAGATGCTGCGCTCCGCGCGCTACCTGGCCCTGGTGGACTCCCTGGTGCTGGCCGCCCGCGCGCCCCGGTTCACGCGGCGGGCGGCAGCGCCCGCCGCGCAGGCGCTACCCGCGCTGGTGGCCCGCCCCTGGCGGCGGCTGGCCGGGCCGGACGGCGTCGGCGGGCTCGACGCGCAGTCGCCGGACGACCGCTGGCACGCCGTCCGCAAGGAGGGCAAGCAGGCCCGGTACGCGGTCAACGCGGTGGCCCCGACGGTCGGCAAGGGCGCGCGGCGGCTGTCCCGCGCACTCGCCCGGGTGCAGGACGTCCTCGGTGAGCACCAGGACGCGGCGGTGGCGGCGGACACCTGGTTGGAGATCGCCGCCGAGCGACCGGACGACCACGAGCTGGCGGTCACCGCCGGGCGGCTGGCCGAGCGGGAACGCCTGTCGGTACGCCGGACGCGGGGTCTCCTCCCGGCTGCCTGGCACCGGGCCACCCGGCGGCGGCGCACCAGTTGGCTGCCGTGACGGGCATCCGGGCGGCGGGCGGGGTGGCCTGGCGGCCGACCGACGACGGCGTACGCGTCTGCGTGGTGCACCGCCCCCGTTACGGCGACTGGACGCTGCCGAAGGGCAAGCTGGAGCCGGGCGAGCACGCGCTGGCCGCGGCGGTGCGTGAGGTGGCCGAGGAGGCCGACGTGCGGGGCGTGCCGCAGGTGCGGCTGCCGTCGGTGCGGTACCGCAGCGAGGGGCAACCCAAGCTGGTCGACTACTGGTCGATGCTCGCGGTGGCCAGCGGTGGTTTCCAACCGGACACCGAGGTGGACGACATCCGCTGGCTCGCGGTGGACGACGCGATCCGGTTGGTCAGCTACCCGCACGACGCCGAGGTGTTGGCGGCGTTCGCCGCGCTGCCGTCGGTGACGGCGACGGTCGCGCTGGTCCGGCACGCGCACGCCGGTAAGCGGGCCACCTGGTCCGGCCCGGACGTCGGGCGGCCCCTGGACGCCGAGGGGTGGGCCCAGGCGAGCACGCTGGCCGAGCTGATCGCCCTGATCCGACCGGCCCGACTGGTGTCGGCGTCGCCGCGACGGTGTGTGCAGACACTCGACCCGGCTGCCGCGTTGCTCGACCTGCCGATCGAGGTCTGCGGCGACCTGGACGAACCACAACCCGGCCAGCAGAGCGACGAGCAGATCCTGGCCACCGCCGCCCGACTTCTGGAGCTGGCCGGCACCGGTGGGCAGTCGGCGGTGTGCAGCCAGGGCAAGGTCCTGCCGGGCGCCCTGGAGCGGCTGACCGGCCGCACCGATGAGGACTTCACCACCCCGAAGGGCGGCGGGTGGCTGCTCGCCTTCGCCGCCGACCGGCTGCTGGCCACCGATCGCCTGTAGGGCCCGCGTTCGCACGGGCCCGGCCTGGTCAGCGGGGCGGCAGGGTCACTGTCACCGCGACCGGCAGGTGGTCGCTGGCCGTGCTGCGCGGCGCGACCGGACCGCCCGGGGTCAGGCCGGGCGAGACGAAGATGTGGTCGATCTGCTGGCGCGGGTCGTCCGCCGGGCTGGTCGCCAGTGGTCGGGCGGCGGCCAACGCGTCGACCAGGCCGACCTTGGTGAACTCCGCGAACGCCTCGTCGCCCGGCTCGGTGTTCAGGTCACCCGCCACCACCAACGGCCGACCGGCCGCGTACCGGGTGGCGAAGTCGGCGACCGCGCGGGCCTGGACCACCGGGCCCTTGCCGGGCGGCGGTTGCAGGTGGGTGCTGACCACGGCGGTACGGACACCGTCGCCGAGGTCCAGCGTGACGGCGAGGGCCTGCGCTCCGGTGGGCGCGCCGACGGCGGCCAGCGGCAGGGTCCGCGGATCGCGTACCGGCCAACGGCTGAGCACCGCGTCACCCCAGACCGGGTCGGCGGCCGGCCCGAAGACGTACGGCATACCGAGCCGGTCTGACAACAGGTCCAGGGTGTCGTGCCCGCCGTTGAGCAGCCAGGCCCGGTCCACCTCGCTGAGCAGCACCACGTCGGGCCGTTGCCGGTCGACGACCTCGGCGAGGCCGGTCAGGTCGAACCGGCCGTCCAGCCCGAACCCCATCCGGATGTTGTACGCCACCACGGTCAACCGTTGCGGTGGGCCGTCCCGGTTGCTGGCCACCGGCACCTCGTCGGCGAGCACCGGTGCCAGCAGGGCCAGCGCGGTGACCGCGGCGGCGGCCCGGAGCGGCGGAAACGGCCCGGGAAGCCAGTGGACGACGGGCCGGGCGGTGAAGGCCACGGCGGCGATCAGCACGGCCACCACCACCGGCACCGCCGCGTTGGGGTAGCCGAGGTCGTAGGCCGAGTAGTAGCCGACCGCCCCGAGTGCGAAGACGAGCATCCCGGCGGCGACCGCGTAGCCCCGCCGGGAGGCGCTGGTGCCACCAGCGGTGCCGGCGCTCGCGGTGTCGCTGGCGGGCGGGCTGGTGTCGTCGGTCAGCGCGAGGCAGGCGCCGAGGCCGACCGCGGTGAGGAGGATGGCCGGCAGCAGCAGGTCGCCCCGGTCGAGGGCGAACAGCACCGCGCCGCCGAGCAGTGCCACCGGGCCGTACGCCCGGCCCCACCCACGGGGCGGCCGGGTCAACGCGGCGCACAGGAACCCGGCGACCGCCACCGGCACCGGCGCCAGGCCGAACAGCGGCGAACGAGCCACCCCGTCCCCCGCTACCAGGTACGACATCCCGGTCCGGGCCAGCGCCGGGGAGAGCGCCACCATTCCGGCCAGCAGCAGCGCCGGCCCGGCCAGCAGCCAGGCTCGGCCACCACCAGGGTCGGCAGGGGCGTCAGCGGGGCCGCCAGGGGCGTCAGCGGGGCCGGCGAGGGCATCGCCTGCACCGCGCGGATGGACCGTTTCGGCTCGCCGCGAAGGGCGCCGGCCGGGTTGCGCCGTGCCGGCCAGGAACACCGCCACCGCGACGGCGCTGAGCAGCCAGGCCACCCAGTCACCCCGCCAGACCAGGTCGACGGTGTCCAGCACCGCGTGCACTGCCGCGTTGACCGCGAACCCCAACACCAGCCCCGGGACCGGGCGGTCGGTGCCGGCGGCGACGCCGACCAGCCAGACCAGCCCGACGAGCAACCCGGCGGTGGCCAACCAGAGCTGCGTACGCCCGCCGGGAGCGGCGGTGAGCGCGAGCCGGGCGACGGCGAGCGCGACGGCGGCGACGACAGTGACCGGGCGGGCTCCGACTCGACGGACCACGGCGGGTGCGCCCATCGCGAGCACGAACCAGCCGAGGGCGAACGCCCCCATCAGCTCGGCCGGGGTGGACGCCGCCTGACCGAAGATGGTGATGATGCCGGGCAGCCACACCCGCAGCACGTCGATGAGGAGGAGCACGCCCAGCGCGAGCGTGCCGGTGGTGACCTGGCGGTAGCGCACCGGCGCCCCATTTCCCGTCGACGGGCCGACCCAGGGGTGGCCGGCACGGCGATTCTGCGCGAGCGCGCCAACCCGGTCAACGGTCCCCGTACGCCGAAAAGCCGTCCCGGTACGCCGAAAGGGCGCCCACCCACTGGTGGACGCCCCTGCGGTACTGGTCGGTCAGCGCTTGCTGGCCGCCTTCTTGGCCGGAGCCTTCTTCGCCGGCGCCTTCTTGGCCGCCGTGCTCTTGCTCGCCGCCGCGGTGGTCTTCTTCGCCGCGGTCGACCGGGTCGCGGCGGTGGTCTTCTTCGCCGCGGTGGTCTTCTTGCTGGCGGCCGTCTTGGTCGCCGTGGTGGTCTTGCTCGCCTTGGCCGGGGCGGTCTTCTTGCTGGCGGCCGTCTTGGTCGCCGTGGCGGTCTTGCTCGCCTTGGCCGGGGCGGTCTTCTTGCTGGCCGCCTTCGCCGTGGTCGCCTTGGTGCCCGCCGCCTTGGCGGTGGCCGCCTTGGTGCCGGTCGCCTTCGTGCCCGCCGCCTTGGCCGTGGCGGTGCTGGTGGTGGCCTTCTTCGTCGCCACCGTGGCCTTCGGCACCTTGCCGCTGGCCACCATCTCCTTGAACCCGGCGCCGGGGCGGAAGGTCGGGACTGACGTCTTCTTGACCTTCACCGCCTCGCCGGTACGCGGGTTGCGCGCTGTTCGCGCGCCACGCACACGCTTTTCGAATGCTCCGAATCCGGTGATCGCCACCTTCTCGCCCTTGGTGACCGCCGCCTGGACCTCGGTGAGGACCGCGTCGAGCGCGGCCGTCGCCATCTTCCGGTCCCCCAGGCGAACGGCGAGCGCCTCGATGAGCTCGGCCTTGTTCACGACTTCCTCCCGATTGTGCAACTGACTCGTCGCGAGCCATTCTGCGCGCACGGTATGCCCTGTGCTGCCGGGACACAAACATTCGGTAGAAAAAAGCCCTTGTGTCGTAACGGATTCACCCCCACCGGATGGACCGATGGGGGTGAAATCCGCTGTGCGGGCGGCCTAACGGCTATGCCACGGAGGGCAGGAACGGCAGCCGGCGCGCCTCGTAGGAGTCGATGTCGGCGGCGTGGCGGAGGGTGAGTCCAATGTCGTCGAGGCCTTCCAGGAGCCGCCAACGGCTGAAGTCGTCCAGCGGGAACGACCAGCTCGCGTCCCCCGCCCGGAGCTGCCGGGCGGTCAGGTCGACGGTCACCGCGGTGGTCGGATCCGCCTCGACCAGATCCCACAACTCTTCGACGGCTTTCAATTCCAACTCGACCGGCAACAGACCTTCCTTGAGGGCGTTGCCGCGGAAGATGTCACCGAAGCGCGGGGCCACCACGGCGCGGAAGCCCCAGTCCCGTAGCGCCCAGACGGCGTGCTCCCGGGAGGAGCCGGTGCCGAACTCCGGGCCGGCGATGAGGATCGACGCCCCGGAATAATTTTCATCGTTGAGCACGAATGCCGGATCTTCCCGCCAGGCGCTGAACAGCCCGTCGGCGAAGCCCGTCCGGGTCACCCGCTTGAGGTACACGGCGGGGATGATCTGATCGGTGTCCACGTTGGACCGGCGCAGCGGCACGGCGGTGCCGGTGTGGGTGGTGAACTTGTCCATCTCGTCGGTCCCTTCTACAGGTCGGCGGGGGCGGCCAGCCGGCCGACCACGGCGGTGGCGGCGGCCACCGGCGGGGAGACCAGGTGGGTACGCCCGCCCCGGCCCTGACGGCCCTCGAAGTTGCGGTTCGAGGTGGAGGCGGAGCGCTCGCCCGGCTTCAGCGTGTCGGGGTTCATCCCCAGGCACATGGAGCAGCCGGCGAACCGCCACTCGGCCCCGGCGTCGGCGAAGACCTTGTCCAGCCCTTCGGCCTCGGCGGCCTCGCGCACGGCGGCGGAGCCGGGCACCACGAGCATCCGGACGCCGTCGGCGACCCGGTGGCCACGCAGCACGTCGGCGGCGGCCCGTAGGTCCTCCAGGCGACCGTTGGTGCAGGACCCCACGAAGACGACGTCGATGGGCAGCTCCCGCAGCGGGGTGCCGGGGCGCAGGTCCATGTACTCCAGGGCCCGGCGGGCGGCGGTGCGCTCCGAGTCGGTGGCGAACTCCTCAGGGTCCGGCACCGGGGCGCTCAGCGGCGCACCCTGCCCGGGGTTGGTGCCCCAGGTGACGAACGGGGTGATCCGGCTGGCGTCCAGGGTCACCTCGGCGTCGAAGCGCGCGCCCTCGTCGGTGGGCAGCGTCCGCCACCACGCCACCGCCGCGTCCCAGTCCGCGCCCTGCGGCGCGTTCGGTCGACCCTTGAGGTACGCGAAGGTGGTCTCGTCCGGCGCGATCATGCCGGCCTTGGCACCCCACTCGATGGACATGTTGGCGATGGTCATTCGCCCCTCCATGGAGAGGGCGCGGATCGCCTCGCCGCGGTACTCGACGATGTGCCCTCGACCTCCACCGGTGCCGACCTGCGCGATCAGCGCGAGCACCAGGTCCTTGGCGGTCACGCCGGGCGCGAGCTGGCCGGTGACGTTCACGGCCATCGTCTTCGGCCGGCTCTGCGGCAGCGTCTGGGTGGCCAGCACGTGCTCCACCTCGCTGGTGCCGATGCCGAAGGCGAGCGCGCCGAAGGCGCCGTGGGTGGCGGTGTGCGAGTCGCCACAGACGATCGTCAGGCCCGGCTGGGTGAGACCGAGCTGCGGGCCGATCACGTGCACGATGCCCTGGTTGTCGTCGCCGAGCGGGTGCAGTCGCACCCCGAACTCGGCGCAGTTGCGGCGCAACGTCTCGATCTGCGTACGCGACGTGGGGTCCGCGATGGTGAGCAGGTCACCACGGCGGAGGCGGAACGCCGGGTCGGCGTACCCGGTCGGGGTGTTGTGGTCCTCGGTCGCGAGGGTCAGGTCGGTACGACGCACCCGGCGCCCGGCGAGCCGCAGCCCGTCGAAGGCCTGCGGGCTGGTCACCTCGTGCAGCAGGTGCAGGTCGATGAAGAGCAGGTCCGGCTCACCAGCGGCGGACCGTACGACGTGCGCGTCCCAGACCTTCTCGGCCAGGGTCCTCGGCTCAGGAGTGACTCCCACCATCTGGACATCCTAAATTCTGGGAGGTAAGTTTCGGCTTGTGGGACACAGTATGAGCGGTGTCGGCGTTCTCGACAAGGCGGTGGTCATCCTGGCCGCCTGCGTGGACGGCGCCAGCCTGGCCGAACTCGTCGAACGCACCAAGCTGCCCCGGGCCACAGCACATCGCCTGGCCCAGGCCCTGGAGATCCACCGAATGCTGGTGCGTGACACCCAGGGCAGATGGCGGCCCGGCCCCCGCCTGGGCGAGCTTGCCAACGCCGCACCGGACGTTCTGCTGACCGCCGCCGAGCCGCTGCTGGCCGCGCTGCGCGACGCCACCGGTGAGAGCGCGCAGCTCTACCTGCGCCGCGCCGACGAGCGGATCTGCGTGGCGGCGGCGGAACGCGCCAGTGGTCTACGGGACACCGTTCCGGTCGGCTCGGTGCTGCCGATGACGGCCGGCTCCGCGGCCCAGATCCTGCTCGCCTGGGAGCCGCCGGAGGCGGTGATGCCGCTGCTGCCGCGCAGCAAGTTCACCGGCCGCACCCTCGCCGAGGTACGCCGTCGCGGCTGGGCCCAGAGCGTCGCCGAGCGGGAGGCCGGTGTGGCGAGCGTCTCCGCCCCGATCCGCGACCGCACCGGCCGGGTCATCGCCTCGGTCAGCATCTCCGGCCCGATCGAGCGCCTGGGCCGCCGCCCCGGCGAACGCCACGCCATGGCCGTAGTAAGAGCCGGCCAACGCCTATCCGGCCTCTAACCCGCCCCCGCTCCCCAGCTCCCCCACCCTCCCGCCCCTCCCCGGGTTGATCATGGGGTTAACGCCACCGACATCGGCGTGTCGTGACCGCCAACCTCATGATCAACGGGGGTGTGGGGGGACCGGCCAACGAGAAAGGCTCATCTCGCTGGGCGAGATGAGCCTTTGGTTGTAGCCCCGACCGGATTCGAACCGGCGCTACCGCCTTGAGAGGGCGGCGTCCTGGGCCGCTAGACGACGGGGCCAGAACTTCTCCGTTCACCACCCTCGCGGGCGGTGCGAATGTAGTCTAGCGGCACCGTACCCGGGCACGAGCGCGGGGTGCGCTGTCACCCGAGAGCCCGGCGGGGGCCGGAACGGGCCCGACGGCGGACACGAAACAGCCCGCCTCACGAGGTGAGACGGGCTGTGCACGCTGTAGCCCCGACCGGATTCGAACCGGCGCTACCGCCTTGAGAGGGCGGCGTCCTGGGCCGCTAGACGACGGGGCCAGAACAACTTTTGCTCCCCCACCTTAGCGGTGGAGGAGCTGCACTCTACCGAAGACCACCCTCCGCCCCCGAAGGGGCGGAGTCGAACTCCGTCAGAATCCAGCGTCTGGAAATTCTCGCGAATTCCAGCAGCGCTGGGGTACCAGGACTCGAACCTAGACTAACTGAACCAGAATCAGTCGGGCTGCCAATTACCCCATACCCCATTGGCCCCTTGCGGCGCCGGGAGTGAACTTTACCCTCCCGGTGCCGGCAGGCCAAATCCGATCCCCCCGAACCACCCGTGAGCTGCGGAAACAGGGGCATCAGACGGATCAGGCGACGGGCACCACCGGGTTGGTGAGCTCGCCGATGCCGTCGATCCGCACGGTGACGGTATCCCCCTCGACAAGCGGGCTAACCCCGGCTGGAGTGCCGGTGAGAACGACGTCGCCGGGCAGCAGAGTCATCACGTGCGAGATGTACGACACCAGGCCCGGCACGTCGAAGACCATGTCCTTCGTCCGGCCGAGTTGGCGCACCTCCATCTCCTCCGGGTTGCGACCCACCTCACACCGGATCTCCAGGTCGGAGACGTCCAGCCCGGTGGTGATCCACGGGCCGATCGGGCAGAACGAGTCGAAGCCCTTGGCCCGGGTCCACTGCCCGTCCGAGCGCTGGAGGTCCCGAGCGGTGACGTCGTTGGCACAGGTGTAGCCGAAGATGGCGCGTTCGGCGGCGGCGCGGTCGGCGCGGCGGGCACCCGGCGCCCCGATCACGACCGCCAGCTCCGCCTCGTGCTCGACCTGCTTGGAGAAGATCGGCAGCCGGATGGCGTCCCGGGGGCCGATCACCGAGGTGGACGGCTTGAGGAAGAGCAACGGCTCCTTGGGCACCTCGTTGCCGAGCTCGGCGGCGTGGTCGGCGTAGTTGCGGCCGACACAGACGACCTTGCTGGGCAGGATCGGCGAGAGCAGCCGGACGTCGGAGAGGGCCCAGCGGGCCCCACTGAAGGAGAGATTGCCGAACGGGTGGCCCTCGATCTCGGCGATGGTCAGGCCCTGCGGCCCGGCCTCCGCTTCGCCTTCGACGGCACCGAACGACATTCCCTTGGCATGGGCGAAACGAGCGATACGCACCCGGCCAATCTAGCGCCGCCGGCGCCCCAGGCGGCCAGGACCGGCGGTCGGGTGTGCTCAACGCATCAGCGCGCGGCACCTTACCGGAGCTGGAGGTGACCGGGGCGGACTTCTCGAATTCGTACCCGCACGGAGGCCGCTCGCCCCTAGCGTCGGCTCCGGAGGTTCGTTCGTATGCCTGCATCGACACGACACCACAGAGCCCTCGCAGTGTTCGTGCACTGCCTCGGCATCCTCGCCGCCGTGCCGGCCCTGCCGTCGGCGGCTCCGGAGGCGGCGGCCGCGCCACGACCACCGGCCGCCACGCCACAACCAACCGCGGCCGCGCCACGACCACCGGCCGCCACGCCACAACCAACCGCGGCCGCACCACCACCGGCCGCCACACCAGCACCAGCGGAGACCCGGCCGCCGGTGGCGATGGTCGCGCGGGTGACCGAGCCCACCCCGCCCTCGGCGCCACCGGCGATGGCACCACCGACCCGGGCACCGGCGTCGGCGCCCCCGCAACAGGTCACGGTGGCGGTCGCGACGGAGAGCAGCCCGGCACCGAGGTACCGGATCCAGGTGCGCAACGTGAGCAACTCGCCCCTGGAGACCACAGTGCGTCAGGAACTGCCGCCCGGTGCGTCGACGACCGCGATCAGTGGTGGTGGCCGGTCCACCCCGGCCGGCGGATCGGCCACCGAGGTGACCTGGCGGTTGCGGCTGCCCGCGCACAGCACCACCACCCTGGGCACCGCGCTCGCGGCGACCGCGCCGAGCCGACCCCTGACCGCGCCGACCTGCGCGTTCACCAGTGACGGCAGCCGGCCGTACGACTGCGCCACGGCCACCTGGCAGGCGGCAGCGGCACCGGCGGCCGAGGTGACCGAGGCGCCGCCGTGGCGCCGCTACCCGGTGCTGCTCGGCGGACTGGCGGTCCTGCTGCTGATCAGCGCCGCCCTGGTGTGGGTGTGGCGACGTCGGCGCGGGCGTCGGGTGACGGCTGCCGCGCTCTCCACCGGCGGCGGCGCCGAGGGTGGCCGCGGGACGGTCTACCCCCGCCCGGCAGCGCCGAGTCCGGTGCGGCGTCGGCGCACCCCGCCGGTCTGGATGTTGGTGGGCGCCGCCGTCGTGGTGCTGGCCGGTGTGGTCGGCACCGCGGGTTGGACGGCTACCCGGCAGGTCGCGGCGATCGACACGCAGAAGCAGCCCACCAGCGGCGCGTGGGTGGGCACCGGAGTCACCGGGTCGCTGGGCGTGCCGCTGCGCGAGTCGGCGTTCGAGTTCACCGTTTACCGGATGACCTGCGGCGCGCCCGGCACCGCCGGGAAAACCGACGGCGGCGGTGCCGCACCGGCCAACGGGCGACGCTGCGAAGCCACAGTGGGTGTGCGCAACGTCACCGGAGACCACCAGCCCTGGCACAGCGAGCTGCAACGGGCGTACCTGCCCGGCGGGCGTTGGGTGAGCGCCGACGAGTCGGCCACCCGGACGGCGAACCTGGGTCGGGACATCTTCGCCGACCCGATGGCGGCGGGCACCCGGATGGTGCTCCCGCTGGTCTTCACCGTCGACGGCCGGGACCCGCCCCAGCAGCTGGAGCTGCGCAGCGGGGTGTTCTCCGCCGGGGTCCGGGTGCAGATGCCCTGACCGGTGTGCGGGCGGCGGTCGTACCCTGGGGTGCGTGACCGCCGCCCTCGCCCCCGCCGTGCTCGACGCGACGCAGTGGCAGGCCCGCCGACGGGCCCACGAGGAGCGGGTGGACGTCTGGCTGACCCCGCACCTGGCCCGGCGACGACGCGGTGAGCGGCATCCGGTGGCCGACTTCCTGTTCACCTACTACTCGCACCGTCCGGCCCAGCTCCGGCGCTGGCATCCCGGGCCCGGGGTCGAGCTGCGCGACGCCGATCCGGCCGAGTTCGGCCGCGACTACCGCGCCGGCACCGCCGGGGTCACCCTCGACACCGAGGGGGTACGCGCCCGGCGCGGCGAATCGATCGCCTGGATCCGCTCCCTCCTGGCGGCGACGCGTGGACGGGCGGCGCACTTCGGCTGCTTCGGGATGCACGAGTGGGCGATGGTCTACCGGCAGACCCGGGAGGAGTTGCGGCACAACGCCTGGCCGCTGCGGCTCAGCGCGGAACGCACCGCCGAGGTCGTCGAGGAGCGGGGCGTGCGGTGCAGCCACTTCGACGCGTTCCGGTTCTTCACCCCGCCGGCCCGCCCGTTGAACCTGCTCACCCCGACCCGGGAGACGCAGCACGCGCACGAGCAGCCGGGCTGCCTGCACGCCAACATGGATCTGTACAAGTGGGCGTACAAGTTGTCGCCGTTGGTTCCCTCGGAGCTGGTGGCCGACGCGTTCGACCTGGCCCGGGACATCCGCACGCTGGACATGCGGGCCAGCCCGTACGACCTGGCGGCACTCGGCTACCCACCGGTGCGGGTGGAGACCCCGGACGGCCGGGCGGAGTACGCGGTCGCCCAGCGCGGGTTCGCCGAGCGGGCCGCCGTGCTGCGCGACCGGCTGCTCGCCGCCGTGCCGGACTAGTCGCCGTCGGGGATCAGTCGTCGTCGGCGCGGCGGTCCCGCTTGCGCTGGGACTGGCGTTTCTTCTCGGCCAGCCGGCGTTCCTTGGCCCCACGGGACGGGCGGGTCGCTCGGCGGGCCGGCGGCGGGGGCGCGGCGGCCTCCCGCAGCAGGGCGGTCATCCGTGCCCGGGCCGCCTCCCGGTTGGCCAACTGGGCCCGGTGCTCGCTGGCGGCGATCGTCAGCACCCCGTCGACCAGGCGGTTGGCCAGCCGGGCCAACGCCCGCGGCCGCAGCCACTCGGGCACGGCCGGCGAGTTGGCCACGTCGTAGCTCAGCTCGACCCGGGAGTCCGCGGTGTTCACACCCTGCCCGCCCGGCCCCGACGAGCGGGAGAAGCGCTCCCGTAGCTCCCCGGCGGGGACGACCCACCGGTCGGTCACCCGCAGTCCGTCGTCCACGTCCCGAGGCTAACCCGCGACGACCCTTCGGGGGTCATCGGTGCGGAGGCTCACTCTGCGTCGGGGACTGGGTGGGCGCCGGCCCGGCGCTCTCCTCGTCGGAGCCGACGGCCGCGTACGCCACCGCGCCGAAGAGCAGCACCCCGATCACCGCGGCCTTCACGACGACGCCGCGGATCAGCGACCAGGCGCCCCGGCGGGCACCTGGCACCGATTTCTTGACGGTCTGGTAATCGTTCCACCCGCGTCGTGCCCGGGCGTACGCCGACCCCACTGCACATCCGATGACCAGGCCCACCAGCAGGAGGACCGTGAGAAGAGGACGCTCCACCTCCGCCAGTATCCATACCGAGCGTAATATTTCCATGGTCCGATGCTGTCCGGCCGGATATCTGACAGTGGTGGCCCCCGTCAGGGCGTCCGGGCAGCTCAGCCGCCCTTGCCGATGATCGTGTCGGCGGTCTGCTGCACCTGGTCGATCGGGATGGCGAACCCGATGCCGATCGAGCCGTTGCCGTCGATGGTGGCGATGGCGGTGTTCACCCCGACCACCTCCCCGCGCGCGTTGACCAGTGGCCCACCGGAGTTGCCGGGGTTGATGGACGCGTCGGTCTGCACCGCGCTGTGCCGGTTGTTGCCGAGCCGGACCTGCCGGTCGAGCGCGCTGACGATGCCCGCGGTGACCGTTCCGGCCAGACCGAGCGGCGACCCCACCGCGAGCACCGGCTCACCGACCCGGGTCGCACCGGGTTTGGCCAGGGGCAGCGGGGTGAGACCGGCCGACGCCGGCACCTTCAGCACCGCCAGGTCGCTGCGCGGCTCTCGTCCGACCACCTCGGCGGCGAACCGGCGGCCGTCGGGCAGCTCCACGGTCACCGGGCCGCCACCCCCCTTGGCGAGGATGTGGTCGTTGGTGATCAGGTGCTGCTGGTCGTCCACGGCGAAGCCCGAGCCGGTCGCGGACCCGCTGGTCGCGCCGCCGGCCAGCACCGACACCACCCCGGGTACGGTCCGCTCGGCCGCGGTGACCAGTTCCGCCGGCACCGGGGCGGCGGACGCCGCGGCCGGGCCCCCAGCCCCGTCCCGGCTGGCCACCACGCCGCCGGCGAGAGCGCCGGAGACGGCCGAGACCGCCACCACCGCCAACACGGCGAGCAGGCGCCCGGGCCGTCGCCCGCCCGGGTCGCGCTCGGGCGCGTCCCACCACCCGCGCCCGTCCGGGTCGAGTTCCGGTGAGATGAACCAGGGACCGCGCGGTTCGCCCAGTCCGGTCTGCACTGCCATGCGTACTCCTCACGGTCGACGTCGGTTGTGCGCGGCGGTCAGGGCAGCCGGGAGAACCAGCGCATCGAGCCGGCGGCGGCGCCCATCGCGAACACCAGTCCGAGGCCGATGAACCGGGCCGAGATGTCCTGCCGCTCGGTGCGGTAGCCGACCGAACTGCCGATGTCGTCGTAGACGGCCCGCAGCTCGTCGGTGGTGCTGGCCTCGTGGAACATGCCGCCGGTCTCCTCGGCGACCG
The DNA here is from genome assembly GCF_040302185.1 of Micromonospora sp. NPDC127501. Taxonomy (NCBI): domain Bacteria; kingdom Bacillati; phylum Actinomycetota; class Actinomycetes; order Micromonosporales; family Micromonosporaceae; genus Micromonospora; species Micromonospora sp. NPDC127501. The sequence continues at coordinate 182,830 of NZ_JBEORJ010000013.1, read as the reverse complement.
CCTTGAGGGTCTGTCCGTCCACCGGCACCTGGATGGGCCGTCCACCTCGGTCGACGAACCCGGACGGGGTGCCGAACGAGATCGAGTGCACCGGCACCTCCGCCTTCACCGCTTCCGCAGCCGCCTCCATCGGGTCCATCCCGGAGGTGTTGGCGCCGTCGGAGAGCAGGATGACCCGGGCGGGTGGGGTCTCCTTCGCGGCCTCGCTGTCCAGACTCTTGACCGCGCCGAGTGAGGTGTTGATGGCCTCGCCGATCGCGGTGCCCTGGACGCCGGTGATGCCCTCGGCGAGCCGGTCGATGCCCTCGTCGAGGGCCTCCCGGTCGGTGCCCGGGGGCACCAGCACGGCGGCGCTGCCGGCAAACGCGACGAGACCCACGTTGAACTCGTCGGGCAGGCCCTCGACGAAGCGCCGGGCGGCCTCCTTCGCCGCGGCCAACCGGTCCGGTTCGACGTCGGTGGCGAGCATCGACGTGGAGACGTCCACCGCCACCATCACCGTGGCCCGTTCCCGGGGCACCCGGACCTCGGCGCTCGGCCGGGCGAAGCCGACCACGAGCAGCGCCAACATGGCCAGGAAGAGCCCGGCCGGTACGTGCCGGCGCCAGGCGGGCCGCTCCGGCGCCACCCGGTCCAGCAGCCGCAGGTTGGTGAAGCGGACCGCGTACCGGCTGCGTCGCCGCTGCATCACCAGGTACGCGACGACCAGGGCGAGCACGCCGAGCAGCAACCAGAGTCGCAGCGGCGACTGCCAGATCACGCGGCACCTCCCCGGGGCCGGCCGACCGGCACGGCGGCCAGCCGGCGTTGGGCGTGCACGTGCCGGACGATGTCCGCGCTCCAGTCGCCGTCGGTGCGCAGCGGCAGATGGGTGGCCCCGCTGCGGCGCAGCGCCTGGTGGACCTGTTCGCGCTGGGCGGCGGCGGCCTCGGCGTACCGCTCGCGCAGCCCACGGTCCGATGTGCACACCTCACGGTGCCGACCGGTCTCCGGGTCGACGAGCGTGATCAGGCCGACGTCCGGTAGTTCCAGCTCACGCGGGTCGGTCACCTCGATCGCCAGCACCTGGTGCCGGACGGCCAGCCGGCGCATGGTCCGCTCCCAGGGCGCTGTCCGGCCGGGGTCGTCGGGCAGGCCGTCGAGGAAGTCGGAGACCACCACGACCAGCCCACGCCGGTTGGCGATCCGGTGCAGCGCGTCGAGGCCGTCGGCCAGATCGGGCGGTCGGGCCGCCGGCCCGCGCCCCGGCCGGCCGGTGGGCGCGGTGGCGCGGGGGGCGGCGAGCAGCGCACGGAGCAGGGACAGCAGATGGGTACGCCCGCTGCGGGCCGGGAAGCGGCGTACCCCGTCGGCGCGCAGCACCTGGGCGCCAAGTCGGTTGCCGACGCCCGCGGTCAGGAAGCCGACCGCCGCGACGGCGGCCACCGCCAGTTCCCGTTTGTCCAGCTCGGCGGTGCCGAACTCCATGCTGGCGCTGCCGTCGACGAGCAGCCAGGTGGTCAGCTCCCGGTCGGCGTCAACCTGCCGGACGTGCGGCACGGCGGTCCGGGCGGTCACCGCCCAGTCCATCCGGCGAACCTCGTCCTCGCCCGGCCGGTATTCGCGACTGCCGGAGGGTTCACTGCCGGGACCGGGCAGCAGACCACGGTACTGGCCGTGCAGCAGGCCGTTGAGCCGGCGGGTGACGGTCAGCTCCAGGCGGCGCAGGCGCTGGTCCGGGGCCAGCTCGGCCAGGCCGGGGTCGGCGGGCGCGACGGTGGCGCGTCTCATGCCGCCGCCAGATCCGGTGTCTGCTGCGGGTGCCCGGTGGCCAGCCGGGGCGGCGGCACCGCCTCGACGAGCCGTCGCACCACACTCTCGGCCGACACCCCGTCGGCCACCGCGTCGAAGGAGAGCACCAGCCGGTGGGCGAGGACGTCGACGGCAAGTTCACGGACGTCCTCGGGCAGCACGTACTCCCGACCCCGCAGCAGGGCCTGTGCCCGGGCGGCCGCGACCAGGCCCAGGGTGGCCCGCGGGCTGGCCCCGTACGCCAACAGCGGGGCGATCTCGGGCAGCCCGAACCGTCCCGGGTCGCGGGTGGCGAGGATGAGCCGCACCACGTACTCGGCCAACGCGTGGTGGACGAAGACCCGCTCGGCGTGGATCTGAAGGTCCCGCAGTCGTTTCGCGTCGAGCACCTGGCGCGGGGTGGGCCGGTCGGTGCTCATCCGGTAGAGGATGGCCAGTTCGTCGGCGTCGCTGGGGTAGTCGACCACCACCTTCATCAGGAACCGGTCACGCTGTGCCTCCGGGAGCTGGTAGACCCCCTCGGACTCGATCGGGTTCTGGGTGGCCAGCACCAGGAATGGCTCCGGGACCGGCCAGCTGCGTCCGCCGATCGAGACCTGCCGTTCGGCCATCGCCTCCAGCAGCGCCGACTGGACCTTGGCCGGAGCCCGGTTGATCTCGTCGGCCAGCACCAGGTTGGCCATGATCGGGCCCAGCTCGATGTCGAAGGTCTCCTTGGACGCCCGGTAGATCCTGGTGCCGACGATGTCGGACGGCACCAGGTCCGGGGTGAACTGGATCCGGGAGAAGGTGCCGCCGACCACTGTCGCGAGGGTCTGCGCGGCCAGTGTCTTGGCCACGCCGGGTACCCCCTCCAGGAGGCAGTGTCCGTTGGCGACCAGTGCGGTGAGCAGGCGTTCGACGAGGCGATCCTGCCCGACGATCACGCGTTTGACCTCGAAGAGGGTCTGTTCCAGCTCGATGCCGGTCGGCTCCGGATCGACCGGGCTGGGCATGCTGGCCAGGGTGTCCGAGATGTCCGTCACGGTGCTTGCTTCCCGGGCACACGCCCGGCAAACGTGGGATTGTGCGGCAGGGACCGGCCCGGACTGGCCGGAATGGGGATGAGCCGCGCGGAAGGGTGACGACCGTCGCGAGCCGTCCGAGGGGCGGACAACCGGCGAGTGACGGGCCCGGGAGCGCCGATCGGCGCGAGCCGGGCCAAAGGACGCACAACCGCCAAGTCACCGGCCACGGAGAGCCTGTGATCCGCTTGCGTTCACGGAAATCGGGGCATCGCGGATCCCCGACACCCCGACTTCATGAAACCCGCGTCGATCAATGCCCGGACCGGCTGGCCGAGGTGCAGCCGGCGAGTCTGGGTCTGGTGGACAAGGTCCGGCCCCCGTCGCCGTTGGCGACGGGGGCCGGGTGTCGGTTCGGTCAGGGCGTGTGGGTGAGCAGGGTGAAGCCCAGGTCAGCCGGGGTCCCGGCCGAGTTGCGGGTCTGCACGAAGACCGCGTTGGGCGTGCTCAGCCGCGGAGCCACCGAGACCTCGCCAGCCGGCGGAATGCAGCAGGCGTCGGACCGCGAAATGGTCGCCAGGAAGGCGCCGGCCGAGACGGTGTAGCCGAACTGCACCTCGTACTGGCCGGGGCCGTACTTGATGACGGTGCCGGTGCCGCGCGCCTTGGTGCCGTTGGAGTTGACGACGGTGAAGGCGTTGGTGGCCACGAGTGTGGTGGCCGCACCCGCCTTCAGCGCAGCCTTGGCCTTGCGCGCCGACTCGGCGGTGACCGGAGGCTGGGCGTTCGTGTCGCGTGCCGCCGGTTGAACGGCCTCCTGCGGCGCCTTCGCCGATGGCTGGGCAATGGCGATGCCCCCGCCGGCGAGACTGAGCCCCAGGACGGCGAACGTTACCGCCGCCACCTTACGTCGGAAGGATGTGCTCATGACAGGTCCCCCTTGTGTGACCGTGCGAATTCGGCCGACCCGCGGGGCGGGACGGTTGACTGCCCATAAATAGGCGTACGACGACAGTTGGGCGGGGAAAGCTGCCTCACTCACACCCGCCGAGATTGATTTCTCAACAATCCGTATCCCCTCTGAGCTGCTGTTACTACTCAGAGTTGCGTCGTTTAAGCCAGATGGAACGTAGCACCGGAAAAAGCCGCCAGTCAATAGTTGATCTCGCTTTTCCGGGGTGTCAACCACCTGTCAGATAATTGTGAAATGTGAGCGCATCACCATTCATGAAATGGGTTCGTCGGACCCGACTACGATCATCGTCGTGATCGTCGACGCTCCACCCGCGCACCGGAACGCTCGGCTCGGCACGGTCCTCTGCTGGCTTGCCGTCGCACCCACCGCACTCTGGGCGGCAGCCCGACTGCTCGGCCTGGACCGGGGGCCGTTGGTGCAGGCGCTCGCCTTCACGCCGTACGTCGCGGGCGTGAGCGTGCTGGTCCTGGCCCTCGCGCTCGCCCTGCGGCGCTGGTGGCCGGCGGCGCTCGCGGCCCTGGCGGCGGTGGCGTTGCTCGGCGCCGTCGCACCTCGGGCGCTGGCCAGCCCGCAGCCGGCGGCGACCGGGCCGACCGTGCGGCTGCTCACCGCCAATCTGCTCGCCGGCGCCGGCGACGCGCGGACGCTGGTGGAGCTGGTCCGGCGACACCAGATCGACGTGCTCACCGTGCAGGAGTTCACGCCGGAAGCGCAGGCCACCCTGGATCAACTCGGCCTGGCAACGCTGCTGCCGCACCGGCAGCTCAACCCGGTGATCGGCACCGCCGGTTCCGGGCTCTACTCACGGTGGCCGATCACCGACGGCGGCGTCCGGCGCAACCTTCACGGTTGGGGCTTCACCCAGGCGTACGCGACGGTCTCCGTCCCGGACGGGCCCCCGGTCCGCGTCGAGTCGGCCCACCCCTCGGCACCGTACGCGCTGGACCAGGTCGGTGCCTGGCGTGCCGACCTGACCGCCCAACCACCGGCCACCCCGGACGGCGGCCTGCGAATCCTCGCGGGAGACTTCAACGCGACCCTCGACCACAGTCCACTGCGGGCCCTGCTGGGCAGCGGTTACGTCGACGCCGCCGACGCCACCGGAGAGGGCCTGACCGGCACCTGGGGTCCGTACGACGGCGACCTCATCCCACCCGTCACCATCGACCACGTCCTGGTCGACCGCCGGATAGCTGTCCACTCGGTGCAGGTCTTCGCCCTACCCGGCAGCGACCACCGCCCCGTCCAAGCCACCCTCACCCTCCCCACCCCCTGACCCCCCACCCCCACCCCCGCGCGGCGCGGCCCCACCCCCGCCCCGTCGATCTTGCACTTACTGTCCCGGCACAACCGGCAAATGCCGCGAACGGTCGACACAAAGTGCAAGATCGCGAGGACCAGGGTGGGGTGGGGTGGGGTTAGACGGAGGTGGGGGCGAGGCCGTAGGTGAGGGCGTCCACCAGGGCGTGCCAGCTGGCCTCGACCACGTTGGGGTGGACGCCGACCGTGGTCCAGTCCCGGCCGCTGTCGTCGGAGGTTTCCAGCAGGACCCGGGTGACGGCGCCGGTGCCGTGGCTGCCCTCCAGGATGCGCACCTTGTAGTCGGCCAACTCGAAGTCGCGCAACTGCGGATAGTGCCGCGCCAGCCCCACCCGCAGCGCCTCGTCGAGGGCGTTGACCGGGCCGTTGCCCTCGGCGGTGGCGATCACCCGCTCACCGCGAACTCGGATCTTGACGGTCGCCTCGGAGACCACCGCGCCGTCCTCGCGGTGCTCGACCAGCACCCGGTACGACTCCAGGGTGAACGGTCGGGCCGGGCTGCCCTCCGGCAGCTCGGAGCGGACCAGCAACTCGAAGGAGGCGTCGGCCGCCTCGAAGGACCAGCCACCCGCCTCCAGCTCCTTGACCCGCTTGGTGACCCGGGTCAGGGCGTCCGGGCTGCCGGCCAGGTCCAGGCCGAGCTCACGACTCTTGAGCTCGACGCTGGCCCGACCGGCCATCTCGGTGACCAGGATCCGCATGTCGTTGCCCACCACCGACGGGTCCACGTGGTTGTAGAGCAACGGGTCGACCTTGATCGCGCTCGCGTGCAACCCCGCCTTGTGGGCGAAGGCAGCGGCCCCGGCGTACGCCTGGTGGGTGTCGGGGGCGATGTTGGCGATCTCGGCGATGGCGTGCGAGACCCGCACCATCTGCGCCAGGCAGCCTTCCGGTAGGACGGGCATGCCGAGCTTGAGCTGGAGGTTGGCGACGACAGCGAAGATGTCGGCGTTGCCCGGGCGTTCGCCGTACCCGTTGGCGGTGCCCTGCACGTGGCGGACACCCGCCTCCACGGCGGCGATCGTGTTGGCCACCGCGCAGGCGGTGTCGTTCTGGGCGTGCATACCGAGCAGCTCGGCGTCGATCCCCAGCCTGTTCGTCAGGTCGTGGATCACGGCGGTCACCTGGGACGGCAGCATGCCGCCGTTGGTGTCGCAGAGCACCATCCGCTCGGCGCCGGCGGCGAGCGCGGTCTGCACCACGGCCGCGCCGTACGCGGGGTCGTGCCGGTAGCCGTCGAAGAAGTGTTCGCCGTCGACGAAGACCCGTCGGCCCTCGCGGACGAGGTGGTTGACGGTGTCGTGGATCATCGCCAGGTTCTCCGCGCCGGTGGTGCGCAGCGCGCGTTCGACGTGCCGGGTGTCGGCCTTGGCGACCAGGGCCACGGCCGGGGTCTGCGCGTCCAGCAGGGCGCGCACCTGGGGGTCGTCCGCGACCGCAACGCCGGCCTTGCGGGTGGCGCCGAACGCGACGAGTACGGCGTGCCGCAGGTCAAGCTCGGTGCGGGCGCGGCGGAAGAATTCGGTGTCCTTGGGCACCGCGCCCGGCCAGCCGCCCTCGATGAAGCCGACGCCGAACTCGTCGAGCAGCCGGGCCACGGCCAGCTTGTCGACCACCGAGTAGGTGAGCCCCTCGCGCTGAGCGCCGTCGCGCAACGTGGTGTCGAAGACCTGGAACGTCATCAGGATCCTTTCTCGGAGCAACAAAAAGACCTCCCGCGGATGCGGGAGGTCTGCGCGCTCGGCAGAGGGGAGAGCCGGCGCGCTAGGTCGCAATAATCAGGGCGGTACTGGTCACGATGGCCACTCTGCCACTGCTCCCCCGAATTTGGGAGGAACAATCCACATAGCGGGATGGTGACGGAGTGTTCGTTCGCCAGTGACCACCGCTCGTGATCGGCTTCACAAGCCACCGGGCCACTCATCGGCGGAGACAGCCATGCGGAAGCATCTGGAACGGATCCGATGATGGCCACCGTGCCGTCTGCAAGGAGGACCTGTGCTCACCGTCAGTGACCGCTTACCTGAGCACGGACTCGCCGCCTGCGTATCGCTGGGCGCCAACAACGCGTCCAGGACGATCGACCACACGTCCCACGAGGGCACGTGGTGTGTGGTCTTCGTCGGGCCGATGGATTTCACCTCCATCAGCCCGGCGGAGATCGCCGACGAGACCCCCGCCGCCGGAGTCTGACCATGGGCCTGGACGCGATCAAGGCGGCCCTGCCGGAGTACGCCAAGGACATCAGGCTCAACCTCGGCTCCACCATCGGTTCCTCGGCGTTGACCCCGGTGCAGACCTGGGGCACCGCGCTGGCCTGCGCGGTGACCGCTCGCAACCCGGTGGTGCTGCGGGAGATCGCGGCCGAGGCGCTCGGGCACCTCGGGCCGGAGGGTGTCGAGGCGGCCAAGGGCGCTGCGGCGATCATGGCGATGAACAACATCTACTACCGGGCCAAGCACCTGATCGGCGACGAGCAGTACGCCTCGATGCCGGCCCGACTGCGGATGCAGATCATCGCGAGGCCGGGGGTGGACAAGGGCGACTTCGAGCTCTGGTGCCTCGCCGTGTCGGCCATCGCGGGCTGTGGGGTGTGCCTGGAGTTGCACGAGAAGAAGCTGCGCGGCAGCGGCTTCACCCGGGAGCAGCTGCACGAGGCCCTGCGGATCTCCGCAGTGGTGCACGCCGCGGCGGTCACCCTGGACGCCGAGGCCGCACTGGCCTGAACACGTACGCCCCGAAGGCCGATGCGTACCTCGCGGCCTCGGCCTCTTGCCGTACCGCGGCCCGTCGCCGTTTCCGGCCCCCGACGGCCGGGTAGCTCCTGCGGGGACGCACCCACCTACGCCGAGACGATCGGCGACAGTCAGGAGTGAACGGCATGGACAGGATCGATCCGCACGCCACCCACGCCGGGCCGGACCCGCTGCGCGGCGGCGACAAGGGCACGGTGCCCGGCGGCGCGCCGGCCGGCACGTTCGACCCCTGGCGCTACCGGGACCAGGCCGGCGTGGCCGACGTCGACCTGGTCGGCTACAAGGTCGAGGCCACCGACGGTGGAATCGGCAAGATCGACAGCGCCAGTCACGAGGTGGGCGGCAGCTACCTGGTCGTGGACACCGGGCCCTGGATCTTCGGCAAGAAGGTGATGTTGCCGGCCGGCACCGTCAACCAGGTCGACCACGACCAGCGCACCGTCTCCGTCGACCGGAGCCGGGACCAGATCAAGGCCGCCCCGGAGTACGACGAGACCAGCCACAGCGACCCGAGCTACCGGGATCAACTGGGTGGCTACTACGACGAGACGTACGGCGCGCTCCCGCCCGGCACGGCACGCTGACGGTTCGGCCCCGACGGCCGGTGGGGCGCGTACCCGCCGGCCGTTACCGTGAGGGCGTGGACGCCATCGACGACAGCCGACAGATTCCGCTCCCCGCCACCTTCAACTTCCGCGACGCCGGCGGCTACCTCGGGCACGGCGGCCGACCCGTACGCCGTGGTCGGCTCTACCGCTCCGACTCGCTGCACCGCCTCACCGAGCAGGACCGGGACGCCTTCGCCGCGATCGGGATCCGCACCGTCATCGACCTGCGCCGCCCCACCGAGGTGGAGCGCGACGGCCGGGTGCCGGCGTACCAGGGGCTGGCCTACCGCCACATCCACCCGGAGCACGCCGACTGGGCGGGTACGCCCCACGAGGAGGGCGCCAGCCTGGCCCGGTACCTCGCGGACCGGTACGCGGACCTGGCCCAGACCGGCACCGCCGGGCTGGCCGAGGCGGTCGGGCTGATCGCCGACTCCGCCAACGCCCCGGTGGTCGTGCACTGCGTGGCCGGCAAGGACCGCACCGGCATCGTCTGCGCGCTGACCCTCGCCGTGCTCGGCGTCGACGACGCGGACATCACCGCGGACTACGCGCTGAGCAGCGAGGCGTCGGCCCGGTACAGCGCCTGGCTGGCCTCCGTCAACCCGGGCGGCGTGGACGTGCCGGCGCCGTTCCTGAGCTCACCCGCCGAGGCGATGCAGATCTTCCTGGACGAGCTGCGCGCGGGGCACGGCTCAATCGAGGCGTACCTGCGCCACGCCGGGGTGACCGACGAGCAGCTCGCCGCGCTCCGCGACCACCTGCTCGACGAGCACACCAAGGCGCAGCCCACCGACGGGTAGGGCCGACTGCGCCGGCCCGTCCGGGTGGACGGGCCGGCGCAGCGGCGGAGATCAGAAGACCCGCTGCACCCAGCCGTGCGGGTCGGCCGCCTTGCCGCGCTGGATGTCGACCAGCTGCTGACGCAGGGCCATGGTGACCCGACCGGGTTCGCCACCGCCGATGAGGAACTCGCCGTCCGGGAAGCGGACCCCACCGATCGGGGTGACCACCGCGGCGGTGCCGCAGGCGAACACCTCCTTCAGGCGTCCGCTGGCGGCGTCGGCCTGCCAGTCGGCGAAGCTGACCGGCCGCTCCTCGACCTGGTGTCCGGCCGCGCCGGCCAGCGTGAGGACGGCGTCGCGGGTGATGCCCGGCAGGATCGTGCCGGTCAACGGTGGGGTGACCACCGTGCCGTCGTCGTAGACGAAGAAGACGTTCATGCCGCCCAGTTCGTCGACGAACCGGCGCTCCACCGCGTCCAGGAAGACGACCTGGTCACAGCCGGCCTCGATGGCCTCCGCCTGGGCCGCGAGCGACGCGGCGTAGTTGCCGCCGCACTTGGCCGCGCCGGTGCCACCGGGGGCGGCCCGGGTGTAGTCCGGAGAGACCCAGACGGTGACCGGCTTGACGCCACCGGTGAAGTACGCCCCGACCGGTGAGGCGATCACCATGTAGAGGTACTCGTTGGCCGGGCGGACGCCGAGGAAGACCTCGCTGGCGATCATGAACGGCCGCAGGTAGAGGCTGCCGTCCTCGCCGGTGGGGATCCACTCCCGGTCGATCTCGATGAGCTTGTGCAGCGAGTCGACGAACACCTCCGGCGGCAGCACCGGCATCGCCATCCGCTGCGCGGAGGTGGCGAAGCGGGCCGCGTTGGCGTCCGGCCGGAACATCGTCACGCCACCGTCGGCCGTGCGGTACGCCTTGAGCCCCTCGAAGATCTCCTGCGCGTAGTGCAGCACGGCGCTGGCCGGGTCCATCGGGATCGGGGCACGGGCTTCCACCCGGGCGTCGTACCAGCCCTTGCCGTCGGCATAGCGGACGGTGACCATGTGGTCGGTGAAGACGCGGCCGAACCCGGGATTGGTCAGCAGTGCGGCCCGATCGGCGGCGGATACCGGCGCGAGATTCGGACGGATCTCGAAGTCGAGCTTGTCACCACCGCTCATCGCGCTGACCTCCCTGCGGGACAACGGCATGCGGGACCGCACACCGACATGGCTGTGCCAGAAACTTACCCCGAACGGTCGTTAAGCGGGTAGCGCCGGTCGGGCTGCCCGTGGCAGGCCGGCCTCAGGGCCGGTCGCCGCTCGGGCCGGGGTGATCAGGCTACGGCGTGGGCGGCGAGCCGGTCGCCGACCTCTTCGGTACGCAGCGTCACGCCCGGCACCCGACCGGCCAGCTCGGCGGCGACCGCCGCGTTGACCCGGGCAGCCGACTCGCTGTGCCCGAGCTGCTCCAGCAGCAACGCGGCCGAGAGCACCGCGGCGACCGGGTCGGCGATGCCCTGCCCGGCGATGTCCGGCGCCGAGCCGTGCACCGGCTCGAACATCGAGGGGTACGCCCCCTCGGGGTTGATGCAGCCGCTGGCGGCCAGCCCGATGCCGCCGGTGACGGCCGCGGCGATGTCGGTGAGGATGTCGCCGAAGAGGTTGTCGGTGACCACCACGTCGTAGCGCTGCGGCTGGGTGACCAGGAACATGGCCGCCGCATCGACGTGCTGGTACTCGGTTTCGATGTCCGGGTGCTCGGCGGCGACCGCGTCGAACGTACGCGCCCAGAGCGACCCGGCGTGGGTGAGCACGTTGGTCTTGTGCACGAGGGTGACCTTGCGCCGCTCCCGGCGGCCGGCGCGGGCGAACGCGTCGCGGATCACCCGCTCCACGCCGTGCCGGGTGTTCAGGCTCTCCTCGGTGGCGACCTCGGCCGGGGTGTCCCGGTGCAGGGAACCACCGGCACCGGCGTAGAGCCCCTCGGTGCCCTCGCGCACCACCACGAGGTCGACCTCGCCCGGCTTCACGTTGCCCAGCGGGCCGGCGACCCCGGGCCAGAGCCGGGACGGACGCAGGTTGACGTACTGGTCGAAGGCGAAACGGAGCTTGAGCAGCAGCCCTCGCTCCAGCACACCCGGCGGGACCGTCGGGTCACCGACCGCGCCGAGCAGGATCGCGTCGTGCCCGGCCAGCTCGGTCAGCACCGAGTCGGGCAGCACCTCTCCAGTACGGTGCCAGCGGGCGGCGCCGAGGTCGTACTCGGTGGCCTGCACGTCGGGCAGCACCGCGTCGAGGACCTTGCGGGCCTGCGCGACCACCTCGGGCCCGATGCCGTCTCCGGCCACCACCGCGATCCGCGCCACGACCGCACTCCTCTGCTCAACGGTTCCGTCCGGGCAACGGTACGTCGCCGTCCCGCCTCCCGGTACGCTGCGTCCACGATTTGGGATTCGGGAATGCACAGCACCCTCTCAGCTGGGACTCATGGGGCGGTCATCTCCGCTGCCTACCGTAGTAGTCAGTGGGTCGCGGGGGCCCGCTGACCAACGGGGTCGCGATGACGCGGCGCCATGTGCGAGGGGGCAGATGCGATGCGCATCGACGAGCAGCCACGGACCCGCTGGCCGGACCCGTCCGCGTTCCGCAACCGTCGACCGGACCTTCGACTCGGCAGCCGCCGGCACCGGATCGACCCGACCGCGGCCACCGAGGGCCGGATCGCCGTGCAGCACACCGTACGCACCGCGACCGCCGAGTACACCCTGCTGCTCAACGCACCCGAGTGGCTCGGCCGCCGGGGCGTGGGCGAAGCGCTGCGGGACAGCGTCGCCGAGCTGCGCGCCATCGACCTCACCTACGGCCCCAACCGACCGGAGAGCCTGGTCTCCCGGTTGCGTCGGGGCGAGATCAGCCCCGAGTCGTACCCGCCGCTCGCCGATCTGGTGGACCGCTGCGCCGCGATGCGCGCGGCCACCGACGGGTGGTTCGACGCCTGGGCGGTGCCCGGCGGCTTCGACCCCGGTGGCCTGCTCGGCGGTTGGGCTGTGGAACGCGCCGCGGAGCGACTGCGCGCCGCCGGCATCCACGACTACGCCGTACTCGCCGGCGCCGACCTGGTCGTCCGGGGCCGCGCGCCGCACGGCGGACCCTGGCGGGTCGCCGTGCACCACCCGACCGCACCCGAGCGGGCGCCGATGGTGCTGGAGATGACCGCCGGCGCGATCGGCACCTCCGGGGTGACCGGGCGGCAGGGGCACGTGGTGGACCCGCACACCGGCGAGCCGGCCGATCACCTCGTCGCCGCCACCGTGGTGGGCCCCGACCTGACGATCGCCGACGCCTACGCCACCGCGCTCTACGCCGCCGGCCCCACCGGCCTGGCGTGGTTCCGGGGCAACTCCGACTATCGCGCGCTCTTCGCGCACCGTCGCTGAGCCGGTCGGGGCCCGCGATCGGCCCCCACGGTCTCGGCAACGACAGTGGGGGCCGGTCAGCGACGAGTGCGCGTGGCTCGCACAACCGAGGGGTGCGGACCGGTCGGGCCGGACGTCGACCGCGCCACCCGAAGACGGGCCGGCGCCTCGAACTCGGCCAGTGACCGCAGTGCGTACGCTAGCGAATCGACGCAACTCGACGCAAGAGTCTCCACACCGGACCGTCGTGACGGGAGACTGCCGAGATCGGTGGTTGACCGGCGGCGAGGCAATTTCGACATGGTGAACGGCGGATGGCACGCTATCCGCCGTGAGTTTCGATCTGAGCGTGTGGGCCCTGGAGGACGGGGCGACGCCCGAGGACGTGCGGACAGCGGTCAACGGTTGCCGGCAGGGGCGGCACGTGGACCGCTACCCCGATCCGCGGGTGGTCAGCTTCTACCGGGCGATCACCGCCTCCTATCCGGACCGTCACCCCGGCCCGAACAGCCCGTGGGCGGTGGCGCCGCTGCACGCGGCCCACGACCACGTCGAGCTGAACCTGCACCCGACCTGCGCGGACCAGGTGCTACTGGACATCGAGCGACTGGCCGGCGAGCACGGTCTGATGCTCTTCGACCCGCAGGACGGCTCGGTCTATCCGCCGCCCGCGCGGCTGCCCGGCTGACCTGACCGGCGGCACGGACGGGAAATGACGAGGGGCCCGGCGAATCGCCAGGCCCCCCACGGTGTTTGTCGACTACTACTCGTCGCGCAGATCGGCGGCGCTGGCCGCCGTGGCACCGATCGACTCGGCGGCCGAGGTGAGCAGGTCGGCGCCGAGCGCCTGGTCGACGGTGAGCGTCATCAGCGTCTCACCGCCCGCCTCCCGACGAGCCACCTGCATGGCGGCGATGTTGATGCCCGACTCGCCGAGCAGGGTACCGACCGTGCCGACCACACCGGGCCGGTCGGCGTAGCGCAGGAAGAGCAGGATGCCCTCCGCGCCGATCTCCACGTCGAAGCCGTCCACCTCGGTCAGCTTCAGCACGTCCCGGGCGCCGGAGTGGGTGACCGTGCCGGAGACACTGACCGTCCGACCGTCCGGCAGCGCGCCGCGCACCGTGACCAGGGTCGGTTGCTCGGCCGTCTCGGCCAGGGTGGCCAGGGTGACCTCGACGCCACGCTCGGCGGCCAGGTGCGGGGCGTTGACGTAGGTGACCTGCTCCTCGACCACGGAGCTGAACAGGCCCTTGGTGGCGGCGAGCTTGAGCACCGACACGTCGTGGCTGACGATCTCACCGCGGACCTCGACCGTGACGCTGGCGGCGACCCCACCGGCGACCGCGGTGAACGCCCGGCCGAGCTTCTCCGCCAGCGGCAGCAGCGGCCGAACGTCCTCGGCGACCACACCGCCGGCCTGCACGTTCACCGCGTCCGGGACGAACTCGCCCTGCAAGGCCAGCTTGACGCTCTTGGCCACGGCGAGACCGGCCTTGTCCTGCGCCTCGTGGGTGGAGGCGCCCAGGTGCGGGGTGGCCACCACGTTGTCGAAGGCGAACAGCGGCGACGAGGTGCACGGCTCCTTGCTGTACACGTCGACACCGGCGCCGGCGACCCGGCCCTCGGCGATCGCGTCCGCGAGCGCCTGCTCGTCGACCAGCCCACCACGGGCGGCGTTGATGATGCGCACGCCGGGCTTGACGAGCGCCAGCTCCTTCTCACCGATCAGGCCCACCGTCTCCGGCGTCTTCGGCAGGTGGATGGAGATGAAGTCGCTCTCCCGCAGCAGCTCCTCCAGCCCGACCAGGCGGACGCCGAGCTGCGCCGCACGGGCCGGCTGGATGTACGGGTCGTACGCGATCAGCCGGGTGCCGAACGCGGCGATGCGAGACGCGAAGAGCACCCCGATACGACCGAGCCCCACCACGCCGACCGTCTTGCCCTGGACCTCGACGCCGGTGTACTTCGACCGCTTCCACTCCCCCGCCTTGAGCGCGGAACTGGCGCTCGCGGTGTTACGGGCGACGGCGAGCAGCAGCGCGACGGCCTGCTCGGCGGCGGAGACGATGTTGGAGGTGGGCGCGTTGACGACCATGACGCCCCGCGCGGTGGCGGCCGGCACCTCGACGTTGTCCAGCCCGACGCCCGCCCGGGCGACCACCTTGAGTCGCGGCGCGGCGGCGACCGCCTCGGCGTCGATCTGGGTCGCGCTGCGCACGATGACGGCGTCGGCCTCGGAGAGCGCCGAGAGCAGGGCCGGACGGTCGGTGCCGTCGACGTGACGGACGTCGAAGTCGTGGGCGAGCACCTCGATGGCGGCGGGGGCGAGTTCTTCGGCGATCAGTACGACAGGATTCATCGGTCCTCGTAGAGGTCGTGTTTGCGATCGGCCCGGGCGGCGGGGGGCGCCGCACTGCGCCCTGCGCTGATCCGTGCCGTGGCCGTCAGGTGCCGGCTGCTGCACCTACAGGCGATCGTAGGGGCCACGCTGGTCGGCGTGTTCCGGTCTTCGGGGTGAGGGCCCTCACACGCCCGGTCGAGCGACGGACATCGGCCGTTCACCGCACCGACACGGTTGCTCCCGCCCGCTACAACCGGAGGCACACCCCTGCGGGAGGATCCGCCCTTGTCGCTCGCCATGCGCATCACGCTGCTCCGACAGCTGACCCGCGTCGATCTCGCGCGGTTCGGTCCGAAGCTGGCCGAGGCGTTGGTCACCCGGTCCCACCAGGTGAAAATTCGACGCAGCTTCGTGCCCCGGCGCACCGCCGCCGCGGACGAGGCGGTCGCGCTCTACCGGCGGCTGGTCCAGGACCGGCCGGGCCGGCACGAGGTGGGGCTCGCGCGGGCACTCGTCGCGCAGGGTTCGGTCCCGGACGACCGCACCGTCGAATCCGCGCTCGCGCAGGGCCGGGAGGCGATCGGGTACGTCGAGAACGCGACCGACCGCGACGGCCTCGTCGTCCTGGCCGCGGCGCAGCTGATGGTGGCCATGCAACTCCGCTCCGACGCACCCCGCGACGCGCTGCCGCTGGCCAACCAGGCCCGGGAGACCTGGCTACGGTGCGCGCCACTGGGCGCCCGTGAGCGGATGGAGTTGGCCCGGTCCCTCACCGTGCTCGGCCAGTGCCGGGCGGCGCTGGGCGAGCCGGCCGAGGCGCTCGCCGCCCGGGAGGAGGCGGTCGAGGTGTTCCGGCGACTTTCCCTCTGGACACGGCTGAAGTACATGCCCGCCCGACTCGAGGCGATGAGCGGGCTGGCGGACTCCCTCGCCTCCCATCGTCGGTGGGCCGAAGCGCTGACGCTGGCCACGGGCGCCCGCGAGGACCTGACTTTCATGAGCCGTGTGGAGCCACTGCGGTTCCGGCCGACGCTCGGCAGCCTGTTGTTCGTGATCGCCCGGTGCCACCTGGGGCTTCGCGAACAGGACGCGGCAGTGGCGGCGGCCGAGGAGGCCGTCGGGCACTACCGCTGGCTGGCCGAGCACGACCCGGTTCGGTACCAGCCACGGCTGGTCATCGCGCTACGCACGCTTGCCGGCACTCTCAACGCTCTCGGGCTGCATGAGAAGGCCGCCTGGGCCACGGCCGAGGCCGAGGCCGAGGCCGAGGCGACGGAAAGCCGCTGACGCGGGGCGCTGCGGCCAGCGGCCGGCGACCCGCGCTGGGGAGAGCGCTGGATCGCCGGCCGCTGGTGGACCAGTCGAACGGGTCAGGCGGTCTCGGTGATCGGGCGGTCCACCCAGCTCATCATGCCGCGCAGCTTCCTGCCGGTCTCCTCGATCGGGTGCGCCGCACCCTCGGCCTGCCACTTGGTGAAGTTGGGCCGGCCGGCCTCGTCCTCGGCGACCCACTCGCGGGCGAACTCGCCGGACTGGATCTCACCCAGGATCTTGCGCATCTCGTCCTTGACCCGGGAGTCGATGATGCGCGAGCCGCGGGAGAGGTCGCCGTACTCGGCGGTGTCGGAGATGCTGTAGCGCATCTTCGCGATGCCGCCCTCGTACATGAGGTCGACGATCAGCTTCAGCTCGTGCAGGCACTCGAAGTAGGCGACCTCCGGGGCGTAACCCGCCTCGGTGAGCACCTCGAAACCGGTCTGCACCAGCGCCGAGGCACCGCCGCAGAGCACCGCCTGCTCGCCGAAGAGGTCGGTCTCGGTCTCCTCGGTGAAGGTGGTCTTGATCGCACCGGCCCGGGTGCCGCCGATTCCCTTGGCGTACGCGAGGGCGAGCGCGAGCGCGTTGCCGCTGGCGTCCTGCTCGACGGCGACGAGACAGGGCACGCCCTTGCCGTCGCTGTACTGGCGGCGGACCAGGTGGCCGGGGCCCTTGGGCGCGACCATCGCCACGTCCACCTCGGCCGGCGGCTTGATCAGGCCGTACCGGATGTTGAAGCCGTGTCCGAAGAAGATCGCCTTGCCCGGGGCGAGGTGCGGGGCGATCGACTCCGCGTAGATCCCACGCTGGGCGGTGTCCGGTGCGAGCACCATGATCACATCGGCCTCGGCGGCGGCCTGTGCGGGCGTGACCACCCGCAGGCCCTGCTCCTCAGCCTTGGGACGGCTCTTCGAGCCCTCCGGCAGACCGATCACCACGTCGACGCCGGAGTCACGCAGCGACAGCGCGTGGGCGTGGCCCTGGCTGCCGTAACCGATCACCGCGACCTTCTTGGCCTGGATCAGGCCGAGGTCGGCATCGTCGTCGTAGTACACCTCAACGCTCATGAGAACTTCCCTTTCGTACGACGGCCGGGGCGGCCCGTCGTGGTCTGTGCGGATGAATTCGCCGGACGGCCGGCCGAGGGCCGACCGGCGGCGGGTCAGGCGGCCCGTAGCGCGGGACCGGCGGTGATCGAACGCGAACCGCGCCCGATGGCCACCAGCCCGGACTGGACCATTTCCTTGATGCCGAAGGCCTCGAGGTCGCGGAGCAGCGCGTCGAGCTTGTCCGGAGTGCCGGTGGCCTCGATGGTCAGCGTGTCCGGTGCGACGTCGACCACCCGGGCGCGGAACAGGTTGACGGTCTCCAGCACCTGCGACCGTGCGGACCGGTCGGCGCGAACCTTCACCAGCAGCAACTCCCGGGCGACCGACACCTGGGGATCCAGCTCGACGATCTTGAGCACGTTGACCAGCTTGTTCAACTGCTTGGTGACCTGCTCCAGCGGGGACGACTCCGCGTTGACCACGATGGTGATCCGGGAGACGTCCGGGTTCTCGGTCTCACCGACGGCGAGGCTGTCGATGTTGAACCCGCGCCGGGAGAACAGGCCGGAGACCCGGGCGAGCACGCCCGGCTTGTTCTCCACCAGCACGGACAGGGTGTGCATGGTCATCAGATGTCATCCTCGTCGAAGACCGGGCGGACGCCACGGGCGAACATGATCTCGTCGTTGCTGGTGCCGGCGGCGACCATCGGCCAGACCATCGCGTCCTTGCCGACCACGAAGTCGATCACCACTGGCGCATCGTTGATCTCCATGGCGGCGGCGATGGTCTTGTCCACGTCATCCGCGCTCTCGCACCGCAGCCCGACACAGCCGAGGGCCTCGGCGAGCTTGACGAAGTCGGGGATGCGGTGCTTGTGGGTGCCGAGTTCGGTGTTGGAGTAGCGCTCGTTGTAGAAGAGCGTCTGCCACTGTCGGACCATGCCGAGGTTGCCGTTGTTGATGACGGCGATCTTGACCGGGATGCCCTCCAACGCGCAGGTGGCCAACTCCTGGTTGGTCATCTGGAAGCAGCCGTCCCCGTCCACCGCCCAGACCACCGTGTCCGGCTTGCCGACCTTGGCGCCCATCGCCGCCGGCACCGCGTAGCCCATGGTGCCGAGGCCGCCGGAATTCAACCAGGTGTACGGCTTCTCGTAGGAGATGAACTGCGACGCCCACATCTGGTGCTGGCCCACCCCGGCCACGAAGATCGCGTCCGGGCCGACGATCTCGCCCAGCCGCTTGATCACGTACTGCGGGGACAGGGTCCCGTCGACCGGCTCGTCGTAGCCCAACGGGTAACGGTTGCGCAGGTCGTCGAGCTGCGTCCACCAGTCACCGAGGTCGGCGGTGCGCCCCGCCGACCGCTCGGCGGTGACCGCGGTGATCAGCTCGTCGATGACGTGCTTGGCGTCGCCGACGATCGGGACGTCCACCTGCCGGTTCTTGCCGATCTCGGCGGGGTCGACGTCCGCGTGCACCACTGCCGCGTCCGGGGC
Organism: Micromonospora sp. NPDC127501; assembly: GCF_040302185.1. NCBI lineage: Bacteria > Bacillati > Actinomycetota > Actinomycetes > Micromonosporales > Micromonosporaceae > Micromonospora > Micromonospora sp. NPDC127501. The sequence goes on along the minus strand of NZ_JBEORJ010000013.1, from coordinate 163,975 downwards.
GAACGAGTCCAGTTTGCCGGTGACCCGGTCGTCGAAGCGTGCGCCCAGCGCGACGATCAGATCCGCCTTCTGCAGGCCGTAGACCGCGGCGACCGTGCCGTGCATGCCGGGCATCCCGAGGTGCTGCTGGTGCGAGTCGGGGAACGCGCCGAGCGCCATCAGCGTGGTGACGACCGGGATGCCGGTCAGCTCGGCCAGCCGGCGCAGCCCGTCGGTGGCACCGGCCTTGAGCACCCCGCCACCCACGTAGAGCACCGGCCGTCGGGCCGCGGCCATCAGCCGCGCCGCCTCCCGGATCTGCTTGCCGTGCGGGTGCAGGGTGGGCCGGTAGCCGGGCAGGTCCAGGGTGGGCGGCCAGGAGAAGGTGGTCGGCGCCTGGAGCACGTCCTTGGGGATGTCGACCAGCACCGGGCCGGGTCGCCCGCTGCTGGCCAGGTGGAACGCCTCGGCCAGCACCCGGGGGATCTCCTCGGCGTTCTGCACGAGGAAGTTGTGCTTGGTGATCGGCAGGGTGATGCCCTGGATGTCCGCTTCCTGGAAACCGTCGGTGCCGATCAACGGGCTGGCCACCTGCCCGGTGATCGCCACCATCGCCACCGAGTCCATGTACGCGTCCGCGATCGGGGTGACCAGGTTCGTCGCCCCCGGACCGGAGGTGGCGATGCAGACGCCGACCTTGCCGGTGGCCTGCGCGTAGCCGGTCGCCGCGTGCCCCGCGCCCTGCTCGTGCCGCACCAGGATGTGCCGGACCGTCGAGTCGTAGAGCGGGTCGTACGCCGGCAGGATCGCGCCGCCCGGAATGCCGAAGACGACGTCGACCTCGAGCGCCTCGAGGGACCGCACGAGTGAGCCGGCCCCGGAGATCGGGGTCGCAGCGGCGGGCCGTACCGCCGGGACGGCCGGGGTGGCCGTGCGCGCGGCGGCCTGGTCGACGTCGAGGGCCGGGTCGGCGGCCGCGCGGGCCCGGCGGGCGGTGTGGGCGAGGGTCTCGGGCGTGGGTCTCGTCATGGCGGTTCTGGCCTTCGGCTGGAGTGGCTGGTGGCTAGTCAAGCGATGCGACACGGGCGGGGCCCGCCTCGCCAGGTTCCGATGGCAATAAAAACGGCCCTCGTGCAGATGCACGGGGCCAGCGCACTCTCGGTGAGGGAGAGTGCGCTCAGGTAAGTACTCGCAGCGACCGGTACGACGACATGCGGCTAAGCCTGACGCATCTCACGCGATGAGTCAACTGATCCCACATGTTGGTTAACGGAGGTCGGCGCGTCGGCCGGCGACGCGCCATCGGCAGGCGGGGTGAGCTGCTCGGACCCACCCGGAGCACGGCGTGGAGCGGGCACCGGAGCGGGACGCGCACCCGGGGATGTGGCCGCCTCCAGCATCGCCTCCAGGTGCTCGGCCGGCACCCCCCAGCCGAAGAGCGCGCCCTGGCCGAAGCGGCAACCGGCAGCCACCACCGCGGCCAACTCGGTCGGGGTGGTCACCCCCTCGGCGATCACCTCCAGCCCCAACTGGTGGCCCAGGCGCATGACGATGTCGACCATCGGGGCGAACGCCGGGCCGTCCTGGCCGACCGGGCGGACCGGCTCGTGCTCGGCGACCAGACTGTGGTCGATCTTGAGGATGTCGATCGGCAACCGGCGCAGCTGCCCCAGCGACGAGTAGCCGGCCCCGAAGTCGTCCAGGGCGATCCGGACACCGGTCAACCGCAGCGCGGTGAGCCGCCGGATCAGCTCGTCCAGGTCGGTGGCGACCGCGTGCTCGGTGACCTCCAGCACCAGCCGCTGCGGCGGCACGTGGTGGGCGCGCAGCGCCTCGGCGACCTGGACCACGTACTCCGGGGCGTGCAGCTCGCGCGGGGAGACGTTGACCGACACCCAGACGTCGTGCCCGTCCGCCAGCCACCGGGAGAGCTGGTAACAGGCCTGATGCAGCACCCAGGCACCGAGCGGGGCGATCATGCCGCACTCCTCGGCGAGCGGGATGAACTCGTCCGGACGCACGTTGCCCAGCTCGGGATGGTGCCAACGGAGCAGCGCCTCGGCGCCGACCGGCCGCACCGACGGCAGCGACGCCACCGGCTGGAACGCCAACCGCAGCTCGTCGCGGTCGATGGCCCCGCGCAGTTCGTGCTCCACCGTCGTACGCCGACGCAGCAGTTGGTCGTACGCGGCGTCGTAGCGCTCGATCCGGTTCTTGCCGCGCTGCTTGGCGTAGCGCAACGCCAGGTCGGCGTGGCGCAGCAGCAGCTCCACGTCCGGCTCGTCGGCCCAGTCGGCCACCCCGATGCTCACCGACAGGAAGACCGGCCCCTCCGGCTGGTCGTAGGGCCGGTTGAGCACCCCGAGGAGCCGTTCGGCGACCCGGTCCGCCTCGACCGGCCGGCCCTGCATGAGTACGGCGAACTCGTCGCCACCCAGCCGGGAGGCCACGTCGCCGGGGCGCAGGTTGCCGCGCAGCCGCCGGCCCACCTCGGCCAGCACGGCGTCGCCCACGTCGTGGCCCCGCATGTCGTTGACGTTCTTGAAGCCGTCCAGGTCGAGGCCGAGCAGCACACACGGGTTGTGGTCGGCGGCGTTGCGGTGCAGCGCCCGGAGCAGCCCGCGCCGGTTGGCCAACGACGTCAGCGGATCGGTGTGCGCCAGCTCCCGGAAGTGCGCCTCCCGCTCGGCCAGGCGGCCCGCGTACCCCCGGACGTCGCGAAGGGTGAGGTACTGCCGTGCCACCAGCGCGAAGCCCTCCACGCTGCCGGCCACGATGCCCGCCGCGGTGAAACGGCCGTCCTGGGCGAGGTGGTACATCGCCGAGGCGGCCATCGCCAGCATCGGTGCGATCGCGTACTCGCCGTCGCTACCGACCAGGTCAAGGTCGATCTGCCCCGGCCGGTCGGCCCGGTACACGGTGAGCGCGACGGTCAGCAGACCGGCGGCGAGCACCGCAGCACCGGTCAGCGCCATGGTCGGCCCGGCCTGGCAGAGCCCGGCGCTGAGACCCAGCCCGCCGCAGGTCACCGCGCTGATACCGGCGCCCAGCGCGGCGAGCCGTCGACGTGGTGTGGCGGCCCGGAAGACGACGATCACGACGAGCCCGGCACCGAGCGCGGCGCTCACCGTGGCCAGCAGGATCGCCGGGCAGGCCATCGGGGTGGCGGCACCGAGCAACCGGGTGGGCTCGGAGAAGAGCACCCAGCCGACGAACCACAGGGCCGCCGCCATGACCAACCCGTCCAGGGCGAGCCGGGCCGTTCCGGCCGCGGTGGCGGCCATCCCGGGCAGCCGGAGCAGACCAGCGGCGAAGGCCAGCCCGCTGACCGCCGTGCCGATCGCCACCACTGTCGCCCAACCGGTGCGCTGCCCCTGCTCGTGGGCCCAGTGGTCGGTCGCGCTGAGCGCGGCGACCATCCCGGCCAGGAGGCTGAGCACTGCAACACCGGCGGCCGCCGCGAGCAGCATGTGTGCCGGTCGACGCGGCATCGTCCGCCGCCGGGCGACGACGGTCAGCAGCACGGCGGCCACCGCGGCGACGAGCCCGCTGAGCGCCGCGACAGCGACCATGCCCGGTGGAAAATGCACGCCTCCAAGAGTGCCGGATGGGCGCACGTCATGGGGGGCTGAGTGTGCATCTGTTGGGACACGGCGGATACCCGGGTGGGGCGGCGCGCCGACGGTGTCATGCTGGTATGTATGCCTGAGCTGCGGTCGAGGACCTCCACACACGGTCGGACGATGGCCGGCGCCCGGGCCCTCTGGCGGGCCACCGGGATGACCGACGACGATTTCGGCAAGCCGATCGTCGCCATCGCCAACAGTTTCACCCAGTTCGTGCCTGGTCACGTACACCTCAAGGACATGGGTGGCCTGGTCGCCGACGCGGTCGCCGAGGCCGGTGGGGTGGGCCGGGAGTTCAACACCATCGCGGTCGACGACGGCATCGCGATGGGCCACGGCGGCATGCTCTACTCGCTGCCCAGCCGCGAGCTGATCGCCGACGCGGTCGAATACATGGTCAACGCGCACTGTGCGGACGCCCTGGTCTGCATCTCCAACTGCGACAAGATCACCCCCGGGATGCTGCTGGCCGCGTTGCGGCTCAACATCCCGACCGTCTTCGTCTCCGGCGGCCCGATGGAGGCCGGCAAGACGATGGCGATCGAGGGCGTCGTGCACAGCAAGATCGACCTGATCGACGCGATGATCGCCTCCTCGAACGAGGCGGTCACCGACGAGCAGCTCGGTGAGATCGAACGCTCCGCCTGCCCGACCTGCGGGTCCTGCTCCGGCATGTTCACCGCCAACTCGATGAACTGCCTCACCGAGGCGATCGGGCTCGCGCTGCCCGGCAACGGTTCCACGCTGGCCACCCACGCCGCCCGCCGGTCGCTCTTCGTCGAGGCCGGCCGGACCGTCGTGGAGATCTCCAAGCGGTGGTACGACGGCGACGACGACTCGGTGCTGCCACGTACGGTCGCCTCCAAGGCCGCCTTCGAGAACGCCGTCGCCCTGGACGTGGCGATGGGCGGCTCCACCAACACGGTGCTGCACCTGCTCGCCGCCGCCCGCGAGGCGGAGATGGACTTCGGCGTCACCGACATCGACGCGATCTCCCGGCGGGTGCCGTGCCTGGCCAAGGTCGCGCCGAACTCGCCGAACTACCACATGGAGGACGTGCACCGGGCCGGCGGCATCCCGGCGATCCTCGGCGAACTGGACCGGGCCGGGCAGCTCAACCGGGACGTGCACGCCGTGCACTCCCCCTCCCTCGCGCAGTGGCTGACCGACTGGGACGTGCGCGGTGGCTCCCCCACCCCGACGGCCGTCGAGCTGTTCCACGCCGCCCCCGGTGGGGTGCGCACCACCGAGCCGTTCTCCACCACCAACCGGTGGTCGTCGCTGGACACCGACGCGGCCGGCGGCTGCATCCGGGACCGCGAGCACGCCTACTCCGCCGACGGTGGGCTGGCCATCCTGCACGGCAACCTGGCACCCGAGGGCAGCGTGGTGAAGACCGCCGGCGTGCCCGACGACTGCCTGACCTTCCGTGGCCCGGCGAAGGTCTACGAGTCGCAGGACGACGCGGTGACAGCGATCCTCGCCAAGCAGGTGGTCGCCGGGGACGTCGTGGTGATCCGGTACGAGGGGCCCAAGGGCGGCCCCGGCATGCAGGAGATGCTCTACCCCACCTCGTTCCTCAAGGGACGCGGGCTGGGCCGCTCCTGTGCGCTGCTCACCGACGGCCGTTTCTCCGGCGGCACCTCCGGGCTCTCCATCGGGCACGTCTCCCCCGAGGCGGCCTCCGGCGGGCTGATCGCCCTGGTCCGCGACGGCGACGAGGTCGTCATCGACATCCCGAGCCGGTCGATCGAGCTGAACGTGCCCGCCGAGGAGCTGGAGGCGCGCCGGGTGGCCGAGGAGAAGCGCGACAAGCCGTACACCCCGACCGATCGGCAGCGGCCGGTGTCGGCGGCGCTGCGTGCGTACGCCTCGATGGCCACCTCGGCCAGCGACGGCGCCTACCGCCGCGTCCCGGAGTAACCGCCGCTCGCGATCGACACTGGATCGCCGATGGTGGGGTGTCCCACTCTCGGATACCCCACCATCGACGATGTCGTCGGCGAAACACGGTCCGCAAATGTCGGTCGCGTGGGCTAGCGTGTCGTCGATCAATTCGGGGTGAGCCCGGATTCCTGCGGGAAGAGGCGTGTACGTGTCATTTGGCAAGAAGTCCGTGGCGGTGGCGGTCTCGGCGCTCACCGCGCTCGCTGTCTCCGCGTGCGGCACGACGTCCGGCGGATCCGAGTCGCCGAAACAGCCCAGCGTCCTGGAGCTGCTGGCCAGCGACCTGAAGGGGTCGCTGCAGAAGACCGCCGAGGCCACCGACAAGAGCGACTCGGTGACCGTGACGATGTCAGGCACGGCGGGCGGCGAAAAGGTCTCGATGAAGGGCGTCCTGGACCTCGGCGACCCGGTCAAGGCCGAGATGACGACGACGGACGCGAAGGGTGCCGCGACGGTCGTCCGGATGGTCGGCGCGGTCATCTACGTCGAGATTCCGGCGGAGGACCGCGCGGAGATGGACGGCAAGCGCTGGATGAAGATGGACCTGACCGCCGCCGGCAAGCAGGCCGGGATGAACATCGGCAAGCAGTTCGAGGACATCGACCCGACCAAGCAGGTCAAGACGCTGCTCGCCACCGAGGGCACGAAGGTGGTCGGGCAGGAGACGGTGAACGGGGTGGCCACCGTCCACTACACCGTCACCACGCCGATGGCGACCTACCTCCAGCAGGTCGACGCGAAGCTGCGGGCGGGCGTCGAGCAGCAGATGACCAAGATGGGCGTCAAGGACATCACCACCGACCTGTGGGTCGACGAGCAGTACCGGCCCCGCCGGGCGGCCCTGAAGATGGGCCCGCTGGGTGACCTGGTGATGGACTACACCGACTACGGCAAGGCGGTGACCATCGAGACGCCGCCGACGGCGGAGACCTTCGACTTCGCCGAGATGCTCAAGGGCCTGCAAGGTCTGACCACCAGCAACTGATCAGTTCCGTGTTCGGGCGGGCTCGGCGTCACGCCGGGCCCGCCCGTTCCGTTCCGGTACTGCCGGTGCGCAGGCCGAGCCGCTCGCCGGGCGGCGACCACCACAGATCCGTGCGGTCAGGACGGTGCCCACGGTCCGCTGACGAACTGCCCGTTGCCGACGAACGGGCTGACGTTGGGCACGCACCCGCCCAGGCCCATGGTCTGGGTCATCATGACCGGGGCCGGCTTGCCGCGACCGCCGCACTTCATGTGGGCGAAGCCGAGGAAGTGGCCGAACTCGTGATTGATCACGCCGGCGTGGTACTCGTCGATGCTGACCGGGTATCCCGGTGAGCCCTGGAGCCAACGCCGCAGGTTGATCATGATCGTCTTGCCGTACTTGCAGGAGTAGACCCCCTCGGTGTCGACACCGCTCGCGCCGCAGAGTCGGTCCACTGTCCTCGGTGTGGCGAGCCGCACGTCGACGTCGACCTTCGAGGTGCCGACCCGCTGGAAGGACCACGACGCGCGGGACAGGTTCACCGCGGCGTTGGTGACCGGGTGCTGCGCGGACGTGGCCCACCCGTTCGGTGCGGCCAACACCTGCTCGATGCTCGCGGCGAACCGGTCCGGCTTCCAGGCGGGGATGTCACCCCAGGCGATGCCCTTCTCCACCGAAACGCTGTAGCGCACCCGTTTCCTGCCCTTGCCGATCACGCGACCGGTGCCGGTGGCGGTGGTGAAGGTGCCGGCGGCCCTGGTGGGGATCTGCGCGTCGGTCGGGATCTCCGGAGTCGGGCTGGAGGTCGGCGTGTCGCCGGGGCTCGGAGTTGAGTTCTGCAAACCCGGGTCGGAGGGTGGGGTGTCGGCCTGCCCGGAAGCCGGGGTGGACAGGCCACAGGCGGCGGTCGCCAGCACCACTGCCAACGAGATCGGCACGAGCAGCCGTCCGTTGATCCGCACGTCGAAACCTCCAGGAGCAATCACGGGTGAGTGAGGAACACCGGAAGGCTATGTGACTGCCTGTAAGGAAAATGTCAAGATGATCTGCGGCATAACCCGGTCAAGAGACTACATATCAGGCGCGCCGCGCAGGGTGAATCACGCTGGGTATCAGAGCGGGCGAGGTCAGGCGGCCGCTACGACGTGGTCGATCACCAGGTGGGCGGCGCCGGTGATACCGAGGTCCTGGCCGGCGGCGACCCGTTCGATGAGCAGGGTCTGGGTGGCCAGCGGGAGGCACCGCTCGTAGAGGGTGGCCCGCATGCTGGCCAGCAGCGGCTCGCAGTCGGCGAGCCGACCACCGATGGCCACCACCTGAGGGTTGAAGAAGTTGACCACCACGGCCAGGATCTCGCCGACGGCGCGGCCGGCCTGCCGGGCGAGGGCGGTGGCCTGCCGGTCACCGTCGTCGATCAGGCGGATCACACCGGTCAGGTCGGAGACCGGCACACCCTGCTCCCGGAGCGCGGTGACCAGTGCGGCGCCGCTGGCCACCGCCTCCAGGCAACCGGCGTTGCCACAGGTGCACGGTGGCGCGGGATCGGCCACCACCCGGCAGTGGCTGATGTCCCCGGCCGATCCCTGCGCGCCCCGGTGCAACCGTCCACTGGAGATCACACCGGAACCGATTCCGGTGCCGGCCTTGATGTAGACGGCGTGATCCAACTCGGAATGAGCGGTGCGGTGCGCGCCGAGCGCCATCAGGTTGGCGTCGTTGTCCACGATGACCGGCACGTCGACACGGCCGGCGCAGAACGCGGCGACGTCGAAGCCGTTCCAGCCGGGCATCCGCGACGGGCTGACGATCCGCCCGGTGGAGTGCTGCACCGGACCGGGAATCCCGATGCCGACGCCGCGGAGCGCACCTGTGGCCGAGCCGCCGCGCGAAACCGCCGGATCGTCGTCCACCAGCGCGGCGACCTCGGCCAGCAGTGCGCCGAGCACCGCCTCCGGGCCGTCCTCGATGCGGACCGGCAGGGTGCGGGCCTGGACCACCCGCCCGGAGAGATCCAGTGCACCGACGCGGGCGTGATGCGCGCCGAGGTCGATGGCGCCGACCACGGCGCCGCCGGTGGGCACGGCGAGTTGACGGGGTCGCCGCCCACCCCGGGACCGCCCGGCGCCGGCCTCCTCCAGCAACCCCTGGCTGATCAACGCCTCGACCCGCTGGGAGACCGTCGACGGGGAGAGCCCGGAGAGGCGGGACAGGTCGGCCCGACTGACGGCCGCACCGGTAGCCACCCAGCGCAGTAGCTCCCGGGGGCCGCCCCGGAGGGCGTCGCGTGGCGCGTCGTCAATCGTCACGTCAGCTTCTTAGCACCCGGAGTTTGTTCAAGCAACCGGTTGACTTAGTTTCCTGGCTACCTTTAGATGGCGCTGTTGGTTCGATATGAAGCTGACTTAGTTTTGTAGTCGAAGGAAGTGAGGCCGTCTGGTGGCACCGGAGACGACGGGTGCGAACCGACCGATGGTGTCGGTACGCGGCCTGAACAAGTGGTTCGGTCCGCTGCACGTGCTCAAGGACATCGACCTCACGGTGGCCGCCGGCGAGGTGGTCGTCGTGGTGGGGCCCTCCGGCTCCGGCAAGTCGACACTGTGCCGCTGCCTCAACCGGCTGGAGACCGCCGGGCAGGGCAGCATCGAGATCGACGGTGAGCCGCTGCCCGCCGAGGGTCGCGCGCTGGCCCGGCTGCGCGCCGATGTCGGCATGGTCTTCCAGTCCTTCAACCTCTTCGGCCACAAGACGGTGCTGGACAACATCACCCTCGGCCCCACCCGGGTCCGCCGGATCGCTCGACCCGAGGCGCGGCAGCAGGCGATGGCCCTGCTGGAGCGCGTCGGTATCGCCGACAAGGCGGACCACCACCCGGCCCAACTCTCCGGCGGGCAGCAGCAGCGGGCCGCGATCGCCCGGGCCCTGGCGATGCAACCGAAGGTGCTGCTCTTCGACGAGCCGACCTCGGCCCTCGACCCGGAAATGGTCAACGAGGTGCTCGACGTGATGGTCTCCCTCGCCGCCGAGGGGATGACCATGATCGTGGTGACCCACGAGATGGGCTTCGCCCGTCGCGCCGCCGACCGGGTGGTCTTCATGGACGACGGCCGGATCGTCGAATCCGGCGCACCCGACGACTTCTTCGCAGCTCCGCGCACCGAGCGGGCCCGCGACTTCCTATCCAAGATCCTCCAGCACTAGCCCCCAACGGGAGGGTGTCATGTCAATCCTCAAGATGAGCTTCACCGGGCGGCGGTCGCTCGCCCTCACCGCCACCGCGGTGGCGGTGGCCCTCGCCGCCGCCGGCTGCGGCGGCGACAGCGGCGGCAGCGCTCCGACGCTGCCCGGCAACCCCGGTCTGGGCGGCGACGGCGTGGTCGCCCAGTCGGTGTACGACGCCGCCCCGGTGGCCACCGACGCGAACATCCCGGCCGGTTCCACCATGGAGGCGATCCGCAAGCGCGGCTACCTGAACGTCGGCGGATCCCTGGACGCGCCGCTGCTCGCCCAGCAGAACCCGGTCAGCGGCACCATCGAGGGCTTCGACGCCGACATGGCGAAGTTGCTGGCGAAGTACATCATCGGCAAGCCCGAGGTGAAGACGACGACCATCGGCACCCAGACCCGGGAGGCCATGCTCCAGGCCAAGTCGGTGGACGCGGTCTTCCAGACGTACACGATCACCCCGCAGCGGGCCACCCAGGTCGCCTTCGCCGGGCCGTACCTCACCTCCGGTCTCGCCGTCGGGGTCCGCAAGGACGACACCTCGATCAAGAGCGTCAAGGACCTCGCCGGCAAGACCGTGATCGTCGGGGCGAACACCCCCGCCGTCACCGCGCTGCCCTCCGCCGCGCCCGGCTCGAAGCAGATCGCCTTCGGCACCGACCCGCAGGCGTTGCAGGCGCTGCTGCAGAAGCGCGGCGACGCGTACGTGCAGGACTTCACGCTGCTCGCCTCGGGCGCCAAGGCGAACCCGGGGATGAAGGTGGTGGGCGAGCCGTTCACCACCGAGGCCTACGGCATCGGCCTCAACAAGGAGGACGCGCAGTTCAAGGAGTTCGTCAACAACTGGCTGAAGAAGATCCAGGCCGACGGCACGTGGGCGAAGGTCTGGGAAGGCACCCTCGGCTCGGTGGTGGAGGGTGGAGCACCCACCCCGCCCGCCCTCGGTTCCGCCGACGGCTCCTGAGCAGTCTCTCGTACCGATGGAAGCCCTCACCGACCACCTGAGCGAGCTTGGCCACGGCCTGGTCACGACGGTCGAACTGACCGTCGTGACCACCGTCGGCGCGATGCTGCTGGGCATCGTCGTGGCCACCCTGCGCATCGCCCCCGTCCCGCTGCTGCGCGCCATCGGCACCGCGTACGTGGAGGTGTTCCAGAACCTGCCGCTGCTGGCGCTACTGGTGCTCTTCGTGTTCGCGCTGCCGACCATCGGCATCACGTTCCCGCTGTTCACCTCCGCCGCGATCGTCATCGCGGTGTACGAGGGGGCGTACCTGGCCGAGGCGATCCGCGCCGGCATCAACACGGTCGGTGTGGGCCAGGCTGAGGCAGCCCGAGCCATCGGGCTCACCTTCGGCCAGTCCCTGCGGCACGTGATCCTGCCGCAGGGACTCCGGGCGGTGATCCAGCCGATCGGCAACATCTGCATCGCGCTGCTGATGAACACCTCGCTGGCCGCCGCCGTCGGTGTGGTCGAGCTGACCCAGGCGGCCAACACCGTGAACCTGGTCGAGGCTCAACCGATCGCCGTGTTCACCGGCGCGGGCCTCGCCTACATGCTGCTGGCGCTGATCATCGGTCAGGTCACCGGCCTGCTCGAACGAAGGCTGGCGATCGTCCGATGAACAAGACGCAACAGATCCTCTTCGACGAGCCCGGCCCGCGCGCCCAACGGCGGATCCGGATCGCCACAGTGCTGGGTGCCGTCCTCCTGGCCGGCGCCCTGGTCGCGGCCGTCTACCAGTTCGCCAGCCACGGCGAGTTGGCCGCCGCCCGCTGGGAACCGTTCACCACCTGGCCCATCTGGCGGTACCTGCTCAACGGCCTCTGGGCAACGGTGCGCGCCGCCGCCGCGACCGCGGTGCTCAGCGCCGCGCTCGGGCTGTTGCTGGCGCTCGGCCGGCTGTCGACGAACCGCCCGTTGCGCTGGCTGGCCGGCGCGTACGTGGAGATCTTCCGGACCGTACCCACCCTGCTGCTGATCTACGTCACGCTGTTCGCGCTGCCGCAGTACGGGCTGAACTTCCCGCTGTTCTGGAAGCTCGTGGTGCCGCTGGTGGTCTCCAACTCGGCGGCGTTCGCGGAAATCTTCCGGTCCGGCATCCTGGCGCTGGACCGCGGGCAGACCGAGGCCGGCCTCGCGGTCGGGCTGCGTCGCGGGCAGGTGATGGCGCTGGTGGTCCTGCCGCAGGCGCTGCTCCAACTCGCCCCGTCCCTGGTCAGCCAGCTGGTCGGGCTGCTCAAGGACACCTCGCTCGGCTTCGTGGTCAGCTACACCGAGCTGCTCTACAGCGGGCAGGTGCTCTCCTCGTACACCCACCTGCTGATCCAGACGTTCCTGGTGGTGGCGCTGATCTACCTGGTGGTCAACGCCTCGCTGTCGAAGTTCGCCCGCGTACTCCAGGCCCGCAACGGCCGCTTCGGAGGCCGGCGCGGACGGCGGACCGCCGAACTGCCGCCACCACTCCTCGAAGGGAACACTCCCCGGTGACCATCTTCCGCTACGCCGAACTGGCCCGGGTCGTGCGCAACGGCTTCGTCGAGAGCCGGCACTACGGCAGCGTCATGGTGCTCGCCCCGGACGGCACTGTCGCCCTCGCCGCCGGCGTACCCGACGAGCCGGTGCTGCCCCGCTCCACCCTCAAGCCGGTGCAGGCGCTGGCCTGCCGGATCGCGGCGGGCGACGAGCTGACCGGCCCGGCGCTGGCCCTCGCCGCCGGCAGTCACACCGGCGACGACCGGCACGTCGAGGTGGTTCGGGCGATGCTGGCCGGGGCCGGCCTGACCGAGGACGCGCTCGGCTGCCCGGTGGACTGGCCGGAGGACGAACCGACCCGGGACCGGCTGATCCGCGCCGGCGCACAGCGCGACCGGATCCGGATGAACTGCTCCGGCAAGCACGCCGCGATGCTCGTCGCCTGCGTCGCCCGGTCCTGGAGCACCCACGACTACCTCGACCCCGACCACCCGCTCCAGCGGGAAACCGCCGCCGCCGTCGCCCGGCTGGCCGGCTCGCCGATCGCGCACCACGCGGTTGACGGCTGCGGGGCACCGCTGTTCGGCCTGTCGCTGACCGGCCTGGCCCGCACCTTCCAGGCGTTGGTCACCGCGCCCGCCGGCAGCGACGAGGCGCTGGTCGCGCAGGCCATGCTCCAGCACCCGGAGTACGTCGGCGGCTGGAACGGGCACCCGAACACCGACCTGATGCGGGCGCTGCCCGGCTTCGTCGCCAAGGGCGGGGCCGAAGGCGTGCTCGCGGTGGCCGCACCGGACGGTCACGCGGTGGCGGTGAAGGCGATCGACGGTTCGCCCCGGGCCACCACCGCCATCGCCCTCGCCGCCCTCGACGCCGTGGGCGTACCGGTGGGTGGGGCCGACGCGCTGCGCCAGGTGCCGGTGCTCGGCGGCGGCGTACCCGTTGGTGCCGTCACGGCCGTCATCGACTGGACCACAGCATCGTCTCGGACCGAAGCGGCATCGCCTCGCACGGAAAAGGAAGAATCATGAACACATTCGAGATCTGCATCGACAGCGTCGAGGGCGCGGTCGCCGCCGAGGAGGCCGGCGCCGACCGGGTGGAGTTGTGCTCCGCGCTCTTCGACGGCGGGCTGACCCCCAGCCTGGGCACCATCGAGACGACAGTGCGCGCCGTCGACCGGATCCGGGTACACGTGATCGTCCGTCCCCGGGCCGGCGACTTCATCTACTCGCCGTTCGAGGTCGAGGCCATGGAGCGGGACGTGCGGGCCGCGGTGGCGGCCGGGGCGCACGGCATCGTGATCGGCGCGTTGACCGCCGAGGGTGACGTCGACGTGCCGACCACCCGCCGGCTGATCGCCGCCGCGGGCGACGTCAGCATCACCTTCCACCGGGCGTTCGACATGACCCGCGACCCGTACGCGGCGCTGGAGCAGCTCATCGAGCTGGGCGTGCACCGGGTGCTCACCTCGGGTCAGGAGGTCAGCGTGCTGGAGGGTGCTCCGCTCATCGCCGACCTGGTGCGCCGGGCCGCCGGTCGGATCGTCGTCATGCCGGGCGGTGGCATCACCCCGCGCAACATCGCCCGGATCGTCGAGGCGACCGGCGCCGACGAGTACCACTTCGCGGCCCTGGTCAGCTCGGACAGCCCGGCCGTGCACCGCAACCCCGCGCCGCTGATGGGTGGCAGCCTGAACCGGCCCGAGTACGAGCGTTCGGGCACCTCGGGCGCCCTGGTCGGCCAGGTGCTCGCCGCCGCCCGCGCCTGACCGACAGATCGCGCCCCCGGGCGTGATGATCGTGCTCGAACATGGAAGTAGTGGCCTCCCACGGCAGGGAGGCCACTACTTCGTGGATCGAGCACGATCATGGGCTGCAAGCCAGCAACCGTCCCGGCCGAGGCGACCGCCGGGCGGCGACGCTAGCTCGACGTCAGGTCGTTGACGCAGCGCAGCACCGGGCGGACGACGAGGGCCGCCGGGTCCAGCGCAGCGTCGGCGCGCACGGTGAAGGCCGCCGACTCCCCCGGCAGCAGGGTGACCAGGGCTTTGTCCACCTGCGCCGAGGCGTCGAGGCGGTCCGGGAAGAGCGTCAGGTCGCGCAGCACCGTGCGGGCCGTGACCCGGACCCGCTGCCCACCGTCGACCGGTTCGACCGTCGCGTCCCAGGCCGCCGCCGGCCAGTCCACCTCCCGGTCCTCGGCGAAGAACCACAGGGCGCGCGCCGCGGTGCCAGCGGCCTCCGCGACCAGCAACTCGCGCCGGGCATCCTCCGGCCGCGCCAGGTCCGTCGGCAACGCCAGCACCACCGAGGAGTACGCCGGGACGTCGAGGTCGACCGAGGTCTTCGCCCTCGGCTCCCCGGTGAGCGTGAACCGGGTGACCGCGGCTGTCGCGGTCCACACCTCGGCGGTCTCGTTGACGGCGACCAGGGCCAGGCCGCCGTCGCGGGGTTGCACGGTGAGCAGCCGGTCGGCGTACGCGTGGCGCAGCGCGTACCACAGGGGTTTGCGGCGGCCGTCGCCGTCGACGGCCGACCAGGAGGTCACCGGCCAGCAGTCGTTGAGCTGCCAGACGATGGTGCCCGCGCAGACGTCCCGGTGGGAGCGGAAGTGTTCCACCCCGAGTTGGATGGCCCGGGCCTGGTTGAGCTGCGTCAGGTAGTGCCAGTCGTCGAAGTCCGCCGGGGCGGGCAGGTGCGCGTCGAGGCCCCGCTGGAGCTTCGTGTCACCGCCGGCCGCCTTCTGGTGGTGCGCCATGCCGGGTGAGTCGTGGGCCAGGGGTTCGTCGCTCAACGCGCGGCGCAGCGTGGCGTACGCCGGTGGGGCCTGGTAGCCGAACTCGGCGACGAAGCGCGGCACGTACTCCCGGTACCTGGTGTAGTCGTCGGTGTTCCACACGTCCCAGATGTGGGTGGTGCCGTGCGCCGGGTCGTTGGGGTGGATCGCCTCGGTGCCCGACCAGGGGCTGCCCGGCCAGTACGGGCGGGTCGGGTCCAGTTCGCCGACGATCCGGGGCAGCACGTCGAGGTAGTAGCCGCGCCCCCAGGTGCGCCCGGCGAGGGCCGGCTGCCAGCCCCAGTCGTGCCAGCCCCAGATGTTCTCGTTGTTGCCGGTCCAGAGCACCAGCGACGGGTACGGCGCGAGCCGGGTCACCTGCTCGGCGGCCTCGGCGGCCACCTCGGTGCCGAACGGTTCCTCCTCCGGGTACGCGGCGCAGGCGAAGAGGAAGTCCTGCTGGACGAGGAGACCGCGCTCGTCGGCGAGGTCGTAGAAGTCCGCCGACTCGTACCGGCCGCCGCCCCAGACCCGCAGGAGGTTGACGTTGGCCGCGACCGCCTGGTCGAAGCGCTCGGCCAGCCGGGCCCGGGTGATCCGGGTGGGGAACACGTCGTCCGGGATCCAGTTGACCCCGCGGACGAAGACCGGGACGTCGTTGACCGACAACGCGAACGGGGTGCCGTGCTCGTCGGGTGTGGTGTCCAGCCATACCGAGCGGAAGCCGATCCGGTGCGACCAGTCGTCCAGGGTGTCGCCGTCCGGTGCGTGCAGGGTCACCTCGATCGGGTGACGCGCCTGCTCGCCGTACCCCCGGGGCCACCACAGCGCGGGCTCCCGGACGGTGAGGGTCAGCACGGCCGTGCGCTGCCCGGCCGGGACGACCACCTCGGCGCTGGCGCCGGCGACGGAGGCCCGGACGGTCAGCGGGACGTCCGCGACCCGCTCGACCTCCACGTGCACCTCGACCCGGCCGTCGCGACCGTCCATGGTGACCAGAGGACGGACGGTGGCCAGTCGGGCGGTCGACCAGGCGTGCAGGCTGATCTCCTGCCAGATGCCGGCGGTGACCAGTGTCGGCCCCCAGTCCCAGCCGAAGTTGCAGGCCATCTTGCGGATGAAGTGGAACGGCTCCGGGTAGGCGTTCGGCCGGTCCCCGAGCCGCTCCTGCTGCGCCTCGGCGTAGCGGTACGCGGAGTCGAACGAGACCACCAGGTCGTTGTCTCCGTCGCGCAGCAGCGGTCGGACGTCGAACCGGTAGCCGCGGTGCATGTTCGCGGTGCGGCCGACCTCGACACCGTTGAGGGTGAGCGTGGCGACGGTGTCCAGGCCGGCGCAGACCAGGTCGACGCGCTCGTCGTCGCCGGCCCGGTGGACGAAGGTGGTCTGGTAGACCCAGTCGGTGTGCCCGATCCAGGCCACCGCCCGCTCGTTGTCGTCGAGGTACGGGTCGGGGATCAGCCCGGCGTCGAGCAGATCGGTGTGCACGCAGCCCGGCACGGTCGCCGGCACGGACCGGCCGGCGAGCTCCTCGGGCACCTGTGCTCCGGGGGCCGCTCGCACTGTCCAACCGTCGTAGAGTGCCTGTCGGTTCACGATTTCACCGCACCTTCCCGCATCGAAAGATGCCGTACTGAACCGGATAAGCTGAGCTACGGTACGGTCCGGAATCCGGGCTGTCAACGGCCAGAGAGCGAAGGAGCACGCCGGTGAAGCGGCCGACCATCGCCGACGTCGCCCAACGCGCCGGGGTGTCCAAGGGCGCGGTGTCGTACGCGCTGAACGGGCAGCCCGGCGTCTCCGAGGCCACCCGGCAGCGCATCCTGGCCATCGCCACGGAGATCGGTTTCAGTCGCAGCAGCGCAGCCCGCGCCCTCTCGGCCGCCACCGCCGGGGCGATCGGCCTGGCCCTGTGCCGACCGGCGCGGACCCTCGGCGTCGAGCCGTTCTTCATGGCGCTGATCAGTGGTGTCGAGGCCGAACTCTCCGCCCGCTCGTACGCGCTGACCCTCCAGGTGGTGGCCGACCCGGACGCCGAGATCGCGGTCTACCGGCGCTGGTGGGGCGAACGACGGGTGGACGGGGTGCTCGTCTGCGACCTGCGCACCGACGACCGTCGCATCCCCGCACTCGAACAGCTGCAACTGCCGGCGGTGGTGATCGGAGGCCCCGGCGGCACCGGTGAGCTGGCGAGTCTCTGGTCCGACGACGCCGCCGCGCTGACCGAGACGGTGGAGTACCTTGCCGCGCTCGGGCATCGGCGGATCGCCCGGGTCGCCGGCCTGCCCGACCTGCGGCACACCGAGATCCGCACCGACGCCTTCGCGGCGGTCTGCCAGCGGCTCGGCCTGGTCGACGCGGTCACCGTCTGGTCCGACTACACCGGCGAGGAGGGCGGCCGGGCCACCCGCCGGTTGCTCAGCTCGGCCGGCCGGCCCACAGCGGTCATCTACGACAACGACGTGATGGCCATCGCCGGGCTCTCCGTCGCCCAGGAGATGGGCCTGACCGTGCCCGGCGATCTGTCCATCGTGGCCTGGGACGACTCGCCGCTGTGCCGGCTGGTGCACCCGCCGCTGACCGCGCTGGGCCGGGACATCCCGGCGTACGGCGCGCACGCCGCGCGGCAACTGCTCGCCGTCGTCGCCGGGCAACCGGCCGGGCGGGTGCAGGACGAGACACCCCACCTCACGCCCCGCGGCAGCACCGCACCGCCCCGGGGAAGATGAACCGGTTCAGCGAGACGCTGAGGGGAACTCCTCGAAGTACGCCTCGACCCGCTCGGCGGTCGCCGGTCGGGCCAGCGCGAACCCCTGCCCGTACTGACAGCCACCCCGGCGCGCCCCCTCGACCTGGGTCGACGACTCCAGCTCTTCGGCGACGATCTCGACGCCCAACCGGTCGCCCACGTTGACCACCACGTCGATCAGCGGCGGTTGCCCGTCCGGCCGCGCGCTGACCAACTCCGGGCCCACCTTGAGCAGGTCGATCGGCAGGCGACGCAGCTGGGCCAGCGAGGCATGCTCGGCCCGGAAGTCGTCCAACGCGGTGCGTACGCCCAACGACCGCAGCCCGGCCAGCCGAGCCACCACTGTCGACAGATCACCGGCGACCCTCGGCTCGCTCACCTCCACCACCAGCCGCTCCGGTGGCACCCCGTACGCGGCCAGCACGGCAGCGAGCCGCTGAACGAAGTCGGGAGTGGTCAGCTCCCGGGTGGTGACGTTGACCGCCATCCACAGCTCCCGGACACCCACCGACCAGTCGGACAACTGCCGGCAGGCCCGGTCCAGCACCCACCACTCCAACTCGCCGACCAGGTCCAGGTCCTCGGCGACCGGCAGCAACTCGGCCGGGAGCACGGTGCCGAGCACCGGGCTGCGCCACCGCAACAGCGCCTCCGCGCCCACCGGCTGCCCGTCGGCCAGGTCGACCACCGGCTGGTAGACGAGGTCCAACTCGCCGCGCGCCACCGCACCGGGCAGCTCGCGCTCCAGGTCGAGCCGGCGCACCAGCTGTTCCTCCAGGAACGCGTCGTACCACTCCACCCGGTCCCGGCCCAGTTGCACGGCCCGTCGTCGGGCCAGCTCGGCCTGCCGGAGCACGTCCGCCGGCCCGGCGCCGCTCACCTCGGCCAACCCGATGCTCGTCTGCACGCAGAGCATCGCACCGGCCAGCCGGTAGGGCGGGTCGAGCGCGCTCAACAGTCGGGTGCCCAGCGCGTACGCCAGCACCGGCCCGGCGGCGGTGACCACCGCGAAGCCGGTACCCGTGCACCCGGTGACCAGATCGTCGGGGGCGATGACCGCACGGGCCCGGTGCACCGCCTCGGCCAGCACGTCCTCCCGGGCCGTCGGGCCGACCCCCTCGGTGCCGTGCAGGTCCACCAGCAGCAGCGCACCGGCCGGCGCCGGAACGTCGCCGATCGCGGCCAGGGCGTCCAGCAGGGCGGCCCGGTCGCCGGGGTTCGCCACCGCGGGTCGCCGATTGAGCCCCGGCCACGCGGAACCGTGATCAGGCGACCAGGTCGAGCCGGTACCCGTCGGGGTGGCCGAGCCCTCCGGGACGCCGAGGGCCGGCTCGGGCGGCGGCTCCGGCGTGCCCGGCCAGCGGCCCGGGGCCGCCCGGCGGTGCCGCAGCGACCGACCGGCCGGTCGCCGGTGAGCGGCCCGCCGAACGGACGTGGACGCGTCACCGGCGCGCAGCAGCTCGCGCAGCACCAGGGGCGGCACCGCCGCCAGGGCCAACAGCACGCTCGTCCGGTCCGGTGCGCGGCCGGCTCCCAGGTGCAGACCCGATGCCAGCAGCAGCACCGCCGCGGGCAGCACCGACCGGGGCCAGGCCGCGGCGACCGGCTCCACCGACTCCGGGTCGTCCGCCGCATCCGCCGCACCGACCGCGACGAGCAACATCCCGAACACCAACGGGGGTACGGCCAGCAGGGCCACCCGGCCGGCCGGCGCGGACGGCAACGTGGCCAGCAGCACCAGCCCGCCCACTGTGAGCAGGACGCCGCCCCGGCAGAGCGCCGCACCCGAACGCCGACGTGGCCCCGCGAACGCGTTCAACGCGGCCATGCCCAACCCGCCGAGCGTCAACGCGGCGACCAACCGGACCGGGACCGGCAGGCCGTCGGGGGGCAGCAGCAACCAGCCGGCGAGGGCCAGACCCAGCGCCGGGCCGGTCGACTCGACCAGCCACCGCAACCGGACCGAAGCCGCCGGGCGGGATCGGCCGGGGAGCCGGTACAGACCGACAGTCGAGAGGGCTGCCACGACCAGCGACCCGGTCAGCACGGCGAGGGTGTGCCCGATGCCGGCCAGGGGCAGCACGACGGCGGTGAGACCCGCCGCCACCACCGCCGCGTCGAGGAGCACCCCCGCCGCACGCGGTGTCGGATCGGTGCCGCGTCGGGAGGCCAGCCGGGACAGTCGCAGCCCGGCGAGCGTGGCGCCGGCACCGGCGGCCAGCGCGATCACCACCGAGGGCGGGACCAGGTCGACGGAACCGGCGAGGAGGAGCAGCGCCACCGCCACGGACGTGGCGGCCTCCGGTGCCGCACGGCGGGGGACGAGGACGCGGAACGGGTACGCGAGGAGCACGGCGGTCGCCTTCGTGAGGGGGCACGGGGGCGGTGCGGCGGTGCGGGACATCGGACGTTGCGAGTCCGCTACCCACGATTGCAACGATGGACGGCCGAATTGGTTACTTGCCGGTCACTCAGGGGAGACAACGACCTGTGTCACTGTACGGCGTACCGCACGCTGCCGGCACCGCCCGCCGCGAGCCGAAACAACCCGGAGTGGGATCATCGGAGGGTGAGTAAGCCCGACACGGTCCGCTTCCGGTACAACCAAGCCATCCTGGTGGCCGCGATCATCGCCTTCGTCGGCGCCCTGCCGCTGGCCAACGCCCGGGACTACCTGCTGCCGGTGCTGCTCGTCCCGCTCGCCGTCGCGGTGTGGGCCTGGCGGGCCGGCACCGACGCCGACGCGCGGGAGCTGCGCATCCGGGCGCTGGTCGGGCAGCGTCGGATCGACTGGGACCAGGTCCTCGAGCTGACCACCGACCAGCGCGGGCGCGCGGTGGCCCGGCTCGACGACGGCCGCCAGGTCACCCTGCCGGCCGTCCGTGGGGCGGACCTGCCTCAACTGGTCGCGGCGACCGGCCAGCCGCTGCCGGACGCGCCGGCGGCGGACACCCCCGGTCAGTAGCCGTCGACCACCGTGTTGATCAGCGGTTGCCCGGCGGCGAACCGGCGGACCTGATCGCCCACCAGCCGGTAGGCCCGTGGCAACAATCCGCGCACCGACCCACCGACGTGGGGGGTGAGCAACACGTTCGGCATGACCCAGAGCGGAGAGTCGGCGGGCAGCGGCTCCGGGTCGGTGACGTCCAACGCCGCCGAGATCCGACCGGTGCCCAGCTCGGCGACGAGCGCATCGGTGTGCGCCACCGGCCCCCGGGCGGCGTTGACCAGCAGCGCCCCGTCCGGCATCGCGGCCAGGAACGCCTTGTCGATCAGGCCACGGGTCTGGTCGGTGAGTGGCACCAGCACCACCACCACGTCCGCGTCGGGCAGCAGTCGGGGCAGCTCCTCGACGGCGTGCACCCCCTGCTCCGGACGGGCCGTCCTGGCGACCAGGGTGAAGCTCACGTCGAACGGGGCGAGCCGGTCGCGCACGGCGGCGCCGATCGAGCCGGCGCCGATGATGAGCACCCGCTTACCGGTCAGCTCGTCGGTCGGGGTGTTCTCCGCGAACGTCCAGCGCCGTTCGGCCTGCGCGCGGACGAACGCCGGGAACGCCCGCAGCTGGGTGAGGATCGCGGTGACGACCCACTCGGCGGTGGACGGGTCGTGCACGCCCCGGGCATCGCAGAGCGTCACAGCCGGCGGTGTCCGGCCGGCCCAGGCGTCCGCCCCGGCGGAGAGCAACTGCACCACGGCCAGGTCGGGCAGCTCCCGCAGCACCGTCGTCGCGTCCGAGCCGCCCAGGAACGGCGGCACCCAGAAGCGGACGTCGGCCGCCTCGGACGGCATCCGGTCGGTGTGCTCGAAGACCTCCACTGTCACGTCCGCGGGCAGCTCGCCCAGGAGGTTCACGCCGGCCGGGTGCGGAATCCATACCTTCACGTCAGCCGACGATAGTCCCCGCCGCCGCGGCTGGTGCGGGCACGGCGGTGAACCGGCGTCCGGAGCGGTGGCGCACGGGGCCGCAGCGGGCGAGACTCAGCACACCGAGGTTCAACCCGGACCCCCGCGAGGTATAAGGAAGGGTCGGAGGGCCGTCCGCCTCCGCCCCGGCAGACAGGTGCACGATGACCGACGGCTCCCCCGCCTCCCCCCGGCGTCCGATCGCGCCACCGATGGCGCTCGGCGACCCGGCACGGCTGCGCGCGCTCGCCGACACCGGGCTGGACGCCGCCCCGGACGAGGCGTTCGACAGATTCGCGCGGCTGGTCAGCGACCTGCTGGACGTGCCGGTCGCGCTGGTCTCGCTGGTCTCCGCCGACCGGCAGTTCTTCCCGGGCGCGGTCGGGTTGCCGGAGCCCTGGTCGGAACGCCGGCAGACCCCGTTGAGCCACTCGTTCTGTCAGCACGTGGTGGACATCCAGGTGCCGATGGTGCTGCCGGACGCCCGGCTCTACCCCCGCGTCCGGGACAACCTGGCCATCGAGGACCTCGGCGTGGTCGCGTACGCCGGGATGCCACTGACCGATCTCTCCGGCCGGGTGCTCGGCTCGCTCTGCGCCATCGACAGCAAGCCCCGCGCCTGGACGGCCGCGCAGCTGCGGACCCTGGCCGATCTGGCCGCCGCCTGCTCGTCGGAGCTGCGGCTGCGGATCGCGCTCGACGGCGCGCAGGAGGCCCGGCGACGGGTGGTGCAGGCGCACGGGCGGCTGGAACTGCTGGCCGGGGTGAGTGAGACGCTGGCCGGCACCCTGGACGTGGGCACCGCGCTGCGCCGGCTCGCCGCCACCATGGTGCCGCTGCTCGCCGACTGGTGCCTGCTCACCCTGATCGGGCCGACCGGCCTGCCCCGCGAGGTGGTCTCGGTGCACCGGGACCCGGCCCGCGCGGCGGACGTCGACCGCTTCGCCGATCTGCTGCGCACCGGGCTGAGCTCCGAGTCGGTCATCCGGGCGGTGCTCCGGACCGGCCAACCCCGGCTCGGCAGCGTGGCGTCCCTGGCCGACGTGACAAGGGGCACCACCCACCCGGAGATGGCCTCCATCGCCAGTCGGCTGGGCATCGCCTCCTTCCTGACCGTGCCGGTGCGGGCCGTCGGCGGCACGGTGCTGGGCGCGATCACCCTCGTCAACGGCGGCCAACGTCAGCAGTTCGACGACCGGGACCTGCTCACCGCTGTCGACATCGGCCGCCGGGCCGGCCAGGCCGTCGGCAACAGCTCGATGTACGGCGAGCAGCGGCACGTCGCCGAGGTCCTGCAACACAGCATGCTGCCCCGACTGCCGGTGGTGGCGGAGCTGGAGCTGGCGGCCCGCTACCAGCCGGCGGCCGACCGGGTCGAGGTGGGCGGCGACTGGTACGACGCCTTCGTGCAGCCCGACGGCGACGTGATCGCGGCGATCGGGGACGTGGCCGGGCACGACATCGAGGCGGCGGCGACCATGGGCCAGCTGCGCAACCTGGTGCGGGGCAACGCCTTCGGCCGACCGGACGCGGTCGGGTCACTGATGAGCAACCTGGATGGCGCCATCCGTGGCCTGCGGCTGCCGATCGCCGCCACCGCGACGCTGGTGCGCATCTGTCCGCAGCGCGCCGGTGTGCACGAGGTGACCTGGTCCAACGCCGGGCACCCGCCGGCCCTGGTGGTCCGCGCCGGCGGGGCGGTGGAAGCCCTGGAGGCGACGCCGGAGCCGCTGCTCGGCCTGGCCCGTCCGTCGCCGCGGAGCAGCCACTCGACCATCCTGGCCACCGGCGACACCCTGCTGCTCTACACCGATGGGCTGATCGAACGGCGGGACCGCTCCATCGACGAGGGGCTGGCCGAGCTGGTGGGCCGGCTGTCCGGCACCGACACGCTGCCCCTCGACGACCTGTGCGACCTGCTGCTCGCCTCGATCAGGCACCGTGAGGACGACACCGCACTGCTGGCCGTACGGGCCCGGTGAGCCGGTCCACCGGAGACCATCGGCACCCTTTTGCCTCTCGACACGGGCCCGGCCGGGTCGCGCGGCGGGCTACCCTGGGCCGGGTGAGCGCCCGTCCCCCGTACCCTCGCATCCACCGCCTCCGGGTGGCCCTCGCGGCGTCCTGCGCGGCGCTGCTGTTCGCCGCCGGTTGCAGCTTCGGCGAGCCGGAGCCCGACCCGGCCGGCGAACCGCCCAACCTGCCGACCCCGTCCGCGTCGGCGAGCCCCGGCGGTGCCGGCCAGCAGGCGGTGGCGACAGTGCTCGCCAAGGGTCTGCGGGTGCCGTGGGCGATCGCCTTCCTGCCGGACGGCGGTGCGTTGGTCACCGAGCGGGACAACGGCCGCATCCTCCAGGTCGGGCCCGAGTCCGGGCCGGACGGCCTGCGGGTCCGCCCGGTGCAGACGATCCCCGACGTGGCGGCGGCGGGCGAGGGTGGCCTGCTCGGCATCGCCGTCTCCCCCGACTACGCCCGGGACCGGACGGCGTTCGTCTACTACACCACCGAGCGGGACAACCGGGTCGCCCGGCTGCAACTCGGCGGGCAGCCCACCCCGATCCTCACCGGCATCCCCAAGGCCAATGTGCACAACGGTGGTGGGCTGGGCTTCGGCCCGGACAAGCAGCTCTACGTCAGCACGGGTGACGCGGGTCAGCGTCCCCTCTCCCAGGACGTGAAGAGCCTCGGCGGCAAGATCCTCCGGATCACCCCGGACGGCAGGCCCGCCGCCGGCAATCCGTACCCCAACTCCCCGGTGTGGTCCCTGGGGCATCGCAACGTCCAGGGTCTCGCCTGGGACGCCGCGAAGCGGATGTACGCCGTCGAGTTCGGCCAGAACACCTGGGACGAGATCAACCAGATCACCAAGGGCGGCAACTACGGGTGGCCGGAGGTCGAGGGCCAGGCCGGAGACAAGCGGTTCACCGACCCGATCGCGCAGTGGGCGACGTCGGACGCGTCCTGCTCCGGTCTGGCCGCCACGGACCGGCTGCTGGTCACCGGCTGTCTGCGCGGCAAGCGCCTCTGGGTGATGGAGCTGACCGACACCGGCACCCTGCTCGGTCAGCCCAGTGAGCTGCTCACCAACCGCTACGGTCGGCTGCGTGCGGTGGCCGCGGCACCGGACGGGTCGCTCTGGGTGAGCACCTCCAACCACGACGGCCGGGGCGACCCGGCGGGCGACGATGACCGGCTCCTGCGGGTGGTCTTCGCGGGTGGTGACGGCGGACGCAGCTGATTGCGTCACCATCCGTTCAGGTTTGCCAAGATCTTCCGACGGGCAGGTCAGACTTTCAGCATGGACGGGCAACGCGACGAGGGCCACGACGACGCCGATGACCGGGACGACCCGGTGACCGGCGACGACCGGCCGCGTCCGACGGGTTGGTGGGTCGGCGCGGCCGGCCCGCTGCGCCGCCTCGGGTTGATCCTCGCCGTCCTCGCCGTGGCCCTGGCCGGGGCGGTGCTCGGGGTGCTGGCCGGTGGCCAGGTGAGCACCGACATCGGCCCGTTCCGGGCCAATCTCAGCATCTCCCCCGCCCGGGACGGCGGCACCACCGTCGACATCCCGCCGCTCGGCGCGCTGCTGCTCGACAGCCACGACGGGCCGACCCATCTCACCGTCCGGCTGGGCGCCCTGGACCAGGGACGCACCGAGGCGCTGATCGACGATCCGGCCAGCATCAGCCGGGCCAGCCAGAGCGCCGTGGAGGACGTCCGCTCCGGGGTGATGCGCCTCGGCCTGCGTACCCTCGGGGCCTCGGTGCTTGTCACGTTGATCCTGGCCGGGCTGATCTTCCGCGACGTCCGGCGAACCGCCTGGGCGGGTGGGCTGGCGCTGCTGGTCACCGCCAGCAGCCTCGGCACGGCGGCGGGGACCCTTCGTCCGCAGGCCATCGAGGAACCGCGCTACGAGGGGCTGCTGGTCAACGCGCCGGCGATCGTCGGTGACGCCCGGCGGATCGCCAACGACTACACCAAGTACGCGGAGCAGTTGCAGCGCCTGGTCGGCAACGTCAGCCAGCTCTACACCACCGTCTCGGCGCTTCCGCTGCTGGAGCCGACCCCGGGCACCACCCGGGTGCTGCACGTCTCCGACATGCACCTCAACCCGACCGGCTGGCAGCTGATCCGGACGGTCGTGGAGCAGTTCGGCATCGACGTGGTGATCGACACGGGGGACATCACCGACTGGGGCAGCGAACCGGAAGCCTCCTTCGTCGCCTCGATCGGCCTGCTGAAGAAGCCGTACGTCTTCATCCGGGGCAACCACGACTCCGGCAAGACCGCCGCCGCGGTGGCCCGTCAGCCGAACGCGATCGTGTTGAACAACACGACCACGACGGTCGCCGGGCTGACCATCGCCGGCATCGGCGACCCGCGTTTCACCCCGGACAAGAACACCTCCCCGGCCGGCAGCGGGTTGACCCAGCAGGTGGCCGACCAGGTGATCGGGGCCGGCAACCAGCTCGCCGCGACGGTCCGCAGCTCACCGCGACCGGTCAACATCGCGCTCGTGCACGACCCGGCGTCGGCTGGGCCGCTCGCCGGCACCTGCCCGCTGGTGCTGGCCGGGCACACCCACTCCCGGCAGGTCTCCGAGCTGCCGCAGGCGCCCGGGCAGCAGCGCACCACGCTGATGGTGGAGGGCTCCACCGGCGGCGCCGGGCTGCGCGGCCTGGAGGGCGAGAAGCCCACCCCGCTGTCGATGAGCGTGCTCTACTTCGACCAGCAGAAGCTGCTCCAGGCGTACGACACCATCACCGTCGGCGGCACCGGGCAGGCCCAGGTCAACCTGGAACGACGCCTGGTGGAGAACCCGGCCGCCGGTGTCCCCGCCACACCCACTCCCACGCCGAGCGGCGGTGTCCCCGCCACACCCACTCCCACGCCGACCGGCTGAGCCGACGTCGACGCCCGCCAGCCCAGCGGACCGGCGGGAGGTCGACGGGTCAGCGGAGGGCGATGGCGGCCAGTGCGGCGTTGACGATGCTGCCGGGCAGCAGGTCGTGCAGTTCGTACAGCTCGGCGACGCTGCCGGACTGGCCGAACTCGTCCACGCCGAGCGGCACCGCCGGTGCACCGACCGCCGAACCGAGCCAGGCCATCGCGTGCGACGCGGCGTCGTGCACTGTCACCACCGGCACCCGATCGGCGAACGCGGACCGCAGCGCTCCCGGCACGCTGGGCACCGTGGCCGTCCGTACGCCCTGGCGAAGGGTGCGCTGCCAGGCCCGGTAGAGCCGGTCCAGCGAGGTCACATCCACCACGTGCGCGGCGATGCCCTCGTCGGCCAGCTCCGCCGCGGCGGCCAGCACCTCGGGCAGCACCGCGCCGGAAGCGGCCAGCTGCACCACCGGGGCGTCGACCAGGTGCGGGTACGCCTGGTGCGCGTCGACCAGCCGGTACGCCCCGGCGACGACCTGCCGGCGCAGCACCGCGTCGCCGAGCCGCGCCCGCGCCGCCTCGAACGGCGCCTGGTCCAGCGGTCGGGTGCTCAACCGGAAGTAGTACGCGCCGTCCTCGGCGGGTGCGGCGGTCGCGGCCGGGGCCGACCCGCCGGCGATCTGACCGAGCGCGTCGCAGAGCAACCAGTCGAGGGTGGCCGCGTACGCCGGCTCGACGAAGGTCACCCCGGGCAGCTCCAGGCCGACCGACGCGGTGATCGTGGACTGGTGGGCGCCGCCCTCCGGGGCGAGGGTGATGCCGGACGGGGTGCCGGCCACCACGAACCGGGAGCCGGAGTAGGTGCCGTACAGGAACGCGTCGAGGCCACGCAGCACGAACGGGTCGTAGACGGTGCCCACCGGCAGCAGCGGCTGCCCGGACAGGTCCCAGGACAGCCCGAGCTGGCCGAGCAGCAGGAACAGGTTCATCTCCGAGATGCCCAGCTCGATGTGCTGCCCGGCGGGGCTCTCCGTCCAGCGCAGCATCCGGTCCTCGGTCCAGGAACGCTGCTCGGTGGGGGCGAACACCCCGGTCTTGTTGATGAACCCGGCGAGGTTGGTGGAGGTCGCCACGTCCGGGGCGGTGGTGACCAGGTAGCGGCCCACCTCCCGGTCCCGCGCCAGGTCCACCAGCACCCGACCGAAGACCTCCTGGGTGGAGATCGGCTTGTTGGCGCGTACTCCCGTGCTTTCCGGGACGGTGACCCCCAGCGCACGCTCTCGCGGCGCACGGGACAGCGCCTCCCGGCGGGCGCCGGCCTGGATCCCGGCGGGTGACGCCGGGTCGAGGCGGTCCCACTCGGTCTCGGCGGTCAACCCCTGCGCGGCGCGCAGCGTGTCGACCTGCTCCGAGCTGAGCAGCGCGGAATGGTTGCGCGGATTGCCGGCGATGGGCAACCCCCAACCCTTCACCGTGTACGCGAAGACGACGCTGGGCCGGTCGGTGACCGCGTCGCACTGGGCGTACGCGTCCAGCATCGCCTGAAGGTCGTGCCCGCCCAGATCGGTGATGAGCGGGCCGAGCTCCTCGTCGGAGACGTCGGCGATCAGCTCGGCGATGCCGGCCGGAGCGCCGTCCAGGAACTGCTTGCGCAGCGCCGGCCCGACCAGCCCGAACAGCGACTGGTACTGCTCGTTGGGCATCGCGTCGATCCAGTCGCGCAGCGCCTCGCCGCCCGGCCGGGCGTACGCCTCGGCGAGCCGACGCCCGTACTTGACCTCCACGACGTGCCAGCCGGCCGCCTCGAACTGGCCCCGCCACTGGTTGATCCGGATGCCGGGGACCACCCGGTCCAGCGACTGACGGTTGAAGTCGACGAGCCACATGACGTTGCCCAGCCCGGTGGTCGCCGGGTCGGCCACCGCCTCCCAGATGTTGCCCTCGTCCAGCTCGGCGTCGCCGATCAACGCCACGAACCGGGAGTGCGGGCGGGCCCCGAAGTGCGCGTCGACGTACCGCCGGGTGGCGGCCGCGAAGAGCGGCGCCGCCGCGCCCAGGCCCACCGAACCGGTGGAGAAGTCCACAGCGTCCGGGTCCTTGGTACGCGACGGGTACGACTGGAGGCCGCCACGGGCCCGCAGCCGGGGCAGGTAGGAGCGGTCCAGGTTGCCGAGCAGGTACTGGATGGCGTGGAAAACCGGGGACGCGTGCGGCTTCACGGCGACCCGGTCCTCGGCGTCGAGGTGCGCGAACCAGAGTGCGGTCATCGCCGTGACCAGGGAGGCGCTGGACGCCTGGTGGCCGCCGACCTTCACGCCGTCGCCGGTGGCCCGGTCATGGTTGGCGGCGTCCACGATCCGGGTGGCGAGCCAGAGCACCCGCCGCTGGATCTCGTCGAGGACATCGAGGTCGTGCTCGGTCACGGTGGCTCCATCCAGGCGTCGCCGTTGACGCCCTCGCGAGGGGTGCGGGGTGGCCGCGTGGTCGACAGGGGGTGGCGGTAGGCCGCCGCCGGGTCGCGGCGGCGGCCTGCTCCGGGTGGGTCTCAGCCCTGGACGCCGAGGCGCTCCAGGATCAGCTCGCGCAGGGTCTTCGCGTCGGCCTGACCACGGGTGGTCTTCATGACCGCGCCGACCAGCGCGCCGACCGCCGCGACCTTGCCGCTGCGGATCTTGTCGGCGATGCCGGGGTTCGCGGCGATCGCCTCGTCCACGGCGGCGGTGAGCGCGCCGGTGTCCGACACGACCTCCAGGCCCCGGCTGGTCATGATCTCGGTGGGCGAGCCCTCGCCGTCGACAACGCCCTCCAGCACCGTGCGGGCCATCTTGTCGTTGAGCTTGCCGGCGTCGACCAGCCCCTGAAGCTCGGCGACCTGGGCGGGGGTGGCACCGATCTCGGCCAGCTCCACGCCGCTCTCGTTGGCCCGGCGGGACAGCTCACCCAGCCACCACTTGCGGGCCGCGGCCGGGGTGGTGCCGGCGGCCACGGTGGCCTCGATCAGCTCGACCGCGCCGGCGTTCAGCACCGACTGCATGTCCAGGTCGGAGAGGCCCCACTGCTGCTGGAGCCGACGCCGGTGCACCCGGGGCAGCTCCGGCAGGGCGGCCTTCAGCTCGGCGACCCAAGCCGGGTCCGGGGCGATCGGCACCAGGTCCGGCTCGGGGAAGTACCGGTAGTCGGTGGCCGTCTCCTTCGAGCGACCCGGGGTGGTGTCACCGGTGTCCTCGTGGAAGTGGCGCGTCTCCTGGGTGATCCGGCCGCCCGCGTCGAGCACCGACGCCTGCCGCAGCATCTCCGAGCGGACCGCCCGCTCCACCGACCGCAGCGAGTTGACGTTCTTGGTCTCGGTACGGGTGCCCCACTCCGCGCCCGGCAGGTTGAGCGAGGTGTTCACGTCGCAGCGCAGCGAACCCTCCTCCATCCGCACGTCGGAGACGCCGAGGGTGCGGATCACGTCGCGCAGCTCGGCGACGTACGCCTTGGCCACGTCGGGAGCGAGCGCACCGGTGCCCGTGATCGGCTTGGTGACGATCTCGACCAGCGGGATGCCGGCCCGGTTGTAGTCGACGAGCGACTCCGTCGCGCCGTGGATGCGGCCGGTGGCGCCGCCGACGTGCAGCGTCTTGCCGGTGTCCTCCTCGAGGTGCACCCGCTCGATCTCGATCCGTACCGTCTCGCCGCCCACCTCGACGTCCAGGTAACCGTCGACGCAGATCGGCTCGTCGTACTGGCTGATCTGGAAGTTCTTCGGCATGTCCGGGTAGAAGTAGTTCTTCCGGGCGAACCGGCACCACTCGGCGATCGAGCAGTTCAACGCCAGGCCGATCCGGATGATCGCCTCGATGGCCGCCTTGTTGGCCACCGGCAGCGAACCGGGCAGGCCCAGGCACACCGGGCAGACCCGGGTGTTCGGCTCGCCGCCGAAGTCGGTCGGGCAACCGCAGAACATCTTGGTGTTCGTGCCCAGCTCGACGTGGGTCTCCAGGCCGATCACCGGTTCGAAGCGCGCAACGACCTCGTCGTACGCGGGCAGTGTCGTGGTCATGAGACGCTCCAGGCGCGATCCGGACAGAACCTGTCCAGCCTAATGGGGTTGCCCGATCAATCCTCGGCCGGGTTTCGTCCGGCGTGCGTGGCGTCACCGACGGCAGGGTACGGAGCGACAATGACGAATACGGGGAGAGAGCGAGGAGTGCGGGTCCGGCCGGTGCTCGTCGGGGTGGTCGCGGTGTGGGCGGTGGCCGTCGTGGTGACCCTGATCAGCTGGTTCGCCTCCGGGGAGGACCGGAACCCGGACTCGGCCGCCGCGCTTGTGCTCGGTGTGGCGCTGCCCGGGGTGGTGGCGGTGGCGATCGCGTACGTGGTGGTGCGTCTGCTGAATCGTCGGCGTGCGGAGCGGGGACGGCGATGACCCGGAGGAACACCGCGGGCGACCCGACGGACGATGAGCGGGCCGGACCGGTCATGGAGGCCCGGTGGTGCTCAGGCCGGATGACCAAGGCCGCGCTGGTGCTGTTGGCGGCCACCGTCCCCGCCACGTTCGCCGTCGGGTTGCTGATCTCCGACGGAGAACGGGATGCCGGCGACCCGCTGATCCGGCTGCTGCTCCTCCTGGTAACTGCGGCGCTGGGCGTCGCCGTCATCCTGCTGATCAACGCGTGGATGACGAAAAACGCTCTGTCCGACGGCGCCGACCCGGCCAGCCGCCGGCGGGTGAAGGCGGCACTGCGCGACGGGTCGACCACCGACCCGCAGGTCGACGCGCTGGCCCGCAAGGAAGCCGAGCAGCAGGTACGTCGACGGTGGGTGTTCTGGGCCCTCGGTGTGGTCCTGGCGTTGCAGATGCTGAACGCCATCAGCACCGACCGGACGTCCACCCGCTGGACATCCGGGCTGGGAGCGCTGGCCTGGGCTGTGCTGCTCTACCAGCACTGGCGCACCACCCAGCGGGCCCGCCGCTACCTCGCCGGTCGGCCGGACGCCGAAACAGCCGAGGCGGGTCACGGACCGGCGTGAACCGCCCGTCCCGACCCGCCTCGGCCCCGTCCGTGCCTTACAGCGCCGGCGGGGTGAACGTGCCGACGGCGGACTCCAACGCGGCGGCGACCCGGTACATCCGGTCGTCGGCCATCGTCGGGGCCATCACCTGCAGACCGACCGGCAGCCCCTCGGAGAGCCCACAGGGCACCGAGATGCCCGGCCCGCCGTACAGGTTCGTCGGAATCGTGTACAGGTCGGCCAGGTACATCTGGTACGGGTCCGCGGTCCGCGCACCCATCGGGAACGCCACCGACGGGGTGGTCGGCGAGATCAGCGCGTCGACCCGCTCGAACGCCGCGGTGAAGTCCCGGGTGATCAGCGTCCGGACCTTCTGCGCCTGCCCGTAGTACGCGTCGTAGTAACCCGACGACAGCGCGTACGTGCCGATCATGATGCGGCGCTTGACCTCCGGGCCGAAGCCGGCCTCCCGGGTCAGCGACATGACCTCCTCCAGCGACCGGTTGCCGTCGTCGCCGACCCGCAGGCCGAACCGGACACCGTCGAACCGGGCCAGGTTGGAGGAGCACTCGCTCGGGGCGATCAGGTAGTACGCCGGCAGGGCGTACGCGAACGTCGGGCAGGACACCTCGACGACCTCGGCACCCATCTTGGTCAGCGCGTCCACCGACTCACGGAACGCGGCCATCACGCCCGGCTCGGCGCCCTCGCCCACGAACTCGGTCACGATGCCGAGCCGCACACCGGTCAGGTCGCCGGTAGCGCCGAGCTTCGCCGCCGCCACGACGTCCGGCACCGGCTGCGGGATCGAGGTGGAGTCGCGCGGGTCGTGCCCGCCGATCACCTGGTGCAGCAGGGCCGCGTCGAGCACCGTACGGGCACACGGGCCGGGGGTGTCCAGCGACGAGGAGAAGGCCACCAACCCGTAACGGGAGGTGCCGCCGTAGGTGGGCTTGGCACCCACGGTGCCGGTGACCGCGCCGGGCTGGCGGATCGAGCCGCCGGTGTCCGAGCCGATCGCCAGCGGCGCCTCGTACGCGGCCAGCGCGGCGGCGCTGCCACCACCCGAGCCACCCGGGATCCGGCTCAGGTCCCACGGGTTGTGCGTCGGGCCGTACGCCGAGTATTCGGTGGAGGAGCCCATCGCGAACTCGTCCATGTTGGTCTTGCCGAGCATCACCGTGCCGGCCTCCCGCAGCCGCTGCACGATCGTCGCGTCGTACGGCGGGCGCCAGCCCTCCAGGATCTTCGACCCCACGGTGGTCGGTACGCCCCGGGTGGCGAGCACGTCCTTGACCGCGACCGGCACACCGGCGAGCGGGCCCAGCTCTTCGCCGGCGGCCCGGCGCTCGTCCACCGCACGGGCCGCGGCGAGCGCGCCCTCGGTGTCGACGTGCAGGAAGGCGTGCACCCGGTCGTCGACCGCGGCGATCCGGTCCAGGTGCGCCTGGGTCACCTCGACGGCCGAGGTCTCGCCCCCGGCGACCAGGCTCGCGATCTCCGTCGCGGTCATGCTGATCAAGTCGCTCATGCCGTCACTCCGCTTCGCTCCGCGACGCCATGAGGCACCACGGCGCTGCACTGCTGATCCGCTCGCTGACGCTCGCTCATGAGGCCACATCCTCGCTCAGGATCCGCGGTACGCGGAACCGCTGGTCCTCAGCGTCGGGCGCGCCCGACAGCGCTTCCTCCGGGGTCAGGCACGGCGTGACGACGTCCTCGCGGAAGATGTTGGTCAGCGGCACCGAGTGCGAGGTCGGCGGGATGTCCGCGGCGGCGACCTCGCCGACCTGGGCGACCGCCTGGAGGATCACGTCGAGCTGGCCGGCGAACGTGTCCAGCTCCTCCTCGGTGACGGCGAGCCGCGACAGGCGCGCCAGGTGCGCGACCTCCTCGCGGGAGATGGCGGCCATCCGTGCCCCCTTCTGAATTCCTGCTGGTCGGGCGGTGTGCCGGCCGCGCGACAGGTGGAGCGTGACACGCGGTGACCGGAGCGAGTCTATTGTTCCGCTCCGGTGCCGCGTCCCCGACTCCCCCTCCAGCGACCTCGTGCCGGGTCAGCGGGTGGGGCGGCGAGCGACATCCGGCTGCGGGTGCCCCCCGGTCGGGCGGACCGGCCGGTACCGGGCCAGCCAGGTGACCAACTCCTCGGCCGGCATCGGCCGGGCGTAGAACCAGCCCTGAGCGGCGTCGCAGCCGGCGGCGTGCAGCATCCGCCAGGTCCGTTCGTCCTCCACACCCTCGGCCACCACCCGCAGCCCCAGCGCGCCGGCCAGCTCGATCATCGACCGGACGATCGCCGCGTCGTCGGCGTCGTCGGCCATGCCGAGGACGAACGACCGGTCCACCTTCACCTCGGACAGCGGCAACCGGCGCAGGTGCTGGAGCGAGGAGTAGCCGGTGCCGAAGTCGTCCAGCGCGATGGCCACCCCGATCCGGTGCAGGCGGGAGATGGTGGCCAGCACCCGGCGCGGGTCGGCCATCAACGCGCCCTCGGTGATCTCCACCTGAAGCCGCTCGGCCGGCACCCCGTAGCGGGCCAGCCGGTCGGCGATCTGGTCGGCGATCTCGCCGGTGTGCAGGTCGCGCACGCTCACGTTGAGCGCCGCGCGCAGGCCGATGCCGGCCGCCGACCACTTGGCGAGCTGCTCCACCACGTCGTCGACGACACGACGGGTGAGCAGTCGCATCACGGCGCTCTGCTCGGCGACCCGGATGAGTTCCTCCGGGTCGACCATGCCCCGCCGGGGGTGCCGCCACCGCAGCAGGGCCTCGACACCGACCACCTCGCCGCTCGCGATGGCGATCTGCGGCTGGTAGTACATGGTGATTTCCCCGGCGTCGTCGGCCGGCTCATCGTCCGCGTGCGCCCACCCGGTCGATTCGAGGGGCTGCCCTGGCGTACCCGGCCCGACGTCCCGCCGAGCCCCGGTGCGCCCCTTGCCCACCGCGCTTCCGTTCGGGGACCGCCGACCGATCCCGCCCCCGGCGCGTCGTTCACGGACCGGGCCGGAACGGGTGCCGGCGACCGTGGCACGGGCGTTGCGGCCCCGGATCGGGTCGGCTCCGGTGGCGATCCGATTGATCAGCTCATCGGAGTGCACCAGCTCGGCCTCGGTGCGCCGACGGCGTGCCCACCACCGGGCAGCTCCCGGCCGTGCCGTGGCGACCGCCGACGCCGGGTCCGCCGCTGGCGCGGACCGGTCCGACGCCGCGGTGGGCAGCGCGCCCTCGGCCGGGGCGCCGGTGGGCAGCGCCGCACCGTCACCGCCGCGCACCTCCGCCGACGCGACAAGGGGTACGTCGGCAGTCCGCTCGGCGTCGCCCGGCACACCGTGCCGGCCGTTCCCGTCCGGCTGCGTACCGTCGCCCTGCCCCTGAACCGCCGACTCGGCGTCGGCGTCGAACGGCCCCTCGGCCGAGGGGCTGGTCTCCAGTACGCGGCGCAGGTCGGCGAGGAGGCCGAGTCGCTCGGCGGAGTTGTGGTCGGACTCCGGGGCGTACACGGCCACCGTGTCGTTGCGGTGTTTGGCGTCGTACATCGCGACGTCGGCGTGGCGCATCAGGGTGGCGAAGTCCTCGCCGTGCTCCGGGAAGAGGGCGATCCCGATCGACCCGCCCACGTCCAACGGCAGCCCGTCGAGCGGCACCGGCTCGGCCAGCGCCTGGACCACCCGGTCGGCCAACTCCCGCGCCTGCCCGACGTCGGTCAGCCCGGTCATCACGATGGCGAACTCGTCACCGCCCAGCCGGGCGATCATCTGTGGTCGGGGCTGCATGTCGGTGAGCCGGGCGCTGACCTCGACCAGCAGCCGGTCGCCCACGGCGTGCCCGAGGGCGTCGTTGACGTTCTTGAAACGGTCCAGGTCGATCAGCAGGAGCGCGAGCTGCCCGTCGGGTTCACCACGGGCGGTCCGCTCGGCATGCAGGTGCACCTGCTCGGCCACCTCGGCCAGCAGGGCCTTGCGGTTGGGCAGCCCGGTCAGCGGGTCGGCGGCGGCGAGGTGCTGCTGTTCGTTGGTCAACCGCGCCATCCGGTAGACGGCGAAGAGCGGCACCAGCACCAGCGGGATCAGCGCGGCGCTGACCCGCGCCGCCGCGACCAGCACCGGGGCGAGCAGCAGCAGCGAGCCGGTGGAGAGCAACTCGAAGCCGAGGCCCTGGCGGACGGTGGGCCACCAGCGGTCCCCGAACCGCAGCCGCACCGCCCAGCTGACCAGCCCGTAGTTGACGACGAACCAGGCCAGCGCGGCACCGCCGACGGCGGCCACGTCGGTCCAGTGCAACCGCCCTCCGGAGAAGATGGTGCCCGAGCCGAGCTGGATCACGCCGTAGGCGGCGGCGAGGGCACACGCGTACTGGCCGACGTTGAACGCCGTGCGCCACACGGCGTGCCGCATCCGCCAACCCGAGACGACGACGCCCACCGCCTGCACCACCACCGCCGGGCCGAGACCCCAGCCGAGCAGGATCGCGAAGGTGAAGCAGGTGGACGGGAACACCGCCGACGTCTGCCGGCGCCCCGGCGGCACGAACGGGCGCGCGTCGCAGACGACGGCGAGCGCGGCCATCGTCCAGAACGCCACCGGCAACTCGGACAACTCGCCGGGGAGCGTCGCGAGTGGAACGGCAGCGGTCAGCGCGGCGACCGCCAGGATGCCGGCGACGAAGGCGGCGAACGGTGCGACCCGTCCCGCAGGAAGCGAGTTGCGTGGATCGGCGACCTCCACCACACCTCCCGACCGACCATCGGCGTGCCGGTGCGCGCCGTGACCCAATGAAACGCCCTCGGCCCCCAGTTTCCCGGTATGACAGTCACGAATCGGTCGTAGTCGTAATTAAGTTGGTATACGCGGCCAGTCGCCGCGCCGGCCGCCTTCGGGGTCAGCCGCCCAGCTGAGCGACCTCCCGGGCGGCGTCCGGGCCCGCGTCCAGCAGGAGCCGGAACCCGTCCTCGTCGAGCACCGGCACCTTGAGACTGGCGGCCTTGTCGGCCTTCGACCCGGGGTTGTCCCCCACCACCACGAAGCTCGTCTTCTTGGAGACCGACCCGCTGACCTTGCCGCCCCGGCTCTGCACGGCCTCGGCGGCCTGGTCTCGCGAATAACCGGCGAGGGTGCCGGTCACCACCACGGTCAACCCTTCCAACGGGCGCGGCCCCTCGTCGACCGCCTCCTCCGCCATCCGTACGCCGGCCTCGGCCCACTTGCGGACCACCTCGCGGTGCCAGTCCACCGCGAACCACTCCCGGATGCTGGCCGCGATGGTCGGCCCGACCCCGTCGACGGAGGACAGCTCCTCCTCGGTGGCCGCGTCGATGGCGTCCATCGAACGGAAGTGCCGGGCGAGCGCCTGGGCCGCGGTCGGGCCGACGTGCCGGATGGAGAGTGCCACCAGCACCCGCCACAGGTCCCGTTCCCGGGCGACGGCGAGATTGTCCAGCAACTTGGTGGCGTTGCTGCCCAGGCTGCCGTCCTTGTTGACGAAGAACGGCGACCGGGACAGCTGTTCGGCGTCGAGCTGGAAGAGGTCACCCTCGTCGCCGATGATCTCCGCGTCGAGCAGGGCGGCCGCGCCCTTGTAGCCGAGCACCTCGATGTCGAACCCACCCCGGCCGGCGAGGTGGAACACCCGCTCCCGCAACTGCGCCGGGCAGCTGCGGGTGTTGGGGCAACGGATGTCCACGTCGCCCTCCTTCGACGGTGCGAGCGGGGTGCCGCAGGCCGGGCAACTGGTCGGCATGACGAACGGCCGAGCATCGGCGGGCCGCAGGTCGACCACCGGGCCGAGCACCTCGGGAATCACGTCGCCGGCCTTGCGCAGCACCACCGTGTCGCCGATCAGCACCCCCTTGCGCTCCACCTCGCGGGCGTTGTGCAGGGTGGCGAGCGCGACCGTGGAACCGGCCACGCGCACCGGCTCGAGTACGGCGAACGGGGTGACCCGGCCGGTGCGCCCCACGTTGACGTCGATGTCGAGCAGCTTGGTGGTGACCTCCTCCGGCGGGTACTTGAAGGCGATCGCCCAACGCGGGGCACGACTGGTGGACCCGAGCCGGCCCTGGATGGAGACCGGGTCCACCTTGACCACCACACCGTCGATCTCGTGCTCGACGTCGTGCCGGTGCTCGGCGTAGTAGGCGATGAACTCCGCCACGCCGGCCAGGTCCGGGACGACCCGCCACCGGTCGCTGGTCGGCAACCCCCACGACTTCAGTGCCGCGTACGACTCGGACTGCGCCGTGGGCTGGAACCCACGGCGGGCGCCGATGCCGTGCACCACCAGGCGCAGCGGCCGGGTGGCGGTGACCCGTGGATCCTTCTGTCGCAGGCTGCCGGCGGCGGCGTTGCGGGGGTTGGCGAAGGGTGCCTTGCCCTGCTCCACCAGACCCGCGTTGAGATCGGCGAACGCCGCGATCGGGAAGTAGATCTCGCCCCGGACCTCCAGCAGCTCGGGAACGTCCGGAAATTCGGCGGACGGGACGAGTTGGCTGGGCACGTCCCGGATGCTGCGCACGTTTGCCGTGACGTCCTCACCGGTGCGCCCGTCGCCTCGGGTGGCGGCCCGGACCAGCCGGCCGTTCTCGTAGGTCAGGTTGATCGCCAGCCCGTCGACCTTCAGCTCGCACAGGTAGGGCACCGGACCGCCCGCGTCCCGTTCGACCCGCTCGGCCCAGGCCGCCAACTCCTCGTCGGCGAAGGCGTTGTCGAGCGAGAGCATCCGTTCGGCATGGGTGACAGGGGTGAAGTCGGTGGAGAACGTGCCACCCACCCGCTGGGTCGGCGAGTCGGGCGTCCGCAGCGCCGGAAACTCCTCCTCCAGTGCCTCCAGCTCGCGCAACTGCCTGTCGAAATCGGCGTCGGGGATGGTCGGCGCGTCCAGCACGTAGTAGCGGTACTGGTGCTCGGTCAACTCCTGACTGAGCGCGGCGTGCCGTTCCCGGGCCTGCGGCGTGGGCTCAGCCCCGGCCGCCGCCTCCTGCGCCGGGCTGACCTGCTGACCGATCTGCTCCTCGGACACACCGCCACCTTCGGACACGCCTGCGACCTCCCTGATCACGCTACTCCGGCACCGTATCGGGCCGGTGGGACAATCCGCCGCCCACCCGCGCCCGAAGCGACGTCGCCCTCAGCCGCATCCGGTGATCACGTGATGCTCACTAGCCGTCGACGGGCCGATCCAGCTACTGACCATCAGGTGATCAAGGGTGACGGTCGAATGCCGCCGTGGGCATGGCGGCGTCGAGGTTGCGTGCAGCGCGGCGGTGGGGCGGCCGCGGTGTGGTTGGCGGGCGGCACGGGCGGCGGCGTGCAAGGATCGCCGGACGGTGCGACCGGCGGGTCGCCGGGACGCGGAGGTACGGATGCCTGAGGCACTGCTCTGGGCGGTGGCGATCCTGCTGGCCGTGGCCGCCGGCTGGGCGTGGAACAGTTGGCGGCACCGGGTGGCCAACCGCCGTCCGGGCCCCCGGCCGGGTCGGGGCGGCACCGGTGGCCGTCGTTCCACCCCGCCGCGGCCCCGTGGCGCCGAACGGCCGTCCACCAAACGCCGCTCGCGCGACACCGACCGGCACGGCGACGCCCCGGCGCCCGGCGAGATCTGGTGGGCCGACGTGCCGTACGCCGACGGCAGCGGGTCGAAGGTGCGCCCGTGCCTGGTGCTGCGCGCCGACTCCCGGGGCGCCGACGTCCTGAAGATCACCAGCCAGGACAAGAGCGACCGGGACGACCACGTGCGGATCCCCACCCGGGACTGGGACCCGGGCGCGGAGCACGACAGCTACCTCAGCCTCACCGAGCCGATCCGACTCAGCTCGGCCGCCTTCGCCGACCACGCCGGCCGCTGCGACGCCGACCTGTGGCGAAAAGTCCGCAGCCTGCGCCACCTCCCCACCTCCTGACCACCCTCGACCATCCCGCGGACCACCCGAGCCGAGCCGGGCCGGGCCGGATCAGTCCCAGGCCGCGCTGAGCGTGGCCAGCTGGTCCGCGTACTCGATGCGGGTGGCCCATTCGCGCGGCCAGGCGGTCATGCCGACGGCCGCGCCCACGAACGCGCCGGCCAGGGCGGCGATCGAGTCGGAGTCGCCGGCGGTGGTCGCGCCTCGGGCCAGCGCCGCGACCGGGTCGTCGGCGTGCCGTACGGCGCAGAGCAGCGCGGTGGCCAGCGCCTCCTCGGCCACCCAGCCCTCCCCGGTGGCCTGACACGGGTCACCACCGTCGTCCGGTTGCGCCAGGGTGTTGGTCAGTCGGCCCAGCACCGCCAGACACTCGTCCCAGCCCTGGGCGATGAACTCCTGCGGAGAACCGGAACCGGCGCGCTGCCAGAGGTCGCCCAGCCACCGCTCGCGGTAGACCAGGCGCTGGGACAGTGCCCGCTCGGTGAGCAGCGCGGGAAGGTCGGGCAGCGAAGCGCCCGCGCGCAGCGCGAAGACCGCGTACGCGGTGAGTTCGCTGGCGGCCAGCCCGGTCGGGTGGCCGTGGGTCAGCCCGGCCTGCAACTGGGCCAACCCGGCGAGCGTGTCGAGGTCCACGTCGAGCAACCCGACCGGGGTGACCCGCATGTTCGCCCCGCAGCCCTTCGAGCCGACCACCGTCGCCTCCTGCCAGCGCACCCCACGGCTCAGCTCGGCGCAGGCGCGCAGGCAGGTCATGCCCGGGGCACGGTTGTTGTCCGGGCTGACCGCCCAGGCCAGGAAGCGTCGCCGCAGCAGTGGCTCCACCGCCTCCGGCGTGAACGACGGCGCCTCGTGCAGCGCCCAACCCACCGCCAGCGCCATCTGGGTGTCGTCGGTGACCAGTGCCGGCTCGCCGGTCAGCTCGCGCGGACCGGCCGGGCCGTACCGGCGCTCGATCTCGGCGACGGTCAGGAACTCGGTCGGCTTGCCCAGCGCGTCACCGTAGGCGAGGCCGAAGAGCGAGCCGGAGGCGCGAAGCGCAGATGTGGGGATCACGGCGGCCATGATGCCCGGCCGCCGCAACCCACGGCTCAGTCCCAGCAGAGGCAGAACGGGTGGCCGGCCGGATCGGCGTAGACCCGGAAGCCCTCGCCCTCACCTGGCAGCCGCCGAGCACCCAGCGCGAGCGCCGCCTTCTCGGCGGCCTCGATGTCGTCCACCGTCACGTCGAGGTGGAACTGCTGTGGGCGCTCCGGATCCGGCCAGGCCGGTGGGCGCAGGTTGAGCGCCTGTTGGAAGGCGAGGCGCGGCTGGTGACCGGGTGGGCCGCCCAGCACCACCCAGTCGTCATCGGAGTCGCCCTCGGCGAGCGGTACGCCGAGCAGCTCGGCGTAGAACGCCGCCAACGCCCGCGGATCCGGGCAGTCGATCACCACTGAACGCAGCTGTCCAATCATGACCGTCATCCTGCCCACCGGGTACGACAGGAAACCTCAGTCCTCGGCGAGGCGCCGGCCGGCGTCCCGGCAGGCGGCGAGCACCGCCCGCGCGTACTCCGGGGTGGCGTCGGCGAGGCCGCAGGCCGGGGTGAGCACCACCTGCTCGGCGAGTTGGCGACGAGGGAAGCCGAGGCGGTCCCAGACCTGGCGTACCCGGTCGGCGATCTGCGCGGAGGTCGGCGCGCCACCGGCCGACGGCGGCCGGGTCGGCGCGGCCCCGGCCAGCAACCCGAGGCCGGCGTCGATCGCCTCGCCCAGCGGGTCGAGCTTGGTGACCAGGTCCAGGTCGAGGGCGACCGCGACGGCGCCGGTGGAGCGGATCAGCTCCAGCGGCACGTCCGGGGCGCAGCAGTGCACCAGCGTCGGCACCCCGACCGCCTCGACGACGGTGCGCAGCAGGGCGGCGGCGTCCACCGACTCGACCGCCCGGTACGCGCCCAGACCGCTCTCGGTCGGCACCCGCCCGGCCAGCACGGTCGGCAGTGACGGCTCGTCCAGTTGCAGCAGCACCGATGCCTGGGGCAGCCGGCGGGCGACCGCCGCGACGTGCGCGCGCAGCCCTTCGGCGAGGGAGCCGGTCAGGTCGCGGACCGCGCCGGGATCGCGCAGCAGTCGGCCACCGATCGGCAACTCCAGGGAGGCGGCCAGCGTGAGCGGGCCGGCGGCCTGCACCTTGATCGGCCCGGCGTACCCCTCGGCCTGCTCGGCGAGCTGGTCCAGGTCGCGTTCCATCAGGTCACGGGCCCGGCGCAGGTCGCGGCCCGGGCGTGGGGCGACCCGCCACCGCCCCGCGTACACCTCGACCGGCAGCTCGACGAGCAGCCCGGCGGACCGGCCGATCATGTCCGCTCCGGGGCCACGGGCCGGCAACTCGGGCAGGTGGGGCAGCTCGGGAAGCTCACCGAGGACCACCCGCTGAGCCTCGCCGATGTCGGTGCCGGGCAGCGAACCAATTCCGGTTGCCGCGCCGGCCGGCCAGGGCCACGCCTGATCTGTCACTGGCGAAGGCTATCCCGCGAACACCCGGGCCGTGCGGTCAGCCGGTGATGGTCGCGGAGCCGAGGACCACGTCGCCGGCCGGGTCCGGTCGGTACGCCACCACTGCCTGGCCGGCGGCGACGCCGCGAACCGGTCGGCGCAACTCGGCGTGCAGCCGGTCACCGTCGAGCGCGACGGTCGCCGGCACCACGTCGCCGTGCGCGCGCAACTGCACCTCGCACTCGACCGGGGCGTCCGGACGGGCGCCGCCGGTCCAGACGGGACGTACGGCGTGCACGTCGGACACGTCCAGGGCCTCGGCCGGGCCGACCGTCACCGTGTTGGTCTTCGGCGTGATGGAGAGCACGTAGCGTGGCCGGCCGTCCGGGGCGGGCCGGTCCAGGTGCAGCCCGCGACGCTGCCCCACCGTGTACGCGTACGCGCCGCTGTGACTGCCGACGACCGCGCCGGTGGAGGCGTCCACCACGTCGCCGGGCGCCTCACCGAGCCGGCCGGCCAGGAAGCCGCGGGTGTCCCCGTCGGCGATGAAGCAGATGTCGTGTGAGTCCGGCTTGTCGGCCACGGCCAGGCCACGCTCGGCGGCCTCGGCGCGGACCTGCGCCTTGGTCGAGTCACCGAGCGGGAAGATCGACCGGTCGAGCTGCTCGCGGGTGAGCACGGCGAGCACGTACGACTGGTCCTTGGCCAGGTCGACACTGCGCCGCAGCAGCCCGTCCGCGCCGAGGCGGGCGTGGTGCCCGGTCACCACCGCGTCGAAGCCCAGGGCCACCGCCCGGTCCAGCACCGCGGCGAACTTGATCTTCTCGTTGCAACGCAGGCAGGGGTTCGGCGTACGGCCGGCGGCGTACTCGGCGACGAAGTCGTCGACCACGTCCTCGTGGAAGCGGTCGGCCATGTCCCACACGTAGAACGGGATGCCGATCACGTCGGCCGCCCGGCGGGCG
The DNA here is from genome assembly GCF_040302185.1 of Micromonospora sp. NPDC127501. Lineage (NCBI taxonomy): Bacteria > Bacillati > Actinomycetota > Actinomycetes > Micromonosporales > Micromonosporaceae > Micromonospora > Micromonospora sp. NPDC127501. Next base: position 121,101 of record NZ_JBEORJ010000013.1, on the reverse strand, counting down.
TCCCGGGAATCCTCCAGGGTGCAGCAGCCCCGCGCCCCGGTCCGATAGGTCTGTGGGTTACGGGCGAGCGCCAGGTGCACACCGGTCACATCGTGTCCGGCAGCCACCGCCCGCGCCGCCGCCACGGCCGAGTCAACCCCACCCGACATCGCCGCCAGAACCCTCACCGGCCCACTCCCTTCCCCGTCCCCCACGACAACCCTATCCACCAGCCCCGAAAACCCGCGGAGCCCGCACACCCACCCCCGCGATCTTGCAGTTTCTGCGGCGACATATGCCGCGGAAGGCCGCGAACCGTCAACCGAAACTGCAAGATCGCGGGGACGGAAGGGCGGTCAGCGGGGGGTGCGGAGGGCGGCGGCTCGGCGGGCCCGGTCGACCGCCGCCGGGAGGGCCGCGATGAGGGCGTCGATGTCGGCCTGGGTGCTGGTGTGGCCCAGGGTGAAGCGCAGCGAGGAGCGGGCGCGGTCGTCGTCGGCGCCCATCGCCAGCAGCACGTGCGAGGGCTGGGCCACCCCGGCCGAGCAGGCGGAGCCGGTCGAGCAGGCGATCCCCTGCGCGTCGAGCAGGAGCAGCAGCGCGTCGCCCTCGCAGCCGGGGAAGGAGAAGTGCGCGTTGCCGGGCAGCCGATCGGTCGGGTCACCGTTGTAGACCACCTCGGGCACCGCCTGGCGGACCCGCTCGATCAGGTCGTCGCGGAGCGCCGCCACCCGGGCCGCGTACTCCTGCTGGCCCTTAACGGCCGTCTCCACGGCGACAGCGAAGGCGACGATGCCGGCGGTGTCGAGGGTGCCGGAGCGGATGTCGCGTTCCTGGCCGCCGCCGTGCAGCAGCGGCGTGGCCGGCACGTCCCGGGCGAGCAGCAGCGCGCCCACCCCGGTCGGGCCGCCCAACTTGTGCCCGGTGACGGTCAGCGCGGCCACCCCGCTGGCGCCGAAGTCGACGGGCACCTGACCGACCGCCTGGATGGCGTCGGTGTGGAAGGGCACACCGTGTTCGGCGGCGACGGCGGCCAGCTCGGCCACCGGCTGGACGGTGCCCACCTCGTTGTTCGCCCACATCGCGGTGACCACGGCCACCTCGTCGGCGTGCGCGGCCAACTCCGCGCGCAGGGTCTGCGGGTCGAGCCGACCGACGGCGTCCACCGGCAGCCAGCCGACCTCGGCGCCCTCGTGCTGGGCCAGCCAGTCGACCGCGTCCAGCACCGCGTGGTGCTCGACGGCGCTGGAGACCACCCGGCGGCGGTCGGGCCGGGCTGCTCGCCGGGCCCAGAAGACGCCCTTGACCGCGAGGTTGTCGCTCTCCGTGCCACCACCGGTGAAGATCACCTCAGAGGGCCGGGCGCCCAGCACCGCGGCCACCCGTTCGCGTGACTCTTCGACCCTGCGGCGGGCACGGCGGCCCGCCGCGTGCAGGGAGGACGCGTTGCCGACCTCGCGGGCGGTAGCGACGTACGCCTCCAGTGCCTCATCGAGCATGGGAGTGGTCGCCGCGTGATCCAGGTAAGCCATCGCCGTTCAGCGTACGGCCGACACCTTGGGGACCGGATGCCGGAGGGGACCGCACGCAAAGGCCGGGGTGGAACTCCACCCCGGCCCGATGCGCGCGGGCCCGGTCAGGCAGGCACCGCGGTGACGACGATGTTGTCGCGGTACTTGCGCGCCTTGGCGTCGAACGGCCCACCACAGGTGATCAGGGTCAGCCGCGGCTTGCCGTCGCGGGCGAAGTACCGGTCCAGCGGGATCTTGGTCTTGGCGTACTCCTCCCGGGCGACGACCCGGTAGCGCCGCGTCTCACCGTCGCTGCCGGTCGCTGTCAACGTGTCGCCCTGGTCCAGCTCACGCAGCCGGAAGAACGCCCCCTTACCCTGTTTGGCGCTGTCCACGTGACCGGCGATGACCACCGAGCCGGTCTCCGTCTCCAGGCCGGGGCCGTAGCGGTACCAGCCGATCTGGTCGACGCTCGGCGGCACCTCGAACTCGTTGGTCCGCTCGTTGATGCCGACCGCGTTGACGGTGGCGGTGACGCCGATCTCCGGGATCAGCAGCCGCACCGGCGGGACGATCTTCGGACCGGCGGGCAGTTCACCCGTGGTCACCGGCACCGACGGGGCACTGGCGGCGGTCGGTGCGGGGCTGGCCAGCGTGCTCGCCTCCTCGGCCCCCACCGTCCCGGCCGGCTGGTTGGCGCACGCCACCAGAGCGGCGGCGGTGAGCGCGGCAACGCCGGCGGCCAGGGCCGCCAGCGCGCCGCGATTGCGCACCGTCACTTGCGGCCGGTCCGCGCGGTCGCCATCCGCACCCCACCACCAAGCAGCAGGAGTACGCCGGCACCGGTGAGCACGTACCACCAGGTGTCCACGCCCGTGCCGGCCTGGCCGCCGTCACCGCTGGGCACGCCGCCCGGGGCGGAGTGCAGGCCGGTGATGGTCTGGGCCACCACGTCGAGGGTCTTGCCCTCGGCGGAGCCGATCGCGTAGACGATCGTGGCGGTGCCCTCCTTGAGGTTGAGGTCCGCCGGGCCGATGGCCACGGTGTCGGTGCCGGCCAGCACCACGTCCGCCTTCACCTCGCCAGCGTCGACGTCGCCCTTGGCCTCGTTCGGGTTGGTGAGGTCCTCGAAGACCGGGGTGCCACCGGCGCGGACGTCGACCGCCGGGGCGGCGGCGGTGTGCCGGACGATCAGCCGGGCCTTGCCGGCGTCGACCTTCGAGACGTCGTTCACGAACGGAGTGATCTTCGGCTGGCCGGCGGCGTCGAGGTGGGCCGCGATGCTGATGTTTGCACCGCCGGGCACCGCGGCGTTGTCGACAGTCAGGATCGCGCTGCCGATCGGCTCGCCCGGCTTGGTGAGCGCGATGTCGTAGTCGCCCTCCTCGAGGTTCAGCGGGCCGGCGACGTCGCCGGGCTTGAAGTTGTCCAGCGTCTTCTTGCCGTTGACGTAGACGTCGACCGGGGTGTCCGGGATGCCGTGCACGACGGAGACCTTCGACGTGGCGGCGTACGCGGGGCCGGCGGTGAGGGCGCCCACACCGGCGAAGGCCAGCGCGGCGACCGCGCCGCCCGCGGCGACCCGACGGAAGTACGAGAACTGCATGTCTGCCTCCTGATATTTGGTGCTGATTCGTCAGGCCTGGCTTGCAGAACGGGTTACGCCGGCTGTCGGACGGGTGGATGCGCCCCGGAGGCACTTTTCTTTTCCGGCCCGGACCGCATCCGGAACGGGGTCGGGGAACGAAGAGCTGGTGAGATGACATCGACCGGGGAAGTGGGGCGGGGACTGTGGCAGCTACAGTCGGGCATGCCCCATCGAAGGCGAGCCGCCCGATGACGGCGCTACGACAGGAACCGGACCCTCCGGTGGACGACCTCGACCGCAGGTTCCGCGCCGGTGACGACGTGGCGCTCCGCGAGGCGTACGACCGCTACGGTCGTGCCGTGCTCCACCTGGCCACGTCCATGCTGGCGAACCGCAGCGACGCCGAGGACGTCACCCAGGCGACGTTCGTCGCCGCCTGGTTGGGTCGCGACACGTTCGACCCGGCCAAGGGGTCGCTGATCGGTTGGTTGCTCGGCATCGGCCGGCGGAAGGTGATCGACCGGATGCGCGCCTCGGCCCGGGAGACCCGGGTGGTGGAGACGGTCCGACAACTGCCCGAGCCGGCGCAGACCCAGCCGGATCCGGACCGCGTGGTGGACCGGTTGGTGATCGCCGACGAGCTGGCTCGTCTCCCGGACGACCAGCGGCGGATGCTGGAGCTGGCCTTCTACGACGACCTGACACACCAGCAGATAGCCACGGTGACGGGCGTGCCGTTGGGCACCGTGAAGAGTCACATCCGACGCGGCATGGCGAGCTTGAAGCGCAGATGGGAGGTGGACGGTGCAGCACCTGGACCACGACCGGCTGGTATTTCTGGCACTCGGTGAGAGCGAGGCGGACGACAGGGAGAGCACCCACCTCGGCACCTGCGCGCTCTGCCGTGCGGAGGTCGCGAGCCTTCAGCAGGTGGCGGGGCTCGGCACCGAGACGCAGGGCCTGGCCGACCTGCCCGACCCGCCGGAGCACGTCTGGCAGGGCATCGAAGCCCAGGTCAGGGCGGCGGAGGCCGGGCCGTTGCTGACCGAGACCCGTCGGCACCGGGTGCCCGGGCAGGCCGACATCACGACGGCCGAGCAGGCCTTCGGCGCGGCGGCCGAGTCGACGGTGACCCGACTGGACCCGGCGCGGCGATCCCGTCGGGGTCGCGGCTGGTCCGGTTGGGTGGCCACCGCGGTGACCGCGGCCGCCGCCGCGGCGGTCGGCGTGGTGGGCACCGTCTCGGTGCTCCGACCGGACGATCCGACGCCCACCCCCACGCCGGCGGTGGTGGCGAGCGCGCCGCTGGCGGCGTACGGGGCGACCCCGCCGACGGCCAAGGGTGACGCCCGGGTCTTGAAGAACGGCCAACTACATCTGCATGTGGCGAATCTCCCGAGCGTCACGGGGTACTACGAGGTCTGGCTCATCAATCCGACGACGATGGAGATGTTCTCGGTCGGCACCCTGGGTGGCGGCTCGGACGCGCTGCTACCCCTGCCCCCGAATGTCGACCTCAAGAGCTACTCGGTGGTCGACGTCTCCGCCGAGCGGTACGACAACAACACCCGCCACTCCGGCGACAGCCTGCTGAGGGGCTCCCTGACGGGCTGATCGGCGGGCCGGCTCAGCTCCCCGGCTCGCCGATCAGCTCCCATACGGCAGTGGCCGCCCGTTCGCACGGGCGGCCACTGGCGTATCGCTGGCTTACTTGCGCTTGCGGATCTCCTCGGCGGCCTGCGGGACGATCTTGAACAGGTCGCCCACCACCCCGAAGTCGGCCAGCTCGAAGATCGGCGCCTCGCCGTCCTTGTTGACCGCGACGATGGTCTTCGAGGTCTGCATGCCGGCCCGGTGCTGGATGGCACCGGAGATGCCGAGGGCGACGTAGAGCTGCGGGGAGACCGTCTTACCGGTCTGGCCCACCTGGAACTGGTGCGGGTAGAAGCCGGAGTCGACGGCCGCGCGGGACGCGCCGACGGCGCCGCCGAGCAGGTCGGCCAGCTCCTCGACCAGCTTGAAGTTGTCGGCGTTGCCGACGCCCCGACCGCCGGAGACGACCACGCCGGCCTCGGTCAGCTCGGGGCGGGAGCCCTTCTGCTCGGCGACCCGCTCGACGACAGTGGCCAGCTTGTCGGTGTCGGTGACCGACACGCTGAGCTGCTCGATCGCCGGGGTGGCCGCCGCCGGGGCGGGGGTGACCGAGTTGGGCCGGACGGTGACCAACGGCAGGCCCCTGGTGACCTTGGACTTGACGATGGTGGAGCCGGCGAAGGCGACCTGGGTCGCGGTGCCGTCGGCGTCCAGGCCGACCACGTCGGTCAGGATGCCGTTGTCGAGCTTGACGGCGAGCCGGGCGGCGATCTCCTTGCCCTCCTGGGCCGACGCCAGCAGCACGGCGGCCGGCTGCACCCGCTTGACCAACTCGGCCAGCACTGTCGCCTTGGGGGCCACCAGGTAGCCGTCGATCTCGTCACCCTCGGCGGCGTAGATCTTCTCCGCGCCGTACTCGCCCAGCTTGCCGCTCAGCGCCTCGGCGGCGCCGGCGCCGCCCAGCACCACCGCGCTCGGGGTGCCCAGCTCACGCGCGAGGGTGAGCATTTCCAGGGTGACCTTCTTGACGCCGAATTCCTTGGTGGCTTCGACGACGACGAGAACCTCGGACATGTCAGACCCCCCTCTCACACGAACTTCTCGGTGGCGAGGAACTCGACCAGCTTGACGCCGCCCTCGCCCTCATCAGTGATCTTGGCGCCGCCGGAGCGCGGGGGGCGCTTGGTGTGCTCGACGACGGCGCTGGTGGCGCCGTCGAAGCCCACCTCGTCGGCCGCGACCCCGAGCTCGGCCAGCGAGAGCGTCTGCACCGGCTTCTTCTTGGCGGCCATGATGCCCTTGAAGGAGGGGTAGCGCGGCTCGTTGATGGTGTCCCAGACGGAGACCACGGCCGGGGTGGAGGCGGTGACCACCTCGTAGCCCTCCTCGGTCTGCCGCTCGACGGTCAGCGTCGCGCCGTCGACGGTGAGCTTGCGGGCACCGGTGAGCGCCGCGACGCCCAGCCGCTCGGCGATCATGTGCGGCATGACCTGGACCCGACCGTCGGTGGACTCGGCACCGCAGATGACCAGGTCGGCATTGAGCTGACCGAGAGCGGCGGCGAGCACCTTCGAGGTGGCGACGGCGCACGAGCCGTGCAGGGCGTCGTCCAGCACGTGCACGGCCTTGTCCGGGCCCATGGAGAGCGCCTTGCGGATCGACTCGGTCGCCCGGTCCGGACCCATGGTCAGGATGGTGACCTCGCCGCCGTGCGCCTCCTTGATCTTCAGCGCCTCCTCGATGGCGTACTCGTCCATCTCGTTGATCACGTTGTTCGCCGAACCGCGGTCGACGGTGTTGTCGTCATTGCGCAGGTTGCGGTCCGCGCCCGAATCAGGCACCTGCTTGACGAGTACGACGATGTTCATCGCGCTTCGACGACCCTCCTGTGTGGTGTTGCGATTCGCTCGCCCGGTCTGGGGCGCAGCGTCGCGCGTCGGTCGACGCCAGGTCAACCGCGGGCGGTTGTGCAGTTGCCCACGGCGCAATGTTACCTGCCAGTAGGTTGTGCTCCCGCAGCACTCAGAGTGACACAGCTCACCGACGCGCAGATGGTCAGGCCGGCTCGGCCAGGGCGACCCGGATCTGGTCGATGGCCGCCGCCTCGGCGGGCGCCACCCCGTCGTGCGCCCGGGCCACCTGGTCCGCGGCGGCCAACACCAGTTCGCGGTACGCGTCCACGTCCCGTGGGGACTTCTCCCGCAGGATCCGCACCGCCTGCCCCAACGCCGGCAGCACCACCGACTCGATCTCCAGCTGCGAGTCCCGGGGAAGTCGCGGCAGCGGGCCGGTGGTCAACGCCTCCTTGACCGTGCCACTGGCGTCGGCCAGCGCGCCGGACGCGGCGATGCTCTCCCGGATCACCCCCAGGACACCGGGGTCGGCGTTGGAGACCAGGAAGACGGCGCCGAAGGCACCGGTCTTGAGGGTCAGCCGCTCCTCGTCCGTCAACCGCTGCTCCATGATCACGGAGTGTAGACGTACGGGGTGGTGGTGGTGACCGCGACGAGGCCGAGCCGCTGCAGGATGGGCCGGCTGTCCTCGGAACAGTCGACCTGCATGAGCGTCCGACCGCGCTGCTCGGCCAGTCGCGCCCGGTAGTTGACCAACGCCCGGTAGATGCCCCGGCGCCGCCACTGCGGCAGGGTCGAGCCGCCCCACAGGGTGGCGAAGCCGGTGTTCGCCGGGAACCGCACCCAGCCGGCACTCACCACAGTCTCGTCCGCCTCGGCCACCACGATGGTGATCGAGTTTGGGTCGGCGTCGATCTCCTTGGCCAGGCCCCACACGAGGTGCGAGCGGTCCTCCCGCCAGACCTCCTCCTCCATGGCGGCGATCCGCTCCAGGTCCTCCCGGGAGGTCACCTCACGCAGGCGTACCCCCTCGGGGACGACCGGCAGCGCGGCGGCCAGCGGCGCGACCGGGCCGACCACGACGGTCTCCCGGTCCTCCGGTACGAAGCCGGCCGCGCGCAGCCGGTCCGCCAGGTCCGCCGGTTCGTCGTGCTCGTTGAGCTTCCACTCCGCCGACTCGCTCCGCTCACGGCACAACCGCACCTGCCGGGCGATCAGCTCGTCCAGCGCGTCGCCGGTCAACCCGCCCAGGTCGCGGTACGTGATGAACCCACCGGAGTCGAGCCCGGTGATCCGCACCAGCGGCCCGTCCCGCTCCACAGTCACGCCGGCCGGAACCGGGTCGGGGATCTCCGGGCGGAGTTGGTTGTCGTAGGCGGTCCGCAGCGTCAGGATGTCGAGATCAGTCACCGGCCCAGGCTAAGCGGGATGGGAAGCGGATAATCTCCCACTGTGTGGGAGGCGATCAAGCGGTGGTTCGACCCGGCGGAACTGGGCTCGGTTGGTGAAACACCTGACTACCGCTTCTCCCTGGCCAACGAACGGACCTTCCTCGCCTGGCTGCGCACCGGGTTGGCGCTGGTCGGAGGCGGGTTGGCCGCCGCGCAGTTCCTGCCGCCCCTGCCGATGAGCCACCTGCGGGAGGTGATCGCGGTGGCGTTGCTGCTGCTCGGCGCGGCGGTCGCGATCCGCGCTGTGGACCACTGGGCGCGTACCGAGCGGGCCATCCGGCTCGGTCAGGAACTGCCCGCGTCCCGGTTCCCCGCCATCCTGGCGCTCGCCGTCGGCGTCGGCGCGTTGCTGCTGGTGGCCGCCGTCCTGATGCGGGCGGTCGGCGGGCGGTGAGCACCGGACGCGACCCGGGGCTGCAACCGGAGCGGACCCGGCTGGCCTGGCGGCGCACCCTGCTCACGGTGACCGTGGTGACAGTGCTCGCCGTCCGGCTGGCGTCGACCGGCGAGCCGACCGGTGCGTTGATCGCCGGCGGCACCGTTCTGGTGTGGGGCGCCCTGCTGGTGCTCTGCTGGCCCCGGGGCACCGGCACCGGTCCGGCCCGCACCGGCGGCCGGACACTGCCCCTGGTCACGGCGGGCACCGTGGTGCTGGCGTTACTGGGAGTGCTGCTGGTCCTGCGCGGACTAGGGTGACGCGATCCGGTGCGTCATCATGGGTGCATGGCCCGGCTTGGCGTACTCCTCTTCCTGGTGCAGATTGTCCTCGCCGTCTGCGCGCTGATCAGCTGCCTCTCCGCCGAGGAGGGCAAGATCCGCGCCCTTCCCCGGATCGCCTGGGTGCTGATCATCTTGTTCTTCCCGCTGGTCGGCTCGATCGCCTGGTTCATCGTCGGCCGCGAGCCCACCCCCGGCGCCCGCAAGGGCTGGCCGGGCGGCACCGGCGGCGCAGAACGGCAGCGCCCTCGGCCGGTGGCCCCCGACGACGACCCGGAGTTCCTGCGCTCGGTCGAGGAACGCGCCCAGCAGCAGGACCAGGAGCTGTTCCAACGCTGGGAGGAAGACCTGCGGCGACGCGAGGACGACCTGCGCCGCCGCGACGGTGAGCCGCCGCGCGAGGGTGACCGACCGGAGGTGTGAGCAGGCCGCCGCCGCCGGCGCGGGAGCGACGGCGGCGGCGGGTGCGACTCAGGCCAGGTTCGACGACCGGGGGTACGCGTCGGTCGGGTCGGTGAGCACGTTCACCAGGTACGGCACTCCCGAGTCGAACGCCCGCTGGAGTGCCGGGCCCAGGTCGGCCGCCTTGGCGACCGTCTCCCCCGCCCCGCCGAGCGCGCTGACCACGGTGTCGTACCGCAGCTCCGGCTGGAGGTCGGCGGCCACGTCGTAGCCGTACATGGCCCGCATCGGGTGCTTCTCCAGCCCCCAGATGCCGTTGTTGCCGACGACGATCACCACCGGCAGCTTCTGGCGGACCAGCGACTCGACGTCCATCAGCGAGAAGCCGGCCGCGCCGTCGCCCATCAGCACGCAGATCTGCCGGTCCGGGTGACTGACCCGGGCCCCCATCGCGTAGCCCATCCCGGTGCCCAGGCAGCCGTACGGGCCCGGGTCCAGCCACGTGCCGGGCTGGGCCGGCTCCAGGTACCGCCCGGCGTACGACACGAAGTCGCCGCCGTCGCCGATGGTGATCGCGTCCGGGGCGAGCGCCCGACGCAGCTCGCCGTAGATCCGGGCCGGACGGATCGGGTCGGTCTCGGCGGCCATCTCCGCGGCGTCCCGAGCCTTCGCCGCGTCCTCGGCGACGCGCAGGTCGGCGATCCAGTCGGCGTGGTCGGCCCGGTCACCGGAGTGGTCGGCCAGCGCGGACAGGATCAGGCGCAGGTCACCGGCGGGGGCGACGGCCGGCTGCACGTGCGTCGCCCGCTGGCTGGGGGCGTCGACGATGTGCACCACCTTGGCGTCGCCGAAGTCACCGAAGCTGAGCCGGAAGTCCAGCGGGGTGCCCACCACCACGACCACGTCGGCGCCGGAGAGCGCGGCCCGGCGGGCCTTGGCGAACGCCAGCGGGTGTTCCGGCGGGAGCGAGCCGCGACCCATGCCGTTGGTGAAGACCGGCACCTGCAACGCCTCGGCCGCCTCGCGCAGCGCGGCGACCGCGTCGCCCGCGTACACGTCGGAGCCGGCGATGATGACCGGCCGCTGCGCCCCGGCGATGAGCATCGCCGCGCGGCCGACCTCCTCCGGGTCCGGCGCGATCGGGTCGACACCAGTCACGGTCGGCAGCTCGGCCTCCGCGACCGAGAAGACCGTCTCCAGCGGAAAGTCGAGGAAGGCCGGGCCGCGGTGCGGGGTGAGCGCGGCGTTCAGCGCCGCACCCACCGCACGCGGGATGTCGTCGGTGCTGAACACCGTCTCGGCGTGCTTGGTGACCGGAGCGACCAGCGGCAGGTGGTCCATCTCCTGGAGGCTGCCCGAGCCCCAGCGGAACGCTGGCGCGCGCCCGCCGAGCACCAGCACCGGCGAGGCATTGAAGAACGCGCTGGTCATGCCGGAGATGCCGTTGGTGACACCGGGCCCGGCGGTGAGCACGGCGAGGCCAGGACGGCGCTGGAGCTTGGCCACCGCCTCGGCGGCGAAGACCGCGGACTGCTCGTGCCGGACGTCGTAGATCGGGAAGTCGGTCTTGTACGCGGCGTCGTAGAGCGGGAAGACATGCCCACCGGACAGCGTGAACATCTCCCGTACGCCGTGCGCGCGTAGTGCCGCGAGCGCCAACTCGCCGCCGTGACCCTCGATCCGCTCCGTCATGTCGCTCCCATCGTCCGTGGCCGGGATCACAGGTTACCGGCCAGTCACTTGGCCCTGCGACCGCGGCCCCGGCCAGTGGACGTGGCCGACCTCAGGGGCCGTCGGGCCGGGAAGCGACGGATCAGCGGCCGGTGAAGCCCGGCTTGCGCTTCTCGACGAAGGCCGCCATGCCCTCGCGCCGGTCGTCGGTGGCAAACAGGGCCGCGAAGAGCTGACTCTCCCAGGCCAGGCCCGAGTTCAGGTCCATGTCCAGGCCGCCGTCGACCGCCAGCTTCGCCGCGCGCAGCGCCTGCACCGGCCCGGTCAGGTACGGAGTGATCAACGCGACGGCGGTGTCGTACACCTCCGCGGCCGGGGCGACCCGGTCGGCCAGACCGATGCGCAGCGCCTCCTGCGCGTCGACCATCCGCCCCGACATGATCAGGTCCTTTGCGCGGGCCGGGCCGACCAGCCGGGCCAGCCGCTGGGTGCCGCCCGCACCCGGGATGATGCCCAGCTTGATCTCCGGCTGGCCGAGCTTGGCGTCCTCGGCGACCACCCGCCAGTCACAGGCCAACGCCAGCTCACAGCCGCCACCCAGGGCGTACCCGGTGATCGCGGCGACCACCGGCTTGGGGATCCGGGCGATCGCGCCGAGCGCGCTGGACAGGTTCGCCGCCCGGTCGGCCATGTCCACGTAGGACATCTCGGCCATCTGCTTGATGTCGGCGCCGGCGGCGAAGACCTTCTCCCCGCCGTACACGATGACGGCGCGGACCTCGGGATCGGCGGTGGCCGCCGTGGCGGCGGCGCGCAACTCCTCCTGCACCTGGGTGTTGAGCGCGTTCATCGGCGGCCGCTCCAGCCGGATCGTGCCGATGCCGTCAGTGGTCTCCAGCCGAACGAACTCGCCCACGCTGCCCTCACTTCCTCGTCGAAGTCGCGTGCCAACCTTACGACCCGGCTCGTTTGGGTAAGTAGTGTGGTGTCAGCCCCGTGGGCGGGAGTCCAGCCATGATCACGTATTACGACGACAGGTCGGTGCAGGTCACCTCCAGCACCGTCCGTATCGACGGTCGCAGCTACAAGCTGGCCGACATCACCATGATCTGGCACCGCCGGGGCACCCGTTCCTGGCGCGTGCTGGTGGGGCGGGGCGCGATCGGCGCCGCGCTCGCCGGCCCGCTGGTCGCGGCGGTGCTCGGCATCGGCGTGGCCGTCTGGCTGCACCGCTCACCCACCGTGACGATCGCGATCGTCGGCGCGTCGGTGCTGGTCGGGTTGGCCGTCGGACCGGTCGCCGACTTCCTCTTCGAACACCTGGACCGCTCGTACGCCCGGGGCAGCCGCCAACTGGAGATCTGGGCCCGTTGGCGGGGCCAGCCGGTGCGGCTGCTGCGCACCGGTGACGCGCTGCGCTTCGGGCAGATCTACCGGGCGGTGCAGCGCGCGGTAGAGCACAGCCAGCCGGCCCACCCCGTCACGCGCCGCTAGCCAGCCTGGTTCCGCTTCACGTCCCGACCTGACCGGGGCCGGTGGTCACCGGTGGGACCTGCGCAGCGACCCCGCTCGCCAGCCGGGCGCAGCGGGCGCGGGCCCATCCGGCGCGGAGCTGGCCCATCCGGCGCAGCCGGCGCGGAGCTGGCCCATCCGGCGCAGCCGGCGCGGCGCTGGCCCATCCGGCGCAGCCGGCGCGGCGCTGGCCCATCCGGCGCAGCCGGCGCGGCGCTGGCCCATTCGGTGCAGCCTGCGCGGCGCGGGCGCGGGCGGCGCAGCCAGCACGGGCCCGGGCGACGCAGCAGGCGGAGGCGCAGCGGCCGCAGCGGCCGCGGCCACAGCGTTCCTGCAGTGCCTATGGAGCTGATGTCGCAAACGAATCGGACCCGGGCCTGCGATTCCGCAAGGCCGCGATGTGACGCGACGACGCGACGACGCGACGACCCGTGATGTCGCAGACGATTCAGCTCCAAAGGACCGCCGCAACGTCACCTCCACCCGCCGGACCGCCTCCGTCGAGCCCTCTGCGCAGAACGGCCGATCCTTCTGCGAGGAAGGCCAGGCGCCACGCTCCGAGCGAGGCGAGGGTTGCCTGACGGTGGTTAGGCTTAGTGATGACCCTCTATTACCGGGACGACGCGGTGCAGGTGACCTCCGAGTCGATCCGGGCGGGCGGTCACGTGATCGCCCTGTCCGACGTCACGTTCGTCTGGCACGACCGGGGGCAGAAAACCCTCGCGGTCCGGGGCCGTGTGCTGGGGCGCGGTGTCCTGGTCCTGCTGCTCTCGCTGCCGCCGCTGGTCGCGGTGGTCTGCGTGCTGTCGCTGGCCTGGTCGGCTCAGGACCGGGGCAACTGGCAGCTCGCGCTGATCATCCTCGCCGCCTGCGCGGTGGGGGCGCTGGCGTTGATGCCGTTCCTGGAAATCCCGTTGGGGTGGCTGGACCGCTCCTACGAGCGCGGCAACCATGTGCACGAGTTGTGGGTGCAGCACCACGGTCGGGAGGATCTGCTGGTGCGCACCCCGGACGCGCTACGGTTCGGGCAGATCTACCGGGCCGTGCAACGCGCCGTCGAACAGCAGGGAGACCATCGATGACCACCCGCCGCGGCGAGGCCGTCGCGCTGGCCGGCCTGCTCGCGGCGGCCGGCGTCACCCACCTGCTGCGACCCGGCGTGTACGACCCGATCGTGCCAGGCGCGCTGCCCGGGCCGGCCCGCTTCTGGACGTACGCCAGCGGGGTGGCCGAACTGGCGGTTGCGGCGGCCGTGGCGCACCCGACCACCCGGCGGGCCGGCGGCCGGGCCGCGGCCGCACTCTTCGTCGCCGTCCTGCCGGCGAACGTGAAGATGGCCGTGGACTGGCGGCACCGACGCCCGACGAAGCGGGCCATCGCGTACGGTCGGGTGCCGTTGCAGGTGCCGCTGATCTGGTGGGCGCTGCGGGTGGCCAGCGCCGACACCGCCCGTCGACGGCCCCGCTGACCGGCTCCGCCGGGCGGTTGTGGCACGGCCGACGCACACTTGATCCCATGGCGATTCCCCTCCCCACCCCGACCGCGGTGGTCGGCCTGACCCGCTCCGCTCTCGACCAGGCGCTCGGCTCGGCCGCCTCGATGGCCGCCGTGCCCGCCCGCGCGTTCGCGGTGCTGGACGGGGTGGAGGCGCTGCTGGCCCGGATCAACGGCGTGGTCGACCGGATCGAGACGACCCTGGACCGGACCGACCAGGTGCTCACCGACGCGGAGGCGGCGGTCCGCGAGGTGGCCGTCATCAGCGCCGCCGCGACCACCGCCATCGACACGGCCACCGAGGTGGCCACCGCCGCCGCCGTGGTGGTCACCGAGGCCGAGCGGGTCTCCCGGGCGGCGGGCACGGTGATCGCCGCGGCCGAGCGTGTGGCGACCCGCGCCGCCACCACCGTGGGTACCGCGACGGAGGCCGCCGCGACGGCGGCTGAGCTGCTGGCCGCGTACGAGCCGGCGCTGCGCCGGGCCGCGCCGATGGCCGGGCGGTTCGTCGAGGAGCTGAGTCACGAGGAGATCAGCGCGGCGATCCACTTGATCGACGAGCTGCCCAAGCTCAAGGAACACCTGACGGCGGACATCCTGCCGATTCTGGCCACACTGGACCGGGTCGGGCCGGACCTGCACGACCTGCTGGACGTGACTCGCGACCTCAAGCTCGCCGTGGCCGGCATCCCCGGGCTGGGCATGCTGCGCCGACGCGGCGAGAAGCTCGCCGACGAACCCGTCGGCTGAGCCCCCGCAGGCCTGCGTCCCGGCTCAGCAGTCGCAGGTGATCGTCGTGGTGGGCGCGGTCAGGTCGTCGACCGGTCGTCGGGTCACCCCGGCCTCCGTCACCACCGGCAGCCCCTCGCGCGCCCAGTACTCGAAACCGCCGAGCATCTCCTTCACCGGGTGACCGAGCCGGGCGAACTCCAGCGCCGCCCGGGTCGCGCCGTTGCAGCCCGGACCCCAGCAGTAGGTCACCACCGCCGAGCCCGGCGGGATCAGGTCCGCCGCCCGGGTCGCGATCTCGGCGGTGGGCAGGTGCACCGCGCCGGGGAGGTGCCCCTGCGCCCAGGCAGCCGCGCCCCGGGAGTCGACGACCACCAGAGCCGGGGTACGGGCCGACAGGTCGGCGTGCACGTCACTGACGTCGGTCTCGACGCTGAGCCGATTGCGGAAGTAGGCGGCGGCGGTGGCCGGATCGGCCGGCGGAACGGCGAAGGAGAAGGTCATGCACCGATCCTCGGCACGATGCCACCTCGGGACGAGTGGCGGGAACGACGTCCTGCGCTAACATCCCGCCATGCCGATATCGGCCACGACAGTCGGCCCGCGCCCGCTGCCAGCGCCCCGACGACCGGCAGCCGCGCACCGGGTCGCCGTCCTCGCGTACCCGGGGATGTCGGTGTTCGAGACCGGCATCGTCACCGAGGTGTTCGGGCTGGCCCGGCCGGAGTTCGACGTCGACTGGTACGACCTGGTGCTCTGCGCCGAGCAACCGGGACCGGTGCCGGTGGTCGGCGGGGCCAGCCTGCACACCCCGTACGGTCTGGCCGAGCTGGCCACGGCGCGGACGGTGATCGTGCCCGGCGTGCCGGACGTGACCGCGGACCCGTCACCCGAGCTGATCACCGCGCTGCGCCGGGCGCACCGGCGCGGTGCCCGGATCATGTCGATCTGCTCGGGCGCGTTCGCACTGGCGGGGGCGGGGTTGCTGGACGGTCGGCGGGCCACTACCCACTGGCGGTACGCGGAACTGCTGGCGCGGCGGTACCCGCGGGTCGAGGTGGACGCGGACGTGCTCTACCTCGATGACGGTGACCTGCTCACCAGTGCTGGCAGCGCGGCCGGGCTGGACCTCTGCGTGCACGTGATCCGGCTCGACCATGGCGCGGCGATCGCCAACGCGGTCGCTCGACGGCTGGTGATCCCGCCGCACCGCGACGGCGGGCAGGCCCAGTTCGTCGAGGCGCCGGTACCCGCCGACCCGGACGACGACCGGATCGCGGGCAGCATCGACTGGGCGCTCTCCCATCTCGCCGAGCCGCTGAGCGTGGCCCGGCTCGCCGGGCGGGCGCACATGTCGTCCCGCACCTACCTGCGGCACTTCGCCCGGGCCACCGGGACCAGCCCGATCCGTTGGCTGATCGACCAGCGGATCCGCGCCAGTCTGGCCCTGCTGGAGGAGACCGACGCCCCGGTCGAGCAGGTTGCGCGCGCGGTGGGCTTCGACACGCCGGTGACCTATCGGCACCACTTCGGTCGGGTGATGCTGACCTCACCGTCGGCGTACCGCCGGGCCTTCCGCACGGGTGGGGGCCAGCGGGCGTAACCCGCCGACGCGCGCAGGCCGGCTCAGCGCGGAACGCGCTCAGGCCGGCTCAGCGCGGAACGCGCTCAGGCCGGCTCAGCGCGGAACGCGCTCAGGCCGGCACGTACAGCTCGTCGATCTCGGCGCGTTGCGGTAGCGCCACCGAGGCGCCGAGCTTGCGGACGCAGGCAGCGCCGGCCGCCGACGCCCAGCGCACCGCGTCGACCAGGTCGCGCCCCTCGCCCCAGCCGACGGCCAGTGCGGCGGTGAACGCGTCACCGGCGGCGGTGGAGTCGACCACGTCGACAGGTACCGCCGGCACGTGCACCTCGGTGCCGTCCCGGTCGACGTACCAGGCGCCCTCACCGCCGAGAGTGAGCACGGCCCGGGGGGTCAGGTCGAGCAGTGCGCGCGGCTCCTCCCGACCCCGGCCGGCGAGCGCCTGCGCCTCGCCCTCGTTGACGACCAGCAGGTCCACGGCGGCGAGCAGCTCGGGTGGGAGGTCCCGCGCCGGGGCGGCGTTCAGGATGACCCTCGTGCCGGCCTCGCGGGCGGCCACCGCGGCGGCCGTCACGGTCTGCACCGGGATCTCCAGTTGGGCGACCAGGACGTCCGCCGCGCGCACCGTGGTCAGCTCCTCCTCGGTGAGGCCGACCAGGGCGTCGTTCGCGCCGGGGGTGACCACGATGGCGTTCTCCCCCTGGGCGTTGACCATCACCAGCGCCACTCCGGAGGCGCCGTAGACCACGCGAAGCTGACTGGTGTCCACGCCGGCCGCGGTGATGCGGGCCTTGAGGGTGACGCCGAAGGCATCCGAGCCGATCGCGCCGAGGAACGCGCAGGAGGCGCCGGCCCGGACGGCGGCCACGGCCTGGTTGGCGCCCTTGCCGCCGGGCACCATCACGAAGTCGGTGCCGAGCATGGTCTCGCCCTGTCGCGGCAGCGCGGGTGCCATCGCGACCAGGTCCATGTTGGCGCTGCCCACCACGGCAACCCGGGTCTGCGGCACGGCCGTCTCCGCCTGTCCGGCGCTCAGGCGGCGCGAGCCGTGAAGCGGTCGCCCGACCGCTCGACCACAAGTGGCAGCCCGAAGGTCTTGGAGAGGTTGTCACCGGTCAGCGTCTCGGCGAGCAGGCCCTGGGCGACCACCCCGCCCTCGCGCAGCAGCATCGCGTGGGTGAACCCGGGCGGGATCTCCTCGACGTGGTGGGTGACCAGCACCATCGCCGGGGCGTCCGGGTCGTACGCGAGCTCGGCCAGTCGGGCGACCAGGTCTTCCCGACCACCGAGGTCGAGCCCGGCGGCGGGCTCGTCGAGCAGCAGCAGCTCCGGGTCGGTCATCAGGGCACGGGCGATCTGCACCCGCTTGCGCTCACCCTCGGAGAGGGTGCCGTAGCGGCGTTCGGCGAGGCCGCCGACGCCGAGTTGGCTCAGCAGTGCCCGCGCCCGCGCCTCGTCGCCGCGGTCGTAGTTCTCCCGCCAGCGGCCGACCACCGACCAGGCGGCGGTCACCACCACGTCGCTGACCCGCTCGTCGGCGGGCAGCCGCTCGGCGATCGCGGCGGTGGTGAGCCCGATCCGGGTACGCAGCTCGTTGACGTCGGTGCGGCCGATCCGCTCGCCGAGCACGTGCGCGACGCCCGTGGTGGGGTGCAGCCGACCGGCGGCGAGGTTGAGCAGTGTGGTTTTGCCGGCACCGTTGGAGCCGAGCACGACCCACCGCTCGTCCAGTTCGACGCGCCAGGTCAGGTCCTGGAGGAGGGCGGTGCCAGAGCGGCGTACGCCGACGCCGTCGAGGCTGACCACCAGATCCGGGTCCACAAAAGCGGCGGCAGGCGCGGCGCCGGCAGCGCCGGGGATCAGGTCACCAGTCACCACACCATCCAACCACGCAGCGCCCGGTGCCCCCCACGGGCGGCACCCCGGCCATAGGGTGAAGCGCCGTGTCATTGATCACCAAGCCCGAAGGACGGCCCATGCCCCGCCGACGTACGGAGCCGCGCGGATGAGCGCGGTCATCGAGATCGAGGGTCTGCGCAAGACCTTCCGCAGCCTGCGCAGCGGCCGACGGGTGGCGGTGGACGGGTTCGACCTGCTGGTCGAGGCGGGCCAGGTCCACGGCTTCCTGGGCCCCAACGGCTCGGGCAAGACCACCACCCTGCGGGCCCTGCTCGGGCTGGTACGCGCCGACAGCGGCCGGATGACGGTGCTCGGCGAACCGTCGCCGGAGCTGCTGCCCCGGGTTGCGGGCCAGGTCGGCGCCATCGTGGAGAGCCCGCAGTTCTTCGGCAACTTCACCGGCTACCGGACGCTGCGGCTGTTGGCCCGCGCCGGTGGTGTGCCGGTCTCGCGGGTGGACGAGGTGCTGGATCTGGTGGGCCTGCACGACCGGGGCGATGAGCGGGTGAAGGGCTACTCGCTGGGCATGAAGCAGCGTCTGGCGGTGGCGTCCGCCCTGTTGAAGGACCCGCGGTTGCTCATCCTGGACGAGCCGGCGAACGGGCTGGACCCGGCGGGCATCCGGGAGATGCGGGACCTGATGCGGTCGCTGGCGGCCAACGGGGTGACAGTGCTGGTGTCCAGTCACATCCTGGGCGAGATCCAGCTGATCTGCGACCACGTCACGATCATCTCTCGGGGGCGGCGGGTCGCGACCGGTCGGGTGGACGAGGTGCTGGCGGGCCACGACCGGCACGAGTTCCTGGTCCGGGTGGCCGAGCCGGAGCGGGCCGTCGAACTGCTGCACGCGGCCGAGCTGACGGCGGTCGTGGACGGCGGAGCGTTGGTGGTGAGCGGGGTGAGCGACCCGACGGTGGTCAGCCGGGTGCTCGGTGAGCAGGGTCTGTGGGTGGGCGAGCTGACGCCGCTGCGGCCGGATCTGGAGAGCGTCTTCCTGGAGCTGACCGGCGCGTACGAGCATTCGTCGGTGCCCCGGCAGGTCGGCGACTCGTCGCTGCCGCAGGGCGAAGCTGTGATCGACCTCGATCGGGGAGTGGACGCGTGAACCTGGTGCGTGCCGAGTTGGAGCGACTGTCCGCGCGTCGCTTCGTGCAGCTGATGGTCGTCCTGTTGGTGTTGGCGTTCGCCGTCACGGCGGCGACGACGCTCGCCGGCTCCCACAAGCCGAACGCGGACGAGATGAACTCGGCGCGGGCGCAGGCCGCCGAGGCGCGGCAGGGGATGGAGGTCGCCTTCCAGCAGTGTCTGGCGCGACAGAACGGCACACTTCCGCAGAGCGAGATGGGCCAGTACTTCCCGGAGGAGTGCTCGTCGATCGATCCGATCCGACAGGATCGGTTGCCGATCCCCGCCGACTACCTGCCGGGTGTGTTCAGCTTCGCTGGTCAGGCGCTGCCGCTGCTCTACTTCCTCATCGCGTTCCTCGTGCTGTTCGGGTTTCTGGTCGGCGCCTCCTACATCGGCGCGGACCTGAACTCCGGCGGTGTGGTGAACCTGCTGCTCTGGCGACCGCGCCGGTTGACGGTGCTCGCGGCGAAGTTGGGCACGCTGCTCGCTACGGTGCTGGTGCTGGCCCTGCTGGCCTCGGTGGCCTACCTCGCCACGTTCTGGGTGATCGGGCAGACCGCCGGGTTGCCGGGCCAGTTGGATGGTGACTTCTGGCGTTCGCTCGGTGCGGTGCACGGCCGTGGGCTGGTGCTGGTGCTGCTGGCTTCTGCCCTGGGGTTCGCGATCGCCACGCTGGGTCGGCACACCTCGGCGGCGCTGGGGGCGGCCGCCGCGTACGCGGTGCTGTGGGAGTTGGGCGGCCGGCTGGTGCTGGAGATCGTCGACGCCCGGCGGCCCGATCAGTTGATGCTCTCCAGTCACATCGCAGCGTGGCTCAGCGGCAGGACGCGGTTCTACGACCCTCAGGTCTGTGCGGGCAGCACGGGCACCGGCTACTGCGAGAGCTTCTACAGCCTGAACTGGCCGACCGCCCTGGTGGTGCTGCTCGTGCTCACTGGCGGGCTGACCGCGGCGGCATTTGCCGTGTTTCGTCGCCGCGACCTGATCTGAGGCTTTCACCGGGCTGCCCGTCCTCTGCTGGGCGGCCCGGTGGGCCGGGCCCGACCAGCAGGCGGCAAGAGCTTGCACCGTGCGGACGCGCGGTGAAATATTCCTTCACATGACCGCCGCAGCGGGCTCAGCCGACGGTGGAGCCGAACACCTCGTCGCGTACGGCGTCCAGGGCGGTGCGCAGCGCGCCCTGGAGGATCGGCTCCTCGGTCAGCCCGGTCGGTACCACTCGCGGCTGGACCAGGGTGATCGCGGCGACCTCCTGCTGCACCCGGTCGGCGAGCGCCGCGCCACCGGCCTGGCCGACCTCGCCGGCGAGCACGACCAGCGGTGGGTCCAGCACCACGCAGGTGCTGGCCACGCCGAGCGCGAGCCGACGGGCCAGTTCGTCGAGCATCGGGCCCCCGTCGGCGCCGGCCGCGACGGCCGCGCGGACCGCCTCGGCGGCGTCGGCGTCCGGGTAGCCGTGCTCGCGGGCCACGGCGCGCACCGAGTCCGCACCGATCAGCTGCTGGAAGGCCGGCTTGGCACGACGGGAGACGTCGCGCGGGATGGGCGCGCCGGGCACCGGCAGGTAGCCGATCTCGCCCGCGGCGCCGCTGCTGCCGTGGTGCAACCGCCCGCCCAGCATGATCGCCAGGCCGACGCCGGCGCCCACCCAGACCAGCACGAAGTCCGACAGCCCCTGCGCTGCACCGGACTGCGCCTCGGCCACCGCGGCCAGGTTGACGTCGTTCTCGAAGACCACCGGCGTGTGCAGGTCGTCCCGCAACGCGGCGAGCAGACCGCTGTGCCAGCGCGGCAGGTTGAAGGCGAAGGTGATGTCGCCGGTGCCGGGGTCGACCAGGCCCGGCGTGCCCAGCACGATCCGTCGTACGCTGCTCAGCTGCGCCTGGGCGCTGCTCGCCGCCTGCACGACGGCGTTGTGCACCACGCCCACCGGGTCGTCGGTGTCCCGGGTCGACTGCTCCACCCGGCCGATGACCGCACCGGTGATGTCGGCGCAGGCGGCCACCACCCGGTCGGGCCCGACGTCCACGCCGACCACGTGCGCGCTGCTCGGGCGGACGGCGTAGAGCTGGGCGTTCGGCCCTCGCCCGCCGGCCTGCTCGCCGACCCGCGCGACCAGGCCGCGCTCCTCCAGCCGCTCGACCAGTTGCGAGGCGGTGACCTTCGACAGGCCGGTGAGCTCGCCGAGTCGAGCTCGGGTCAGCGGGCCGCGTTCGAGGAGCAGCTCCAGCGCGGCACGGTCGTTGAGCGCCCGCAACAGACGGGGGGTGCCGGGCAGCCGGGTCGCACTCATGACACGTCCTCTAGTTTTAGTAAACTTTGCTAACTGTAAACCGACCTGCGAACGGGTAGCCGTAGCGTAACGGCCACCCGACGGTGGGACGCTCCGCCGAGTCGGCAGGGCCAGGACCACCACCGGTACGACGTTTCGTACTCGCGGGGCACCGAAGGGGGAAGATCACGTGGGGTTGGATCCAGGACTGCGCCGGCTGGCGCTGGGCACGCTGCTGGCCGCGTACCCGGGACCGGTCCCGCCGGACTGGGCCGTCGACCTGCTGGCCGACGGGCTGGCCGGGCACACCCTGTTCGGCACCAACGTGCACGACCCCGCGCAGGTGGCGGCGAGCACCGCCGCGCTGCGCGCCGGTCGGCCGGACGCGCTGATCGCCATCGACGAGGAGGGTGGCGACGTGACCCGGCTCGCACACGCCACCGGCAGCCCGTACCCCGGCAACGCCGCCCTGGGTGCGATCGGCGACGTGGCCCTCACCCGACGGGTCTACCAGTCGATCGGCGCCGACCTGGCCGCGCTCGGCATCACCGTCAACCTCGCCCCCACTGTCGACGTCAACACCGCCGACGACAACCCGGTGATCGGCACCCGGTCCTTCGGCGCGGATCCGGTGCGGGTGGCCGCCCACTCGGCCGCCGCCGTGGCCGGGTTGCAGGCCGCCGGCGTGGCCGCCTGCGCCAAGCACTTCCCCGGGCACGGCGCCACCGTCACCGACTCCCACCACGAACTGCCCACCGTGGACGCTCCGCTGAGCCTGCTCCGCCAGCGGGACCTACCGCCGTTCGCGGCCATCGTCGCCGCCGGGGCGCGGGCCGTGATGACCGCGCACATCCGCGTGCCGGCGCTCACCGGCGCCGACCCGGCCACCTTCAGCCGAGCCGTCCTGGTCGACCTGCTGCGCACCGAGTACGGCTTCACCGGCACCGTCATCACCGACGCGCTGGAGATGAAGGGTGCCGCGGTGGCCGCCGGCGGCGTCGGGCCGGCTGCGGTCCGGGCCCTGAGCGCGGGTGCCGACCTGCTCTGCATCGGCGCGAAGGTCGACGCCGAACTGGTCGAGCGGGTGGCCACCGAGATCGTCGACGCGCTCGCCGACGGCCGGCTGGCGAGGGCGCGGGTCGAGGAGGCAGCCGGCCGCGCCGCCGATCTCGCTGCCTGGACCCGGGCCGCCAGCGGGCCGCCGGCCATCGGTGACCCCGAGCTGGGGTACGCGGCAGCGCGCCGAGCGGTCCGGGTGGACGGCCTGCTCACCGGCCTGGGCCAGCCACTGGTGGTGCAACTGCACACCGAGTCGACGATCGCCGAGGGTCGGGTGCCGTGGGGCCTCGGTCCGCACCTGAACGGGGTGCCCGAGATCCGGGTGATCGCCGCCGAGACCGACCCGGCCACGCTGCGCGGATTGGCGGGCGACCGTCCCATCGTCCTGGTCGGACGACACCTGCACCGGCTGCCCGGCGGCCCGGAGCTGATCGCCGACCTGGCGGCCCAGCACCCGGTGACAGTGGTGGAGATGGGCTGGCCGGCACAGTGGCGGCCCGCGGGCGTCCGCGCCTTCGTCACCACCTACGGCGCGAGCCACGCCAACGGTCGCGCGGCCGCCGAGGTGCTCGGCCTGGCCGGCTGAGCCACGGCGCCATCCGGCCGGGCCACAGGCGCGGCCGGATGGCACGTTCCAGCGCCGACCCAGAGTGTCCACAGTCACTGGTCGCCACTTCTTGAACATGTTCAATATCGACCCTAGTCTGATGACGTCGGTAGTTGAACACGTTCAAGAAGGGCGTCCACATGGACATCAAGGTCTGGATGTACGTGATCTACCTCGCGGTCAGCGTCGGCCTGACCATCTGGGTGGCTCGAGCGCTGTCCCGCAACGGGCAGGTCTTCCTGGAGGAGGTGTTCGCCGAGGAACGACTCGCCCGAGCGGTCAACAGCCTCCTGGTGGTCGGCTTCTATCTGCTCAACCTCGGTTACGTCACGGTGGCGATGAAGCACTCCGACCCGATCGATTCGACCAGCCAGGCCATGGAGGAGCTGTCTCTCAAGATCGGCTTGGTGCTGCTGGTGCTCGGCGCGCTGCACTTCTTCAACGTCTTCGCGCTCGGCCGCTACCGCCGAAACCGACTCCGCCAGCTCGCCACCCACCCCCCGCTCGCCCCGATCGGCCGACTTCCCATGCCGTCCACCCCACCCGGATCGCAGTTGGTCGGCGCGTACCCGGGTGGTCCGCAGCCGACCGGCGCGCACCCGGCCGGACCCCAGCCCGCTGGTCCGCGACCGGCCGGACCACAACCGGGCGTCGACCCGACGAACAACCCGCCGACCCGATGACCGTGCCCCCGACCGACGGCGTCGGTCGGCTCCCGGATCCCACCGCGCACTCCGGCGGTGGGATCCGGGGGTTCACCGTCCTGTTCGACGCGGCCTGCCCGCTCTGCCGGGCCGCCCGCCGCTGGTTGTCGTCGCGCGCCCAGCTCGTACCCCTGGAGTTCGTGCCGGCCGGGTCCGCCGAGGCCCGGCGGCGCTTCCCCGGCCTGGACCACGACGCGACGCTGCGCGACCTCACCGTGATCGCCGACACCGGCGAGGTGTACGCGGGCGACGGCGCCTGGTTCGCCTGCCTCTGGGCGCTGACCGACCATCGGTCCACGGCCGAGCGACTGGCCCGACCGCACCTGCTGCCCCTCGCCCGGCAGACGGTGGCCGCCGCCTCGGCGATCCGGGAGCGGATCCGCGACCCGTGGGCGGAGCCGACCGACGAACCGGCGGGATACGGTGGCCCCGATGACCGAGCAGCCTGCGCAGACGACCACTGCGGGTGACCCTGCCACCGCCCGGGGCGAGCAGACCCGGCAGCTGATCCGGGACACCGCCATGCGGTTGTTCCGCGAACGCGGGTACGCCCAGACCACCATGCGGGCGATCGCGCAGGAGGCCGGCGTGGCGGTCGGCAACGCCTACTACTACTTCGGTTCCAAGGACCACCTGATTCAGGAGTTCTACGCACAGTCCCAGGTCGAGCACCGGGCCGCCGCGCAGCCCGTGCTCGATCGGGAGGAGGCGTTCGGTCCCCGGCTCGCCGGAGTGTTGCACGCGGGGATCGACGTGTTGACGCCCTCACACGGATTCGCGGCGACCTTCTTCAAGACGGCGGCGGAGCCCACCTCCCCGTTGAGCCCCTTCTCCGCGGAGTCCTCCGGCCCTCGGCAGGCAGCCATCGACCTCTTCGGCGAGGTGTTGACCGGCTCGACGGCCAAGGTCGACGCCGAGCTGCGCCCACAGCTGCCCGAGCTGCTCTGGCTCGCGTACATGGGCGTGATCCTCTACTGGGTGCACGACCGATCGCCGGGCCAGACCAAGACCCGCCAGCTCATCGATGGGGCCGTACCGCTGATCGACCGGCTCGTGGTGCTGTCCCGGCTCCGGGTCCTGCGGCCGGTGACCCGACAGGTGCTCGACCTGATTCGCACGCTCCGTCACTGATCCGGCTGGCACCTCCCGGCGGCGAAGAAGCAGGTCAAGTCCACTTTTCGACACTCCGAACCGACAGCTTCAGCCTTGCCTCGAGCCTGTTCGATACGTAGCGTGATCGGCACGTAGCGGCTCGCCCCCGGCGAGGCCGCTACACCGGTACCGGGGCCTGGGGGGAGGTTGCGGACCGTGGATCCGGCCCGGGATCCACGGTCCGCGCCCAATGCCCGCTCAGCGCGGATAGACCCCGTACGCGCGCCAGCCCCGGTCCGGAAACCCGGCCGCTTCGGCGACCCGGGCCGAGGCGTGATTGTCCCGCTCGTGCAGGTAGGTGGGGACCGCCCCCTCGTCGAGCACCCGTCGCGCCGCCTGGGCCACCAGCCGACGGGCGAGGCCGCGCCCCTGGGCGGCCGGCACGGTGCCGACGGCCAACTCGTGCCCGTACGCGTCGTGCCGCTTGATCCCGGCACCGGCCAGATAGGCGCCGTCCGGGTCACGGACCACCAGCACCGGCCGGTCGAAGAGGCGCAGCCACGGCGGCAGCCCGGCGGCGGTCGGCTCGGTCCACTCCCCCACGTCGGGCAGCGGGGCGGGCGACAGGCTCCACCGGAAGGGGCCGTCGTGTACGCAGAATTCGGGCCGGCCAACGGCCTCCGGCAGCGCGGCGAGCAAGCGAGCCGGCTCACGGCGGACCAACGCGCGGATCGCCGCCACACGGTCCGGCGCAACGGAGAGCACGGCGCTCTGCCCGGTGTCCACGGCGAGCGCGGGGCGCAGCCGGCCGTCCCAGGCCGGTTCGGCCCGCCGCTGCGAGGCGACCACGTGCAACCCCGGCCCGGCCGGCCACTGGCCGAGCCAGGTGGCCAGGTGCAGGTGAAGTCGCCGGTCGAGCATGCGCACCTCCCCGTCACCCGACCCGTCGTCGATCACCGTACGCCGGACGGAAGGGCCGGGCGCAGGATCCGTCAGGGCCGAGTGGGAAAGGGGTGCGGGAACCGAGGGCTCGGATCGACCGTCATATGTATTTCCATACCTGGACACCTTTGTTTGGGACGGTGAACGCATGCCGATTCAGCCGAATGACCACTACCAGCAGGACCCCGAGCGACTCTGGCAGGCGGCGGAGGCCGTCGGAGGCAATCCGCCCCAGCCGCGCTACCGGAACCCGCGGACGATCGGCGGCGGCGCCCTGTCGTGGGCCGGGTTGAACAAGCTGTCCGTCGGCAGCTCCAGTCGGCACCGTCTGAACACCCACTGACGCACCACCGGTTGGGTGGCACCGAAGGGCAGCCTCTGACGTTCGAGGCGACACACCGGAGGAGGTCCAGCGGCGGCTTTCGCACACCTGTCGGGTAATTTCTTGTGGTCCGCCATCCCGGCCTACGACAGGAGAAGCTCCGCGCATGGGCAAGAAGACGATCCACGTCTCCGACTTCACCGGCACGGTTCTGCAGCAGGACGACGAGGTGGTCCGCGTCGTCGTGCTGGAGCACCCGGACCTGGTCGCCGGGCCCGTGCAGTTGGACGCCACCCCGGGCGAGGTGGAGAACATCGACGACGCCGCGCTGGACGTGGCGGTGGTGGAGATCCACGATCGGCACGGTGGCGGCGAGCCCCGCCGGGTGGTGTTGACCGCCAGCGAGTTCGACGCGATGGCCACCGACGTGCCGATGGCGCAGCTGTTGAAGACGGCCGAGCGGGTTCGCCCGCCCAAGGCCCGCAAGACCACCGAGAAGATCGACTACGGCACGCTGGAGCACGCCGGCAAGCCACACCGGGGCCGGGTCACCGAGGAGGAGGCCCGCCTGGTGCGCGAGCAGCTCGACGAGGTCAACAAGCGCCTCGCCGACGCGGGCGTACGCCAGATCGACCCGGCCGATCCGGAGCACGCCCTGCGTTACGGCTTCCCCGAGGTGTCCTGACCCCGGGTTCTCACTTCTTTCCGACGGCGGCGGCGAGGGCGGCGGCCAGGTCGGCCTCGACCGTCGCCTTGTCCAGGCCGAGGTTGGTGAGCACCCCGGTGCCGTCCTCCTGCTCCAGCAGGGCGAGCAGGATGTGCTCGGTGCCGATGTAGTTGTGCCCGAGGCGCAGCGCCTCCCGGAAGGTCAACTCCAGCGCCTTCTTGCCGCGCGCGTCGTACGGGATGAGGTCCGGCACCTGCTCGGCGCGTGGTGGGAGGACGGCACCGACCGCCTCCCGTACCGCCTCGGGGGTGGCGCCGCGACCAGCCATCACCCTGGCGGCCAGCCCTTCCGGCTCGGCGAGCAGGCCCAGCACCAGGTGCTCGGGGCCGATCTCGGCGTTGCCGCTGGCGCGGGCCTCCTCCTGCGAGGCCATCACCACGTTGCGGGCGCGAGGGGTGAACCGGCCGAAACCCGCGTTCGGGTCGAGTGCGGCCGCGTCGGTCGCCTTCGGCACGAAGCGCTTCTGGGCGGCCTGCTTGGTGACCCCCATGCTGCGGCCGATGTCGGTCCAGGAGGCCCCCGAGCGGCGGGCCTGGTCGACGAAGTGCCCGATGAGGTGATCGGCCACTTCGCCGAGGTGGTCGGCGGCGATGACCGCGTCGGTGAGTTGGTCGAGCGCGTCGGTGTGCGCCGTCTTGATTGCCTGGATCAGGTCGTCGAGCTTGACGGTGTTGCCCATCTGAAGAGGATCTGTCATGCGTCAACCATAGGTTGACGCATGCCTCTCGTCAACCCCGAGTTGACGATGTGTGCCCGTCAGGCGGCGTACTCCGGCAGGAGTCGAGCGACGGCCGCTGGCGAGGGCATGGCGGCGATCTCCTCGGCGACAGCGCGGGCCGCGTCGCGCTGCCCGACGTTGCCGTGCTGCGGCAGCAGGCGGTTGGCCTGCTCGGCGACGGCGCTCGCGTCCACCTCGCCGGGAAGGAGCCGCAGGGCGACACCGGCGGCGGCGAGCGTGTCGGCGTTGGCGAACTGGTCGGCGCCCTGCGGCAGCAGCAACTGCGGTACGCCAGCCGCGAGCGCGCCGAGGGTGGTGCCGCTACCTCCGTGGTGCACCACCAGGTCGACGAGCGGCAGCAGCTCCGCCTGCGACACCCACGGAAGCACGCCGACGTGGTCGGGGATCTCGCCCAGTTGCTCCAGGGGCACCCGACCCGCGGCGACCACCACCTCGGCGTCCAGCGCCGTCAGACCGGCGATGGCGGTGCGCAGCAGCTCCGGCGTGCCGAACGCGGTGCCGAGGGTCAGATAGATCAACGGTCGGGACGCTCGACGGCTCACCCGTTCGGGCAGCGGGGCCCGTGTGGAGAAGGCCACCGGTCGCAGCTCGATCCGACGTTCGGTGGCGAGGAAGTCCTTGTCCTGCAACGAGGGCGGCCAGATGTCCAGGTGCGGCCGACCGACGACCTCGGCGTTCCTGGTGGGCAGTTCCAGGCCGATGCCCTCGGGAAACATCCGGCCGAACCCGTGCCACAGTCCCGGGATCCCGGCCCGGTGAGCCGCCACGGCCGCCCCCGGCAGCCCCCACTCGTGCACCACCAGGTCGGGCCGCAGCCGCGCCAGCTCCGGTGCGAGATCCTCGGCGTACACCTCGTAGAAGGCGTCGCCGGGCCGGAACGGCCGCAGGCCGTGCGCGGCGAGCGGCGCGTGCACCTCGGGACCGGCGGCGAAGTGGACCTCGTGCCCGGCCTCCCGGGCGGCGATCGCCAGCGGGATCAGCGGATAGGTGTGACCGACGGACGCAAGACTGGCGAACAGCACGCGCATGGCGTCGGACCCTACCTGCCGCACCGTGGGCCCGGGGCGTCCGGCGGCCCGTATACGGTGGGCTCCGGTCGAGCGCGGTCACCGGCGGGAAGGGCGGTCATGCGTCTGCACGTGGGGTGCGCGATGTGGAGTCACCGGTCGTGGCCGGGCCACCGGCTGCCGCCCACCGAGCGCTTGCGGCACTACGCCAGTTGGTGCGACGCCGTGGAGGGCAACACCACGTTCTACGCGACCCCGGCCCGGGACACAGTGGCCGCCTGGGCCGCCCAGACGGGTCCCGAGTTCCGGTTCGTTCTCAAACTTCCCAAGGTCATCACACACGAACGCCGGCTCACCAACGTCGACGAACCGCTGCGCGCCTTCCTGGACGCCATCGAACCGCTCGGCCCGCGCGCCCACGCCCTCTGGATCCAACTGCCCGGCTCGTTCGCGCCCGCCGACGTCCCGGCCCTGGGCCGTTTCCTGGAGCAGCTTCCGCCGTCCCACCGGTACGCCGTGGAGGTCCGCCATCCCGCGTTCTTCACCGACGCCCGCGCGGCCCGACTGCTTGGGGCGACCCTCGCCGCCGCCCGCGCCGAGTGGATCCCCTTCGACACGACCGCCTTCTTCGCGAGCCCGCCGACCAGTGACGCGGAGCGGGACGCCTGGACCAGGAAGCCCCGCGTGCCGCTCCGGTCCCTCGCGCTGACCGACCGGCCGATCGTCCGCTACCTCGGTCGCGACGACCCGACGCGCACGGTCGATGGGTGGCAGCGGTGGGTCGACGTGACAGTCACCTGGCTTCGCGAGGGGCGCTCGCCGACGATGTTCATCCACACCCCGGACAACGCCGACGCGCCGGCGCTCGCCCGCCGGTTCCACGACGAGGTACGAGCACGCGTACCCGGGCTCGACGCGTTGCCCGAACCGATCCCGGTCGAGCCGCTGACGCTGTTCTGACCGGTCCGATCACCCCTGCTGGTCGAGCAGGTCGTCGAGGTGGGCCGCCGTGCTGATCAGCGAAAGGTGACTGAACGCCTGCGGGAAGTTGCCGATCTGCTCACCGGTCGGCGCGATCTCCTCGGAGTAGAGGCCGAGCGGGTTGCTGTAGGTGAGCATCTTCTCGAAGGTCAACCGGGCGTCGTCGATCCGGCCGGCCAGGGCGAGCGCCTGCACGTACCAGAAGGTGCACATGTTGAAGGTGCCCTCGGTGCCGGCGAGACCGTCCGGCGAGGCCGTCGGGTCGTAGCGGTAGACCAGGCTGTCGGAGACCAGGCCGGTGTCCATCGCCCGCAACGTCGACTCCCACATCGGGTCGGTCGGCGAGATGAAGTTCAGCCCCGGCATCGCCAACAGCGACGCGTCCAGGATGTCGGACCCGTAGTGCTGCACGAACGCGCGACGGTCCTGGCTGAACCCACGAGTCATCACCTGCTCGTAGATGGCGTCACGTTCGGCGGACCAGCGGGCGATGTCGCCGGGTCGGCCCCGGCGTCGCGCGATACGGATCGCCCGGTCCAGCGCGACCCAGGACAACACCCGACCGTAGGTGAAGTCCTGCCGGCCGGAACGGGTCTCCCAGATGCCGTCCTCGGGCTGGTCCCAGTGCGCACAGAGCCAGTCCATCAAGCCGGCCGTCTTGCGCCACCCCTCGTACGGCGCGATCAGCCCGTTGCGGTCCGCGAGCTCCAACGAGATGAGCGCCTCGCCGTAGATGTCGAGTTGGAGTTGGCCCGCGGCGCCGTTGCCGATCCGCACCGGGGCGGAGCCGCGGTATCCCTCCAGGTGACCCAGCACCTCCTCGGGGAGGTCCGGTGAGCCGTCGATGCGGTACATGATCTGCAGGGGCAGGTTGCCGTCCCGTGCCTCACGGATGCGCGCGTCCAGCCAGAGCAGATACTTCCTGGCCTCGTCGGTGAAGCCCAGGCGCAGCAGCGCGTGCACGGAGAAGGACGCGTCCCGGATCCAGGTGTAGCGGTAGTCCCAGTTCCGCTGCCCGCCGATCTGCTCGGGCAACCCGGCGGTGGGCGCGGCGACCAAGGCGCCGGTTGGTGCGTACGTCATCAGCTTGAGGGTCATCGCCGACCGCTCGACCATCTCCCGCCAGCGGCCCTTGTAGCGGGAACCGCCCACCCACCGCCGCCAGTAGTCGCGGGTCTCGGCGAGCAGATCGCACGCCTCGTCGGTGGTGAGTGCTCGGGGCGCGTGTGGACAGGCGGTCTCCAGGACCACCCCGCCGATGTCGCCGGCGTGCAGGGTGAACGACGCGGACACGCCGTTGGCGTCGCGGCGGACGTCCCTCGTGCCGAACTGGCGCAGCGAGTTCTTGAAGGCGGCGAGGGTGAGGGTCATCGTCGGGCTCCGGAAGACGTCGCCCTCGGGGTGCACCTCCAGCTCGTACGGATCGCGCCCGTAGTTGAACCGTGGGTGGCAGTGGAAGCGGAACCGCATGCTCCCCCGGACCATCCGCACCAGCCGGATCAACCGGTGCCGTTCGGTGGCCTCCGCACCCGTGACCGGCATGAAGTCCAACAGCTCACCGACACCGTCGGCGCTGTGGAAGCGGGTGATCAGGACCGGCGTACCGGGCAGGTAGAGCTGCTTGCTCGTGTAGTCGACGCCGTCGGGCGAGAGCTGGAAGTGGCCACCGTTGCGGCGGTCCAGCAGCGCGCCGAAGACACTCGGCGAGTCGAAGCGGGGCGCGCAGAACCAGTCGACAGTACCGTCCGTGCTGATCAGTGCCGCGGTCTGCAGATCTCCGATCAGACCGTGGTCCTCGACTGCCGGGTAGCTGTCCACGCCGTCCCCCGCCACTCGTACTGGCAATGGCGGCGACTACCCGGGAACCGACGAAAAATGCGGTCCACGGCTCGACACGGTCGAGACCCATCGCTCATTGCGGAAGCAAACCTTCCGCAATCGTCGATAGCGTCGACACCAACGGCATCGACGAGAGGACACCTGATGAGCCTGCGAGGATTCGCCACCCTGAACATCTGGGCCGACGACGTCGAAGCGGCCACAGCCTGGTACGCGGACTTTCTCGGCGTCGAGGCGTACTTCGTGCGCCCCGGCCCCGACGGACGCCCGGCCTACACCGAGTTCCGCATCGGCGACTATCAGGCCGAGCTGGGCATCATCGACCGCAGGTACGCACCGGCCGGCGCGGCGACCGAGCCCGGCGGCGTGATCATGCACTGGTGCGTCGACGACCTCGACGCGACAGTCGGGCGGCTGCTGGCGATGGGTGCCACGGAGTACCAGCCGATCACCCCGCACGGGGACGAGGGGTTCATCACCGCGGCGGTGGTCGACCCGTTCGGCAACGTGCTGGGGGTCATGAAGAACCCGCACTACCTCGACGTCCTCGCCTCGCTGAAGGCGACCTGACGGGGGCGCGCTCGGGATTTCCGACGGCGGCCGGCTCAGCGACAGCGGCGGAGGCGCCGGGGCGGCTCAGTCCCACTCGTCCCGGTCCACCGTCCGCCGCACCAGCGCTGCCGCTTCGTCGGCGTTCAGCCCGCTGGCCATCAGCAGGTCGTGTGCCGACGTGCGGAAGTCACCCGCGGCGATCATGCCCGAGTAGCCCAGCCGGTGCGTGTGCGGGCGGGTGGGATCCGAGGCGGCGGGCCCCTGCGCCTTTCCGACCAACTCGATGGCGGTCAGGATCTGCTGGCGCGCCTGTTGCGGCTCAGCCCGCGCGCGAATCGCGCAGCGCAGCGTCTGCACGCTGTCGGCCAGCAGGTCGATGGCCCCGGCCAACTCCTCCGGCATCGGTTCGCCGTCCCGCAGGGCCTTGGTGAGCCTCCTCGCGATCGCGCGCAAGCTGTACAGGGTGCGTTCCATATGTCGGACGGCACCCGTGTAGTAGGCCAGGGATGGGCGCTCCCGCCAGCGCAGCGGCGCCAGTCGCACCACCTCCTGTGCGGCGCCGAGCCCCTCGTCCAGCGCGGTCAGCCGGGAGCCGAGGCCGCGTAACGCGCCCAGGCTCCGCTCGGCGCCGTCAAGATCCCGAAGGCGCAGGGCCGCCGCCAGATCGTGCATGGCGGTCATGGCCGGGTCGAGGACGGGTTCGGCCAGACGCCGCACGGTCCGCTGCGGGTGGATGGGCACCACCAGCAGACCGACCGCCAACCCGACCAGTCCGCCGACCGCGGCATCGACGAAGCGGGGAACGGACAGGTCACGCACGGGCGGTTCCAGGGTGGCGATGAGCACCGCGGTGCCACCGGCCTGGGTGAGCAGGGAGCCACCGCCCTTGAGCAGGATGGCGACGATGATCGCCAGTACGACGACCAGGCCGGTCTGCCAGGCACCGATGCCGAACAGTGGCATGAGCGCGTCACCGACGGCGAGCCCGAGAACGACCCCGGCCAGCAGCTCGATGGTACGGCGCAGGCGTGTGCCCATCGAGGCGGCCACGATGCCGACAGCGGTGGTGGGCGCGAGGACCGGGGCGGGATTGTCCAGGAACTGGTACCCCACGAACCAGGCGATCGTCGCCGCGACGCCGGCCTGCACGGCGAGCAGCCCGTAGAGGCGGAACCGCCACGCGCGGGAGAGCAACCCGTGCCGTACCCGCTCGCGCAGGCCGGCCCGCGTTCGATCGACCCGGGACACCCCGTGCGGATGCGGGTCGTTGTCAGCTGCCGGCTCCTGCTTGGCGGGCATCCGCGCCGCTTACCCAACGGAGGCGAAACTATCCGGTGAGCGAGCCGAATCGTGCGGGCGTCCCGTCAGTGGGCGGGATTCGGGGTGTGCGGGAGTTTCCCGAGTTGGCGCCAGTTCGTCTCGGCGACGTCGACGCCGTAGTGCTTGGCGGCGGCGAGGATGTTCTGGAAGGCCAGGTCCCGGTCCTTGTCGGTGACGCCCTGCACCTGGTCGAACCGGGCGATGGCATTGCGGACGTGACTGGCATCGGTCATCGGTTCCTTGCGTTTGCCGGGGAACGCGAAGACGGTCTCCGGCAGCTCGCGCTTGTCCTTGTCCGACAGGCCACCGTGCTTCTCGTGGGGCTTCCAGGTGGATTTCATCGCCCAGCATTACCCACACGCTGTCCGGCAGCACCTCCGAAGCCGACATTTTCCCAACCACCGCCACCGGCAAGATCCATATCATGCCGGTGCCTCGGGTCGAGGCCGAAGCCCTGCACACGCCGTCCATTGTGGAGTGCGAGCATGGCCGGCATGGATATCTATGAGGACTCCCGTACGGTGTCACGCTCCGACCTGGCCGCCTGGCTGCGCCAACTGGCGAACCAGCTGGAGTCTGACGGGCGTCTCTTCTACGGCGCGGCGGGCGCGGTGACGGTCGCGGACACGGTGCGGTGCGAGCTGGAAATCGAGCGAGAGAGCGAGACGGAGGTGTCCGTCGAGATCGAGTTCTCCTGGACCGAGCCCGCGCGCGTCAAGGTGGTGGACGAGGAGGAGCCCTCGAAGGACGACGAGGCCGCCGAGCCGACCGACACCACGCCGCACGCCGGCTCCTAGCGACGTCAAAACCATGAACGGGCGCACCAGGAGCTGCGTCCAGGGACGCCGGACCTGCGACAACTACGGCTGTCACAAGTAGCCGGGGCCAGGCCCGTGTCGGCCTGGCCCCGGGGGTCTGGTCGGGTCAGCTCCGCAGCGTCCACCGCTGGTTCGTGCCGCCGTTGCAGGACCAGAGGATGAGCTTGGTGCCGTTGGCCGTGGCAGCGCCATTGGCATCGAGGCAGAGCCCCGACTGGGCGTTCGTCACGGTGCCGTTGGTGTTGACGTTCCACTGCTGGTTGAGCCCACCGTGGCAGTCCCAGATGATGACCGCGGTGCCGTTGGCAGTGCCCGCCCCGGAGGCGTCCAGGCACTTGTTGCCGTACACGGTCAACTGCTTGCTGGTGGTGTGGGTCCACCGCTGGTTCGTGCCGGTGGAGCAGTCCCAGAGCTGGGTCTGAGTGCCGTTGGTGGTCGAGGAGTTGGGCACTTCGACACAGCGGCCGGACTGGCCACCCACGAGTTGTCCGCTCCCCGTACCGCTGCCACCACCCTGCTGCTGCCGGACGATCGAGGTCGACTCGGCCGACCGGTTGCCCTGTGCGTCGACGACGTACAGCCGGTACTCGCCCTGCGTGGCCGGCACGGTGATGGACGTGGCGGTGCCGGCGGCCCTGGTCATCGTCGCCCCGGCGGTGAAGGTGGTCGTGCCGTACGGAGCCAACCAGACCGACCTGGTGGCGTCGCCGATGCTCCGGATCGGGATCGACGCGGTGGCACTGGTGACGAAGGTGCTGGCCGGCAACACATAGTTCGGCGCGGAGAAATTGCTCGCCGGAATGATGTCCCGGTACGCGTCCTCAAGGCCGGAATTCGCGGCGATGCCGTACGCCGCTGCGGGCCAGACGTAGTCGGATGAGACGAGGATGTCGGCGACCGTGCTGTTCGGCAGATTCTTGTTCGAGACCTTGTTGATCGGGCCGTAGATCTGCGTGATGCTCAGATCGTGCTTCCGCCCGAAATCGTCCGAGTTGATCATCCAGGTGACGTTCTTGTCGATACTCAGGACGTTGTCGCGGAACGTGATGAACGCCGAGCCCTCATCCGGGTGCAGTCCGTACTTGTGGCCTGACGGAACGCCTTGGAGGTAGTTGTTGGTGATGGTGGTCCCGGGCTGGCTCCCGAGCGTGTAGATGGGAGCCGTGTCGCTGAGGCGTTGCACCGTGTCGATGATGTGGTTGTAGCTGATGGTGTTGTTTCTCGCCGTGGTGGTCGGTCGGTTCGGCACGATCGAGCCCGACGATCCGTCGAAGTTCCACCAGCCCCAACCGAGCGTGATGCCCGACCACGGGGTCTTCTCGATCCGGTTGCGCTGGATGGTGAGGGTGTCGGCGAAGTACGCGGAGATGGGGCTGTGCCCGTTGAACAGGACAGCGCTGTCGTAGAGGTAGTTGTTCTTGATGTCGATGTTCTTCGGTAGCCCCTCGACCGACGCGGAGTACTTCTCGCGGTTGGTCGACGTGCCGTCGCCGATGTAGACGTGCTGGGGATGACCGACGGTGATGGCAGATCCGGCGATGTCGTTGGTGTGGTTTCCGATCAACTGGGTGCTCTGCACATCATTGATCATGTTGATTCCGTCGGCGCCGGTGTGCTGGACGCGGTTGCGTTGCAGGAGGATCCCGTCGGCGTTCTGCATGTGGATGATGCCGGGGGTCACGTCGACGTTGCGGTAGTGGTAGACGTGGAAGTTCCCCTTGGCGTACACGTTCGCGCTGAGATTGCCCTGCTGCGCCTGCTTGAAGGACGATCCGGCGACGTTGACCAGGTTCCAGTCGGAGTGCTGCACCGTGAGGCCGGAGAAGGTGATGTTGCGCGCGTGGCTGCTCGTCGAGGTGCCGGCCACCCGCAACACCGTGGTCACGTTGTTCGGCGCGTAGACCGTCGCGGTCGACATGTTCTCGGCACTGGCCTTGTAGTAGTAGAGCGTCCGGCTGGTCTTGTCGAAGTAGAACTCGCCCGGGGCGTCCAGGAACTCGTAGGCGTTCATCACCTTGTGGGTTCCACCAACCTGGGCGTTGCCGTTGAACGCGCCCTGCGCGATGGCCGCACCCGGTTGCTGGAAGAGGGCCACCCGGTTGGCGCCGTCGGAACTCGTGGTCACCTGGCGGACGCCCACGATGGCCGTGGTCCAGGTCGTTCCGGTCTCGATCTCGATGTCGTCCTGATTGTTGGCGACGGCCGGGAAGTCGTTCAGGCTGTACTTTGCGCCGTCGCACTGCGAGCCTGACTCCCAGGCCCAGGAGGCCTGGTTGGCCGTGATGTTGTACGTCCCGTAACAGCCCGCCGAACTGATCGTCTTCGACGCCATGTACGCGCGCTTGTCATTGACGTAGAGCGCCCGCAGCTTGTTGGCGCGGTCGAGCGGTGCCTTCCAGATGTTGCCGCTGTGCTGGCTCCACCCGGTCACCGGGACGCCGCCGTCAAGGACCGGCTTCTCATTGGGGTAGGCCGTGTAGCTGACCCGGAATCCGTTGGTGCCGGAGTCGCTCGGCCCGAATTCGACAGTGCTGCTCACCGGATAGGTTCCACCACGCAGGTAGACGTTCACGTCGCCGGTCATGTTCGTGTTCACCGTACGAACGACGTCCCGGGCACGTTGCAGAGTCCGGAATGGCGACTGCAGGGTGCCCGGATTGGCGTCGTTACCGTCCGGAGCGACATAGTAGGTCGCCTGGACTGCGGCCGAGGCCGGCAGTTGGTTTGTCAGCACTGCCGGCAGTGTGGCGGCGACAAGCGCCGCCACCGCCAACACTGACATTCGAGCGGTGGATATGGCTGACTTCACGTCCGTTCCTCTCACTGGTCGTCGATGTGATGCCCCAAGTGCGTATCGAGCGACGAGTACGGAACAGCGACGCCACTAAGGGCCGGCGGGGACTTCCGTCGCCCCGACCGCACTCTTTGTTAACCGCCCCGAAATTCTTACTGGGAGCGTAGGTCACACGTCTGACCAATGCAACTGGCAATTGGAGGGCGTCTATGCAGATATGCCCCCGGATCGGGCAGATCAACCATGCCGGCCGCGCACCCCTTGTTACGTCGTCCGACGAATCCGCAGCGACGACACGGGATCGTCGTCCGAGGCCGGACTGCTCGCACGCACCTCGGCGGTCGGCAGCTGAACGGCGGCGTGGGCCTCTGCCCCGCAGCGTGTCGCACTGAACGTCGCGAGCAATCAGGACGCCCCGGGCCACCAGGCAGAGGGCGCCAGACCAGGGGGCGCTGGCACTTCGGCCTTCCTTTGGAGCTGAATCGTCTACGACATCACCAATAGCCGGCCCCCTCGAACCGCCCCCACGACAACGCCCCCCACACGGCCCCTGCGCGCGATCCCTTGCGACACCACCGCCAGGCGGTCCCGCGCGCGCCATCCCCGCGACACCACCGCCAGGCGCTCCCCGCGCGCCATCCCCGCGACACCACCGCCAGGCGCTCCCCCGCGCGCCATCCCCGCGACACCACCGCCGGGCGGTTTGGCCGCACGATTCGTCCGCGCAGTTCGTCGCGACACCGCCGCCACGGATCCCCTCGCCTGATTCGTTTGCGGCATCAGCTCCAAAGGCGCCGCAGTCACCGAACCCCGTGCACGGCGGACACGAGAGGCTCAGCGGCCACCCGGGCCGGACCGACGATCAACCCGCCCCAGGAACCGATCCCGCGAGACCCGAAAGGCTCCGAAAGTTTCGGCGGCCTCACGAGCCGAGGCGGCACCCCAGGGCTGCCCACGTCAGGCACACCGCACCCCCGCCAGCCGGCCCAGGGACCTGCATGTGCGCACC
This sequence comes from Micromonospora sp. NPDC127501, assembly GCF_040302185.1. Classification (NCBI taxonomy): domain Bacteria; kingdom Bacillati; phylum Actinomycetota; class Actinomycetes; order Micromonosporales; family Micromonosporaceae; genus Micromonospora; species Micromonospora sp. NPDC127501. Next base: position 83,208 of record NZ_JBEORJ010000013.1, on the reverse strand, counting down.
GATCACACATTGACTTACGTTAATGTTCTGCTTACAGTCACCAACGAAATACCGAAAGTTTACCGAAAAGTAGCCTGGAGGTCCGGCCACCTTCCGCAGGTCGCCACGCAGCGACGGCGGCCTGGCGTCGGTTCGCTCCGGGGTGAACCAGGAGGAACCCCAGCGATGTCGCAGCTCGTCCTGTTCGCGATCGACATCTGCGCGGTGGCGCTGCTCGTCTTCGGGCTCTACTTCCCCCGGCACCGCCGGCGCGACCTGGTCGTCGCCTATCTGGGGGTCAACGTCGGCGTCCTCGCAGTGGCGAGCGCGCTGAGCGCCAGTGACGTCGGGGCCGGGCTCGGGCTGGGGCTGGCGCTGTTCGGAGTGCTCTCCATCATCCGACTCCGGTCGACGGAGCTCGACCAGCACGAGGTCGCGTACTACTTCTCCGCTCTCGCACTGGGCATTCTCGGCGCACTCAGCACCACCTCGGTCTGGCTCAGCGGAGGCCTGATGGCACTCATCGTCGCGGTGATGTTCGTCGGCGATCACCGACGGCTGCTCCGCCACTACCGGCACCAGATCATGGTGCTCGACTCCGCCGTCACCGATCACGTCGCTCTCGTCGCCCAGCTTGAGCAACTGCTCAACGCCCGGGTGCACAACGCCATCGTCCAGCGGCTCGACATGGTCAACGAGACCACAGTGGTCGACGTCCGATACTCGGTCGCCCGGCGCAGCGCGGCGGCCGGCACCAGCAGGTCGGTACGGGCCGGAGCGCTCCGATGAGCGCGCCACCGCTGGCGACGCTGGCGCCGATCGCACTCGCCGAGGTGATCGACCGGGCGGCGCTGCAGTGCAGGGTGGACCGCAAGTACGTCATCGCGGTGGACGAGTTGCCGCATCTGCTGGACCAGCTCACCCCGTACGCCCGGGTGCTGGACATCGACGGTGAGCGCAGCTTCCGGTACGAGTCCGTGTACTTCGACACGCCCTGCCTGGCCAGCTACCACTGCGCCGCGTACCGGCGGCGCAGGCGCTTCAAGGTGCGGACCCGGACCTACCTCGACTCCGCCCAGTGCTGGCTGGAAGTGAAGGTCAGCGGCGCACGCGGACGGGTCACCAAACACCGACTGCCGTATCTCGCCGAGGACCGCCGCACCGTCCGGTCCGGGCGCGGGTTCGTCGACGATGTGCTCGACCGGGAGTTGATCCTGTCCAATCTCAACGGCAGCCCGCTCGAGCCGGTGCTGGTCACCAGCTACCGTCGCTCCACGCTGCTGCTGCCCGCGACCGCGAGCCGGGTCACCATCGACACCGGGCTCACCTGGCAGGACGGTGACAAAACCCTGCGACTGCCCGGCATCGCCGTGGTCGAGACCAAGACCAGCTCGGCCCCTTCGCTGGTCGACCGTGCGCTGTGGCAGCGCGGGACCCGGCCCGTACGCATCTCGAAGTACGCCACCGGTCTCGCGGCTCTCCGCCTGGACCTTCCCGATGTGCCGTGGCGTCGGACGCTACGCCGCCATTTCCGCGCCGACCCGTCCTCGGCGCTCCTGGAGTTGCCCGTTCCCACCCGATCAGAACAGGAGGCATCGTGCGCATGACCACCCGCAACACCGGTCTCCCGGTGGCGGCCCTTCGTGCCGCCGGGATCGCCGCCACCGCCGTGTTCGTCGCAGGCCTCCTCGTGGTGTCTTCGCCACCGGCCGGCGCCGAACCCGTCGCCGCTGCCCGAGCCGCTCAACCGGTCACCGAACTTCCCGCCGGCATCCCGGCCGCCGACGCCGCGGCCACAGCGGCCGCGGCGGACGACCTGGTCGGCGACATCACCTTCTCGGTGCCCAGCGGCACCTTCCAGGGGGAGGTGGCGGTGACGCTGAGCAGCACGGTCAGCGGTGCGCAGATCCGCTACACCACCAACGGGCAGCCGCCCACCGCCCAGTCGTCGCTCTATTCCGGCTCGGCACTGCGCTTCACCCGCACCACCCAGTTGCGGGCACAGGCGTTCGTCGGCCAGACCCCGACGGGTGCGCCCGGCACCGCCATGTACGCCGCCCAGAACGTCACCACCGCCCACGACCTGCCAGTGGTACTGATCGACTCGTACGGTGCCGGCCGGCCAGACCGTGAATACTTCGACGCCACCACCATGATCTTCGAACCGACGGGCGGCGGCACCACATCATTGGCGGCCGCCCCGACGCTCAGCACCCGAGCCGGATTCCGGCTGCGCGGCAACTCGTCGGCGACGTTCGAGAAGACCCCGTTCCGCGTCGAGTTCTGGGACAACGAGAACGACGACGCCGACTATCCGGTGCTGGGCATGCCCGCCGACTCCGACTGGGTGTTGCGCGGCCCATTCCCCGACAAGGCGCTGATCCGTGAGGCGCTCGTCTACGACCTCGGGCGAGAGATGGGGCTGCCCGCCCCGCGCTACGCGTTCGCCGAGTTCTACCTCAACACGGACGCCGCACCGGTGGGTGCCAGCGACTACATGGGCGTCTACATGTTCATGGAGACGATCAAGAACTCCAAGGACCGCCTCGACCTCAAGCAGTTGGACTCCGACGACGTGACCCTGCCGAAGATCCAGGGCGGGTACATCTGGAAATTCGAGTGGATGGCGGCCGAGGAGCCGACGTTGCCGTGCACCGGGCCGGCGGCCACCTGCTGGAACTACCTCGAGGTCGCCGACCCGTCGCCCCTGCAACCGCAGCAACGGGACTGGCTGCGCGGTCACCTCCAGGAGTTCAACGACGTGCTGCACTCGTCGAACTTCGCCGACCCGACCACCGGATACCGCAAGTACATCGACGTCGACTCCTTCATCGACCTCATGATCGTCAACGAGCTGAGCCGGGAGATGGACGCCTACGTCCGCAGCTCGCACTTCTACAAGGACCGGGACAGCAAGATCTTCGCCGGTCCGCTGTGGGACTTCGACCTCAGCTTCGGCGTCGGTGGATTCTTCGCCAACGACCAGGTGTCGGGCTGGCAGCACCAGCAGACCCGGCAGCCGTCGGCCAACGACTGGTTCGCCCAGTTGCTGCGCGACCCCGCGTTCGTCAACCAGGCCCGATCGCGCTGGCAGACGCTGCGACGGGGCCTGCTCTCCGACGCCGCGCTCCAGACCCGGATCAATGCTCTCGCGACCCCGCTGACCAACGCGGCCCAGCGCAACTTCCAACGCTGGCCCAACCTGACGGCACCGACGGTCAGCTTCTTCCGCACCCCGACCTCGCCCACCTGGCAGGGGCAGGTCCAGGTCATGCGGGACTGGATGCTGCGACGCGCCGCCTGGCTGGACTCCACCGCCGGCTGGGGTGGTTCCGTCACCACCCCGCCCACCACGCCACCGCCCACCACCCCGCCGCCCACCACGCCACCGCCCACCACGCCACCGCCGGCGGCCGGCTGCACCGCGACGTACGCGGTGACCAGCCAGTGGACCGGCGGCTTCCAGGGCGAGGTACGGGTCACGGCGGGAACCTCGGCGATCAGCAACTGGACCGTCACGTGGACCTTCGCCGGTGGCCAGAGCGTCGCCCAGGCCTGGAACGCGACAGTCACGAGCCAGGGGTCGGCGGTCACCGCCCGCAACGTCGCCTACAACGGGGCACTGGGCGCCGGCGCGAGCACCGCGTTCGGGTTCCTCGGCTCGTCGAGCGGCACGCCCAGTACGCCGGCGCTGACCTGCACGGCGAGCTGACCAACCAACGGCCCGGGCCGGGTCGACGATCGACCCGGCCCGGGCTCCGGTCATCTGATGGAGAATTCCGCCAGCCGCAGCGGGGAGTCGAACACCAGGTACACGTTGCGGGTGCCGACGGCCCGGGCCAGCTCGGTGCTGGTGCTGACGTACCGGTAGTCGTCGCCGGTGCTGGGCACGGTGGCCGTGCCGAGCAGCCGGCCGGTGGGCGACCCCATCCGGATCTGGATCGTGCCGACGCCCGCACCGGCCTTGGCGACCTTCGCGGTGAAGGTGCGCGCGTCGGCTCGCAGCGCGGAACCGTCGAAGGAGATCCACTGACCGGCGGCGGTGGCACCGACCGCCGTACCGCTGGGTTTCGTCTCGTCGACGAGCCGGACGCCCGCGTACCTGTCGAAGGTCTCCGCCCTGGTGGGCCGGGACAGGTCGCGGGCCGGGATGGTCTCACCGCGGACCCGGACCGCGGCGCGGGCCCGGATGTCCTCGACGGACGCCCCGACCATCAGGTCGTGGACGGACGACTCGACGACCCACCGACTGCGGGTGACGTCCCAGTGCGCCAGGTCGGCGGCGGGCAGGCGCAAGGTCACCGTACGGGTCTGCCCGGGCGCGAGTTTCACCTGCTGGAACGCCTTGAGCTGGCGGATCGGGGTGGTGTCCCGCGAGGTGCGCTGGTGGGTGTAGAGCTGAACGACCTCGGTCCCCGCCCGGCTGCCGACGTTTGTCACGTCGACACTGGCCGTGATGGTGCCGTCGGCCGCGACCGACTGGGCACCGGCACGCAGCTGGCCGTACCGGAACCGGGTGTACGACAGCCCGTGGCCGAACGGGTAGAGCGGCTTCGCGCGGCTGTACAGGTAGGTCTGCCCGGACGAGATGATGTCGTACTCCAGCAGGTCCGGCGGTAGTTGCGAGTCCGAGCGGTACCAGGTCTGGGTGAGCCGGCCGGACGGGTTGCGGTCGCCGAAGAGGACGTCGGCGATGGCGTGGCCGGTCTCCGCGCCCGCATGGGTGGTCCAGACGATGGCCGGTACGTGCTCCTGCTCCCATCGGATGGTGACCGGGTAGCTGGTCTGGAGCACGAGCACGGTCCGCGGGTTGGCAGCGGCCACGGCCTTGACCAGCGCCTCCTGGCCGGCGCTCAGCGCCGTCGAGGTCCGGTCGTGTGCCTCGCGGCCGTTGATGAACGGGTTGCTGCCGACCACCAGCACGGCGGTGTCGGCGGCCTTGGCTGCCGCCACGGCCCGGTCGATTCCGCTGCTGATCACCTCGCGACTGAAGTGGGTCGCGGCGGCCGGGGTCGATGCGCCGAGCTTGAGGGCGCCGTCGTCACCGATGGTCACGTACGTGTCGGCGCCGAACCAGCTCTCCTTGGTCTCGTAGCCGACGTAGCGCAGCACCACTGTTCCGTCGGCCTGCGGCTCCAGCTTGAACTGCTGCTGGACGTACCAACCGTTCGGCTGCTCGTCGCGGGTGAGGAACGGCCCCCAGTTGTAGCCGAGGTAACGGCCGTTGGCGGCGTTGCGCAACGTCACCACGTCCTGTCCCCAGTCGACCACGTCGAACTGGGCGACGAGCGCCGGGGTGGCGCCGGTCCCGAGGACGCGGTCGGCGTCGGTGGTGCCGGTGGCCGAGACGTACCGGCCGGTCGACACGTCCTTCAGCGCGATCCGGTCCGCCCCGTCGAGCCCGCTCACACTGGCCGAGCTGCCCAGCCGTTCGCGGATGCCGTCGAGCGCCGTGACCTGGTACGGCAGGTCGCCGCCGTACCAGTCCGAGTAGAGGGTGTCGGCCAGCGGGCCGAGCACCGCCACCTTGCGGGTCCGGGCCGGGTCCAGCGGTAGCGCCCGCCGCTCGTTCTTCAGCAGCACCATCGCCTCGCCGGCGGCCTGCCGGGCCAGTCGCTGGTGTTCGGGGCTGTTGATGACGTCCGGGGTGATGCCGCCGTACCGGCCGCCGCCCGGGTCGAACTCACCCAACCGGAACCGGATGTTCAGGATCTCGCGGATCCGGGCGTCGATGTCCGCCTCGCTGAGCAGGCCGGTGGCGAGAGCCTGCTTGATGGCGGTGATGGTGGGCTGCGCGTTGGTGTCGTCGGTGATGAAGCTGTTGAGGCCGGCCTTGATGATCGCGGCGTTCCCCTCGGCCTGGGTCGGGTAGTACCCCTGGGAGCCGACGAGGTTGTTCGGCGCCCAGGCGTCCGTGACGTTCATCAACGGCTGGTCGGTCCAGTCGCGTACCACCGTGGCCAGGTCCGGGTCCACTGTGGCCGGGCGGCCGTTGACCAGGTTGTACGCGGCCATCATCCCGGTCGCCGCGTCGGCGGCGATGGCCGGTTTGAAGGCGGCGCGGTCGTACTCGTTGAGCACCCGAGGCGGCACGTTCGAGGAGGTCACGTCGCGTCGGACCTCGTTGTTGTAGGCCAGGTAGTGCTTGAGGGTCGGCGCGCTCTTCAGATGGTTGGGGTCACCGCCGGTCATTCCCGACCCGTACGCGGTCGAAATGGCCCCGGTGAGCAGCGGGTCCTCGGAGTAGCCCTCCTCGTTGCGGCCCCACCGGGGGTCGCGCAGCAGGTTGACCACCGGGGCCCAGAGGTTGAGCCCCCAGACCCGGGGGTTCTGCGCGTGGTAGCCGCGCGCCTCGTCGCCGACGGCCGATCCGACCTGCCGGATCAGGTCGGTGTTCCAGGTGCTCGCCATGCCCACCGGCTGCGGGAAGACGGTGCCGCGGGCCTTGACCACCGCGCCGTTGTTGTCGATGTCGGTGGACCAGGCCACCCCGTGCAACGCCTCGGTGCCGGTCTTGAACAGGCCGATGCCCAGCCGGGGAATGGCCGGCTGGTACTGGTGCAGCCAGGAGATCTTCTCGTCCTGGGTGAGGCGGCCGAGCAGGTCGTCGACCCGGACGTTCACGGGTAGGTGGGGATCTCGGAACGGGTAGGTGGGTTCGGCGAGCGCGGTGCCGGGAACGGCCGGTAGGGCTAGCAGGGCGAGCGCGAGCGCGGTGATTCCGCGCCGTAGGCGCCAGTTCCGCATGCGGTTCTCCTCATGTCGTACGACAGACGCCCAGCGGGGCGCCGAGGCCGGCGTGACCAGGCTCGACACCCGGCTGACGGGCCTGAACGACGAATCGTCGAAGCGCTTCGACGACCCGGCCGCGTCACCACGGCCATGATTGTTGTGATCCGCGAACTATAGATGCACGCCTATGACAAGGCAATGCCGGATCGCCATCGATACCGACGCCCACGGCGCTTCTCACGTCGGAGCTGGCGGTTCACCAGTGGTAGAGCACGTTCACTGTCAGTGCGGCCGCCACGGTGACGAAGAATACGGCCGGGCCCACCAGTTGGCGCGAGCCGACGCGCAGGTGCGCGATGAGTGCGCCGATGAAATACAGCACCAGCCCGGCGGCGGCGAGGGTGCCCAGCAGCGGTACGGCGAATCCGGCCAGCAGCCCCAACGAGCCTGCCGCCAGCGCCATGCCCAACCGCGGTACCCACGACCGCGGCACGCGCTTCATGTCCGCCTGAGCCTTTGGATACTCGTGGCCGATCAGGTAGGTGACGGCGGCGACGCCGGTGAAGATCGACGCCAGAATGGTGACCGTGACATAGGCAGCGAACATGTGTCCTCCGTTGTGTTTGCTCGCCCCCTGGACGATCTGGCGCGGCGGAATGTGACGGCCGCTGGATGCCCAGCGATCAGCTCGTAGCCGAAGATGGCGTTGGCGAGCTTGGACGTGTTGTAGACGCCCACCGGGGAGTAGGCCCGTTGAGCTGTGGTGACCGGCCGGCACGCCTGCTGAGCGTCGGGCTTGCATCCGGTACTCAGGTACACCCCTACCGTCGTCGGTATGACCACTGACCCCCAGGCGTGGGTGCCCGAGTCGTGCACCTTGCCGCGCGGACAACGGCCGCTGCGGCTGGCCGAATTCGACGACCTGTTCGCCGCCGCCCTGCTGGCGCAGCAGCGGCTGTCCCCCACCGAACTGCGCTGGCGTCTCGACCCGACCGCCGAGGCGACCGCACGGGACCTGATCGGCCGGGAAAGCTCCTGCTGCTCGTTCTTCTCGTTCGCTCTCGCCGCCGGCACCGGCACGCTGCGCCTTGACGTGCAGGTGCCGGCCGCGCACGTCGATGTCCTCGACGCGCTCGCGCTGCGAGCCGCCGCTGGGATGAATTCGTGAGCGGATTGCGCAGCGGCCAGGTCGCCGCCGCAGCCGGGGTGAACCCGCAGACGCTGCGCTACTACGAACGTCGTGGACTGCTCGCCGAACCAGACCGGAGCCTGGGTGGGCACCGCCTCTACCCAGCCGAAACGGTCACCGTGCTGAGGGTGATCAAAGCGGCGCAGCGGCTCGGCTTCACCCTCGACGAGGTCGCCGAACTCCTCGACGCGGGCCAGCACCGTCACGGTCGCCACCCCGGCGGCGGCCTACGGGTCCGAGCCCAGGCAAAGCTCGCGGAGGTCGAGGCGAAGATCGCTGATTTGCAGGTCATCGCCGGCACACTGGCCGCCGCTGTGGAGACCGGCTGCGACGACCTCGTCGAATGCGCCGGCCAGCCGTGCTGCCCCATCCCCTTCCCCACCCGGATGCTGGCATCGCGGTGACCCGCGCCGCCTCAGCCGGCGGTGCCTGGCGGTGGGCGATTCGCCGCTCCCACCGCGGCGGGAACGGCTGCGAATGCTCGACCTGATCACCGGCATGATCGGGGGCTGCGCACACATCGGTACGGTCCACGGATGACCGTCGTCCGCTCTGTCCTGCTGTTCGTCGTCGCCGCCCTGTTCGAGATCGGCGGGGCGTGGCTGATCTGGCAGGGCTGGCGCGAGCACCGCGGCCTGTGGTGGATCGCCGCCGGAGTCATCGCCCTCGGCGCGTACGGATTCGTCGCCACCTTCCAGCCCGACCCGAACTTCGGGCGCATCCTCGCCGCCTACGGCGGCGTGTTCGTGGCCGGATCCCTCGCCTGGGGCGTGATCGTCGACAAGTTCCGACCCGACCGGTGGGACGTCATCGGCGCCGGCATCTGCCTGATCGGCGTCGCCCTGATCATGTACGCGCCACGTTCGGCAGGCGGCTCCTGAGCGCCACGAAGCCGGTGGCCTGAGGTTGCATGCCGCGGCTCTCGACCAGCTCCGCGACCGTGACATCTGGCTCGCCCTCGGCAGGGCCGAGGAACGTGTCGAGGGCTAGCGCCCGTGCCACTGCTCGGGGACCTACTCGATGCCGAGAACGGTTATCTCGCGTCCCTGCTCAGGTAACCGGCTTCTGCACGATGCGAGGGTGCGATCGTGGAGAGCCGGATTGACGCGCACGCAGACGAGGGTAAAGCCCTCGTCGATCAGGACCCTTGGTCGGAGTCCGCCGTGCCCCACCGTCCTGATCAACCGGTGCACCGGAGGTGTTCGGAGTGTTCGGACCTGTTCGGAACTGTCCGCACGTCTGCCATTCATAGACGGATCGCGCCCATCATCGATCGTGACGACCACACCGGTCGTTTCTCGACGGTAGGAGATTGCCGATGATCCGCAAGAGTTCACGCTGGTTCGGTGCCACGCTGATGGCGTTGGTGCTCGCGGCCACCGGGCTCGTGGCCACCCCGAGCACCGCTTTGGCCGGGTACCCCGTGGTCGTGTATTCGGCCGACCCGTACTCCGCCGGAAACGGCTTCGCCATCTACACCAACTCCGGGATTGATTCGGCGTTCAGAGCCTGCGACGAGGGCGCAGCGGACGGTCGCCGTACCATTGGCCGCATTTGGTGGGAGCCCGTGAACGCCAAGGTCACGCTCCACGCGGCGAACGGCAGCGGCACCTGCTCCGAGCCTTACTACGTCAGACTGCTTCCGGGCACGAGAGTCTATGTCGAAGCATGCGAGCGCAACGGCGCGAACGGCTCCGACGAGAAGTGTCGAACGACCTGGGGCACTGCGGCGTGACGCAGGACGGCCGGCCGGCGTTCGCCTCGGCCGGCCGTCAGGCCGGGCGCCACCGACGTTTCGCCGGGCAGGACGCTGGCGCGAGCACCGCGGGCTGTGGTGGCTCGCCGCAGGTGTCATCGCCCTCGGCGCGTACGGATTCGTCGACAAGTTCCGGCCCGACCGGTGGGACGTCGCGCGACAATTCGACCGCGTACCCGAAAAAGACCCCGACCCGGCATTAACCACCAGGTCAGGGTCTTGATCAGAAGTGCGCAGACAGGCTTCCGTCAGTGCCTCACAGTTGGTGCAGGATCACCGGGTCCTTGATCTTCTTGTCGGCTGCCAACAGCAACGCCTTACTGATGATTTCGCCGAGCCGGCTGTCGCCCTCGAAGGGCAGGAACATCTCCGGCTCCTTCGCTTTCGCCGAGGCAGGGACGATGCACAGGTACCGGTCGTCCGGGGCGATCAGGATGTTGCCCGAGCCGCAGTGGATGCGGTAGGTGTGCAGGTCACCCCGTACTTCGAGGAACCGGTCGGTGACGGTGCACCGGTTGGCGATCGCCAGCCGGGGAATCAGCTCGGCCAGTACCTCGCGACGAGTCCGGGCGGTCGGGGTGAGGTCGCCGAAGCTGCTCCGCGACCAGTAGTCGCGGTACCGGCCCTGGGGGCCACCGTCGTACCAGTTCGGGTCGCTGCCCACGCCGGCTGCGGCCACGAACAGGTCGACGTCGCGCATCACCTCGCTCAGCACGACCGGCGGAACCTCCTCCAGCGGCACCGGGGTGCGCTCACCCCGGACGAACCACAGTTGGTCGGTCGCCATCGTGTCGAACACCGCGTCGTCCCGATCCTCGATCCCCGCGACGTTCAGCTGGGCCCGTAGACCCCAGTCGGGTAGGGCCAACCAGGGCAGGTCGTAGCTGGCGCCGTCGTTGCGGTGCTGGACGTACGACCAGCCACGCCGGGACAGCAGCGCGTTGAGGCGGTGCTGGCGCACGATGTGCGCGGCGAACCGGTTGGAGTACGTGCCGGTGGCCCGCTCCGCGTCGGTGAGCAGGTACTGCTCGCGATGCGCCTGCTTGAACGGCTGGGTGATGGTGTGCCGGGTCAGGAAGTCCCGCCAAGCCTGGACCGCGGTAGGGTCGTCGACCGGGTGCCACAGCCGGACCGTGGCGTTGTCGGCCGGCTCGATGACCGCGTCGCCCACGGTCCGCAGGGCGTCGCCACCCCAGCAGCAGGTCACGCCGTCGATGGTCCAGATGAGACGCCGGGCCAGGGTCCGGGCCAGTGGATGGTCCAGAAAACGCTCGCGCCACTGCTCGACGGTCCACGCCCGGTCCCGCCGCAGCAGCCCTTCCAGGCGGTCGCGGGTGGCGACCAGCGTCGCCGCGACGTCCGTGACGGTCGCCTTCAGCTCCTTCAGCTCGTCGCCGTGGTCGTTGCGCACCTGCGCCGGTGGGGCCTTGACCACCTTGCCGTCCGCGTTGCGCCAGACCAGGACGGCGTCGACGCCGCGCACCTCCAGCTCGTAAGAACATTCGCCCAGCTTGTCCGCGAGTGGAAGGCCGAAGCCGGGCAGGGCCATCTCCTCGACGTCCTCGCGGCTGACGCCGAGCACTTCGGCGTGCCGGGTCAGACCCTTCTCGACGATGCGCAGGGTGCTCTTGTAGGTCAGCCGCGACGCGAGCCGGGCCAGTTGCGCGAGGGCGGCGGGATGATCGGTGTCGACGAGCGCTGCGACCGCGACGTTAGCCAGTTTCGGGCTGGCCGGACCGTGGCCGGGAATCTTGCGGGCGGCCCGTTCCGCGATCTGGCCGAGGCTCCGCAGGGTCTCCTCCGACGACGGCAGCATCGTCCGCAGCCAGATCAGGCCCCACAGCAGCCCCACGTTGTAGCGGTCGATCGTCCGCGGTGACACGTCCGTGAGGTGGTCAGGACAACACGTGGTCATGCGGAGCGGCAGGGTGCGCGCCTGACCCACAAGCGGGAGCCAGTCGTCGAGCCGTTCGATGAACTCGTCGCCGCCTACCCCGTCGAGCAGACGCTGGCCGGTCCTGCGCCAGGCGGCCGTCGGCTTCGCCTTGTCCGCGCCGACCGGGCAGTGGGCCAGCACCGTCTGCCACGCGGCCCGGCGGTCCTCCGGCATCGCCTCGATGTCCGCGATGGCCCGGTCCGCCCACGGCTCGCCGACGTTGGGGATCGGCCACATCCGGTCGGCCTCGTCGGTCGTGTCGCTCGAGGAATACTCGACCCGTGTCCGGCGCCAGGTCGCCAGCGCCGCCGGATGCGTCTGGCCAGCCGCCTCCGCCGCCTGGATGGACTCCCAGGAAAACGTCTTGAGCTGCGAACTCCAGTAACCGAAGCCCAGCCAGGCCTGACCGCCCAGCCGATCGAGCCAGACGGCGCCGTCGATACCGCCGCCGGAGCGTACGGCACGGATCAGCTTGCCCCGCCCGTCGCTGTTCTCCCCCGGCACCGTCAACGCGTCGAACACCGTCTGCCGGACCGGCGCCGGTTGCGCGGCCAGCAGTTGCGTTGCCCGGGCCCACACCTCGCGACGGGCCCGATCCCACAGCGTCTCGGCCTGGTAGGCCAGCCCTGGCAGGGCTTCGACCACCGTCATCGCCGCGGCGCGACGGCGATCGTGGTCCGCGTCGCGGCCGTCCAGATCCGCCACCGCGGCGGCGAGCAACTCGCCCTGCCGCGTGGCCTCCGGCAGCAGCTCGACCTGCGGCGGAGCGAGATCATACGGCCCGTCCGGATCGTTGAGCGCGGCGAGCAGCGCGGGCCCCGTGCCCGCCGGCGCCCAGCCACAGACCGTGGCCACCCGACGGATGAAATCCTGACCGTCGACGGCGTTGAGGGTCTGGCCCCGGCGCTCGCACCATCCCCTGACGGTGTTGACCACGTCGCGCAGTGCCAGCTCCGGGTCGTACGTGTCCATTCAGCCACCCACCAGCGGCACGAGCTTGAGGAACGTGACCCGCGACCCCGCGTGCAGGCGGACCTTCTCGTCCAGGGCCGTCACCTGCCGGTCGTCGACAAGCACGACGAACCCGTTGCGGCGGAAGGCGTCGAGGGCCACCAGCGTCCGCTCCTCCGGATCGACGTCCGCGCCGGACTCGGCGATCTCCAGGAATGTTCGCCGCCGGATCAGCTCGCCGAGGCGTACCGACTCCTCGAAGACCTCCAAGGTCCACTCAGGTCCCTTCGGGGCGCCTGTCACTTCATCGGCGATCGTGATCATGGGCATGGCGAAGAAGGTAGCGCAGCCCTCCGACACGGCGTCCCGCGAAGGTGCGGCGGAGCGCCGTTGGCCGTGGCAGCGCCGCGTGGGAGGGGCCCCGTCCTGGTCGCCGACCAGGCAGTTCGGCTGATCAAGCGGGTAGGCTCGTTACCGCTGCGTGCTGCGCTGACCGCCCGGCACCCGAAGAATCACGCTCGCGCCGCTCCAGGGGGAAGTCACCAGGTGAGCACCCACTCGATGTTGCTGTTCGTGCTCGCCGCCGTCGCGGTGATCGTCGTCGTGCGGTGGGTGGCGGCCCGCACCGGACTGCCGGCGGCGGCGCTGCTGCCGCTCATCGGCATCGGGTATGCGCTGCTCCCGGGCCCCAACGTCGGACTGGATCCCGACCTCGTGCTCATGGTCGTGCTGCCGCCGCTGCTCTACAGCGCCGCACTGGACTCCTCACTGCTGGATATTCGACGCAATCTGCGCATCGTGGTCAGCCTGTCCGTGTTGCTGGTGCTTCTCACCGGCGTCCTCGTTGGCATCGGTTTCCACCTTTTCGTCGCCGGCGCGACACTTGCCGCCGGAATCGCGGTCGGCGCCGCCATCGCGCCACCCGACCCGGTGGCCGCACTCGCGGTGGGCCGCCGGGTCAACCTGCCACCGAAGATGGTCACGATCATCCAGGGTGAGGGGCTCCTGAACGACGCCACCGCCCTGACGATGCTCAGCGTCGCGGTGGCCGCCGCCGTGGGTGGCGAATTCTCGTTCCCGTCCGCCGTCAGCCAGTTCGTGCTGGCGGCGGTCGGCGGGGTGGCGGTGGGAGCGGCCATCGCCTGGCTGGTACGTCTGGCCCGGCCGCTCACCACCGACCCGCTGCTGTCGAATGCCATCTCGCTCGCGACACCGTTCGTGGCCTACCTGGTGGGCGAGGAGCTGCACGTCTCCGGTGTGCTCGCCGTGGTGATCGCCGGGCTGATCGTCGGCCATCAGACGCCCCAGCTCGGGTCCGGCGCGGCCCGGTTGCAGACCAGCGCGGTGTGGCGGCTTGTCGACTTCCTCCTCGAAGGCTTCGTCTTCCTGCTGATCGGCCAGCAGCTCCCCGAAGTCGTCAAGGGCCTGCGCCAGTACGAGACGTCGACAATCGTCATCGCCGTCGCGGTGTCGGTCGGCGTCGTACTGCTGCTGCGCCCCGCCTGGCTGGTGCTGACCCAGTCCCTTCCCCGGTCGCTGCACAGCCGGTTGGGCGGCATCTCCGAGCAGGACGACCCGGACGAGCCCGGTAACGCCCGACAAATCGCCCGCGCCGACCGCAACGCGGAACGGCTGTCCCTGCGCGAGGTGACGGCGCTGAGCTGGTCGGGCACCCGTGGGGTCATCAGCCTGGCCGCGATCTTCACCTTGCCGTTGACCACCAACAGCGGCGCGCCATTCCCCGACCGGGACCTGCTTCTGTTCTGCACGTTCGTGGTCGTCCTCGTGACGCTCGTCGGGCAGGGCCTGACGTTCGCGCCGCTCGTGCGGAGGCTGGGCCTGCGCGCCAACGAGACCGACCAGGCCCGGGTACGCAACGAGGCCCGCTCGGCGGCGGTCGAGGCCGCCCTGGCCCGCCTGGACGAGGTGGCCGCCGAGGACCCGGACAGCGCTGTGGCCGTCAACACCACCCGTACGCAGCTGCTGGCCCGACTGGCGCGCTACCGCGGGCGGCTGGACCTGCTCGAACAGAGCGGGTCGTCGGAGATACCGACCTCACCGCAGTACGAGACGGCGCTCCAGGTCCGCCGGACGGCCATCGAAGCCCAGCGGGAGGAACTCGTGCGCTGGCGCGACAGCGGCCGGCTGCCCGACGAGGAGCTCCGCGTTCTGGAACGGGAACTCGACCACGAGGAGCTGCTGCTCCCGAAGCGCGCTTCCAGTTGACCCGGTGGCTGCGCCTTGCGGCAGGTGGATGATGTGCTCGCGTCCATCCACAAAAGAGGGACGGTTGGCGCTCGCGCACCCTGGGTCGTGGGCACGGTGACGTTGGCGTAGCGATGCGCGTATGCGGATCGTCGACGGCGTCGATTCAGATCAAAGTAACTTGAGCACTGCCTGAGGCACCGCACGACGCCGCGCCGCGTGACGGGTGACCCGGCTGTCGCGCGCCCTCGCCGGGCCCGACTGACCAGCTGTGGTTGATCCGGCAACGGAGGGGTAGCTGAACAGCATGCGACTACCAACCCTGGTCAAGACCGCGGCGGCGGTCACCGTCACGGCCGCCGCCGGTACGGCGGTGAATGACACCTCCAATGGCTGGTACCGGCGGCTGCGCAAGCCGAGCTGGCAGCCACCTCCGGTGGCGTTCCCGCTGGCGTGGACGCCGCTGTACGCGTTGATCGCGGTGGCGGGCGCCCGAGCGCTGGACCGGACCAGCGGGGCCGAACGTGCCGCGTTCACCCGCGCCTACGCGCTCAACCTGGCGCTCAACTTCGGGTGGAGCGCGTTGTTCTTCAAGGCCCGCAGGCCCACCGTCGCGCTGGCCGAGATCGCCGCGCTCAACGCCTCCAACTTCGCGCTCATCCGTCGCGCCTCCCGTGCCGACCGCGCCGCCGGTGCCGCGCTGGCCCCGTACGTCGCGTGGACGCTCTTCGCCACCGTGCTCAACGGCGCTATCGTCAGTCTCAATCGCAACAGCTGAACCGGGACGCCGACAACTGAGGGTCGACGGCAGCGACGCCAATTTGTGTGACCTGGGCGGGCCTCAACCAATCTCCACGGGTGTACGAGGATGTCCCGTGAAGGCGAGGTTGTGAGCGTGACCTACCACGCGTACCCGAACAGAACCGACCTCTCGGCGGTGGTGGACGCGGCCCGCCGCGGCGAGCACGCCGCGATGGACGAGTTGGTCTCCCACTACCTGCCGCTGGTGTACAACATCGTGGGCCGGGCGCTGAGCCGCTCGGCGGATGTCGACGACGTGGTGCAGAACACCATGCTGAGCGTCGTACGAGGGCTGGCCGGCGTACGTGATCCGCGCCTGTTCCGGTCCTGGCTGGTCGCCGTCACCATGAACGAGGTACGGGCCCACAAGCAGTACCGGCACACCACACCCACGGCGCCGGAGGACATCGACAACCTGATCGTCCCGGGCTCCGACTTCGAGGACCTGACCCTGACCCGGCTCCGCCTGTCCGATGAGCGCCGGGAGGTCGTCCTGGCCACGCGCTGGCTCGATGACGACCACCGCCATCTGCTGTCCCTCTGGTGGCTGGTCGAGGCCGGTCACCTCTCCCGCGCCGACCTGGTCGACGCCCTGCGGCTCGACGCGCACCTCGTGACCGTGCGCCTGGGCCGGATGAAGGCGCAGTTGGACATCGCGCGACTGGTGGTGCGAGCCCTCTCCGCCCGGCCCGGCTGCGCCGACCTGATCGACACGGCCTCCGACTGGGACGGCCAACCGGCACCCGTGTGGCGCAAGCGGTTGGCGCGGCACATCCGCACCTGTGCGTACTGCCCGAACACCACATCGGACCTGGTTCCGGCCGAGCGGCTGCTGGCCGGCCTGGCGCTCACGCCGCTCCCGGCCGGCCTGGCCGCGGACGTCACGCCCCGCGCGTACACCGTCTCCGGCGCGTCGCAGGGCGGTGCGCCGGCAGGCGCGCACGCGAAGACCGCCGGGGCTCTGCAGACCCGCCTCGCGGCGCTGTCGCTACCCAAGACCCTCGCCGGCGTCTTCGCCGCCGTCGCCCTGGTCGGAGGGGGCGGGATCATCCTCGCCAGTTACCCGGACGGGTCGAGACAGCAACCGACGGGCGCGACAGTCGCCCAGCCCTCGACCGCGAGCACCGACGAGACCGGCGAACCCACGCCCGCGCCGCCGTCCCCGACGCCCATCGAGGCTTCCCCGACCACCGCACGCGCCAGCTCCACCCCTTCCAGGTCGGCGGCGCCAACCAGATCGCCGAAACCGACCACGTCACCGACCAGGTCACCGGCGAGGTCTGCCAGCGGGTCGACCGGCGTGTCCGCCGCGGAACAACGTCTGCTGGTGCTGCTCAACGAGCGGCGCCGCGCGCTCGGGCTGCCCGAGGTCACGATGCGCACGACGGAGCAACGCGCCGCGGAGTCCTGCGTGAGGCAGAACCTGGATGCGGGCACCATGACGCACTGCGGCCATGAGGTGCTGTTCGCGTCCTCGGGCAACTCCCCACCCGAGCAGATGATCGAGGCCTGGTTCAACAGCCCCGGGCACAAGACGGCGCTTACCTACTCCAGCTCCCGCTACGCCGGCCCCGCCATCGTCTTCAACGGCACCCGACAGATCGCGGCCATCAACATCGACTACTGAGGCTTTCCGGCCCGGCGACGATCCTCGCCGGGCCAGCCCCCTGGGAACCGCCACCACCCGACCTGGGCCCAGGCCGGCCGTTTTGGCTGCCGTGGTCGCCGTCGGAGGCACACGCCTGCCGGCACGGAGCAGCAGCGAGACGAATGGTCTGGAAGGCGGTGCGGGCGCCGCCTTTCCACCGAGCGCGGAGGTAGCCGTTGGCGGGGTGAGGGCTAGCCTCTGGGGTCATGCCCGCCCCTGCGTCGCGTCCATTGCTGTTCCTTGACGTGGACGGCACCCTCATCCCGTTCGGGACCCCCGCGACGGATCAGCCGGGCATGCCGCATGGCCACACCCAGGGAGCGGTCCTACCGCCCGACGCCCATCCCCTGCTGCACAAGGTCGATCCGGAACACGGCCGCAGACTGGAGGCCCTGCCGTGCGATCTGGTGTGGGCGACGACCTGGATGAGCGACGCGAACGACGTGCTCGCGCCGCTGCTCGGGTTGCCGCCTCTGCCCGTCGTGGACTGGCCCGACTCCGACGAGATGGGGCCCCTGCACTGGAAGACCCGCGGGCTGGTCGAGTGGGCGCAGGGACGCCCCTTCGTCTGGGTCGACGATGAGATCTCTCACGCCGATCAGCAGTGGGTGTCTACTCATCAGCACAGCCCTGCACTGCTGCATCGGGTCGACCCGCGTCGCGGCCTGACCGAGCACGACTTCACAGTCATCGAGAGCTGGCTCAGGCGGGCGCGGTAGGCGAGCCCCATGCCGTCGCAGTCGACGGGCTGTCTGCCCACTCGGGACCGATGGTGGCGAACGGCGCGCCGGAACGGCGACATCGGGCTGCTCTACGGGGACGGAACGTTGGGTAACAGGTCGTCGTCGCGTCCGGTCTGCGGTAGCCCAGCCGCAGCGGCGATGGTGTTGACGGCGTCGTTCAGTCCGGTGGTCTCGGGTAGGACGAGTTCGTCGGACCAGCCCAGGACGTCATGGGCGGCGTACCAGCCGCTCATGTGCTCGGCGGTGAACTCGCTGGCCTGCGGGCGGGTGAGGTGCCGGCGCAGGGTCTCGGCCAGGGACACGTCGAGGTAGCAGAACAGCGACCGGCCGCGGTGGTCGTCCCGCAGGGAGGTCAGCATGTTTCGGTAGCGGCTGCTGTGCATGATCCCCTCCAGCACGACGTGGTAGCCGTGGTCGAGGGCGAACCGAACGGTCTGCCCGATCAACGCCGGTGCCGCGCCGCCGGGCTTGTCCCGTTCGCGCAGCAGGATGCGGCGCAGGTAGTCCTGCTCGACCAGGGCGCAGCCCCGGCCGTGCCGGCGTCGTAGCTCGCGGGCGATGCTGCTCTTGCCCGAGCCGGAGTTGCCCCGGATGCAGACGAGGATCGTGTCCGGGCTGCCAGTGGGTTCAGCGAGCACGATGCCTCCTCGGCTTCAGTCGTTGCGCACGGTGAGATTGAGGGCGGCGACGGCGAGCTGGGTGAGGTCAGGAAGTTGGTCCTCGCCGAGGATGGCGCCGCGCAGGTTGTCCAGCGGCGTCTTGAGGCCCTTCAGCCGGCTGCCCCGCAGGTCGGTGCCGTCGAGGTGGCAGGAGTCCCATTCCAGTCCGGCGAGGTCACATGACCGCAGCGCGATGCGAGGTAGTCGGCAGGAGGACCACGCGCCGTTGGTGAGAGTGCAGTCGGTGAACGCGACCGAGCCGGCGGCGGTGACGCGTTGGAAGGTGGCGTAGTCGAAGCGGCAGCCGTCGAACAGGACGTCCTTGAGGCGTACGTCGGTGAGTCTGGTGCCGGTGAAACGGGAGCCGGTGATGGCGCAGCGTTCGATGGTGATGCCGGTCAGGGTCGCGCCGGAGAAGTCGGTGCGGGTGATCTCGCAGCCGTGGAGACTGCCGGCTTCCCAGGTGCTCTCGCTCAGGTCCACGCCGGCGATCAGACTGCTGGAGATGCGGGCGTCCTCAAGGTGCGAGCCGTGCCACGCGGCGCCCTCGACGAGGGCCTCGGTGAGGCCGCCGTCAAGGTCCGTCGTGGTGTCGAGGTCGTCCGGTTCTAGGTCCGGCAGCAGGACCTTCATGTCGCCGATCGTGGTGGTGCGCATGTGTCCTCAACCTGTGTGGGCGCGGGGTGGGCACGCGGGCGGACGCCTCGGCGGGCGGATGCGCCATTGCCCTGACGCCCTGTTCAGGATGGCCACCTCACAAATGACGATGAGCGCGGGCGTCCGCGGAACAACGACGTGTCCCGGCAACGCCGGACCGGTCCAACAGCTCCCCGAGCACCCACCGAGCAACCGCCCACCCCCGGCGTACGAAAAAGGCCCCGGCCCGGTGTGAACCACCAGGTCAGGGCCTTGATCGTTGGTGCGCCGCCAGGGACTCGAACCCCGAACCCGCGGATTAAGAGTCCGCTGCTCTGCCAGTTGAGCTAGCGGCGCTCGCCGGCAACGGAGAGAACATTAGCACCCCCGGAAGGCGCGCTCCAATTCGGTTACCCGGGTCCCCCCTTCGGTCGAGCTTTGCCGGCAAAAAGCCCCAAACCGGCCACCGCCGTCAAGATCGGGGCGTGGGTTGGGGCGGTGATGCGGCACGATGTCCGCCAGGTACGCGAGAACAGAGGTGGGCATGGCACGGTTCACGCGAGCCGGGGCGGTGGTGGGCGCCCTGACTCTGGCGGCGTCGCTGGCACTGACCGGATGCGGCGGCGAGAAGAAGCCGGAATTCGTTGGCGGGGCGTCCTCGGACGTGAGCGCGACCCCCGGCTCAGCCGCACCTTCGACGCCGAGCACACCGAGCGGGCCGCCGCTCACACTGAGCCCGGCCAACGGCACGAAGAACCGGCCGGTGAGCACGGAGATCAGCGCGAAGCTCCCGGACGGCGGGAAGGTGTCAGCGGTCACCCTGACAGCGGACGGTGGCGGCCCGGTCGAGGGCAAGCTGCGTACCGATGGCTCGGCCTGGGTGCCGTCCGCTCCTCTGAAGTGGGGCACCCGCTACACGGCCACGGTGACGGCGAGCGCGTCGGACGGCACGAGCAGCCAGGGCACCAGCAGCTTCACCACGATGGCCAAGCCGAAGTCGACCATCGGTTCGGGCCTGTACCTCTTCGACGACAAGAGTTACGGGGTGGCCATGCCGGTGGTCACCGAGTTCCACCCGGGCATCCCGAAGAAGGACCGGGCGGCGGTGCAGAAGCGGATGTTCGTCCGGACCGACCCGCCACAGCCGGGCGCGTGGCACTGGGTCAGCAACGGCACGCAGGCCTACTACCGGGCCCCGGAGTACTGGAAGCCGGGCACCACCATCACCGTGCGGATCGCCCTGGCGGGGGTGCCACTGAGCAACGGCAGGTACGGCGACGTCGACCGCAAGGCCACCGCCAAGATCGGCCGGTCGTTCGAGATGAAGGTCGACAACGCCAACAAGAAGATGACGGTGTACGAGAACGGCGCGCCGGTGCGCACCATCCCGGTGAGCCTGGGCAAGAAGAGC
The DNA here is from genome assembly GCF_040302185.1 of Micromonospora sp. NPDC127501. Taxonomy (NCBI): domain Bacteria; kingdom Bacillati; phylum Actinomycetota; class Actinomycetes; order Micromonosporales; family Micromonosporaceae; genus Micromonospora; species Micromonospora sp. NPDC127501. Next base: position 62,562 of record NZ_JBEORJ010000013.1, on the reverse strand, counting down.
ACCCCGTCGTCGAGCGGCACGATGGTGGTGATGGAGAAGAAGGAAGCCACCGTCTTCGACACCCGCGACGACCCGGATCCGGCCAACCGCTACGTGACCGACATCCAGTTCGCCCAGCGGCTCACCTGGGGTGGCGAGTACATCCACGCCGCGCCCTGGTCGGAGCACGTGCAGGGGCGGCAGAACGTCTCGCACGGCTGCGTGAACGTGTCGATGGCGAACGCCAGGTGGTTGTTCGACAAGACCCGGATCGGCGACCCGATCACGATCAAGGGCACCGAGCGCAGGATCGCCGCCGGTAACGGTTGGACGGCGTGGAGCGTGAGCTGGTCGGAGTTCATCAAGGGCAGCGCCCTGCCGGTGCCCAGTGGTGGGGCCGGCCCGGCGGTCTGAGCCGTCGGCCTCGTTGCGCCGGCTCGGCCGTTGGCCGGGTCGGCGTACCCTTGCACTCCCGCCGCTCGATGGAAGCGCGGCGACCCCCGCACTCCCGGCACGGAGACGAACCAGACTCACGAAACGCCGAATAGTAGCAGGATTCGGGCACTATTGATGGCGTGTTTCGGTTCACCCTCGGCAACCGGGACCGGCTCTGGCGCGTCAGTAAGAGACGATGGGGCAGCGACCACAACTGTGAGGGAATTCATGCGAGCTAGCCAGGACCAGCTGATCAGGCCCGGTGGGCGACGCCGCGTGTTCGCGGCGGGGCTCCTCGCCGTGGCGCTGGCCTTCACCTCGGCCTGCACCGACGGCGACGGCGGCAAGCCGTCCTCGTGGCACGGTGGCGGCGAGAACCCGGCACCGAAGGCCGCCGCGACGATCAGTGAGCCGGCGGCCGACGCCAAGGACGTGCCCGCGTCCACCGGCATCACCTTCACCACGAAGGACGCCGTGGAGACCGCGGTCGAGCTGAAGGACGCCGCCGGCAAGGCGGTCGAGGGCGCCCTCGCCAAGGACGGCAAGTCGTGGCTGCCGACCGGCGCGCTGGCCTACGGCACGAGCTACACGGCCACCGTGACCGCCAAGGGCGACGACGGACGTCCGGCCACGGCGACGAGCACCTTCACCACCATGGCCAAGCCCGGCAATCAGGTACGGGTGAGCAGCTTCCTCGGTGATAACCAGGTGGTCGGGGTGGGCATGCCGCTGATCGTGAAGTTCAGCCGGGCCATCCCGGAGGACTACCGCGACGACGTGCAGCGCCGGATGACCGTCACCTCGACCCCGGCGCAGGAGGGGATCTGGCACTGGGTCAGCCCCACCGAGATCCGGTACCGGCCGAAGGAGTTCTGGAAGCCCGACAGCAAGGTCTCCTACCGGGTGCAGGCCGGCGGCCTGCCGATGGGTGCGGGTTGGTACGGCCGCGCCGACCTCTCGGTGGACGTCAAGATCGGCGCGGCGGTGGTCATGACGGTGGACAACAAGACCAAGCGGATGACGGTGACCCGCAACGGCTCTGTGATCAAGACCATCCCGGTCAGCCTGGGCAAGAAGAGCACCCCGTCGTCCAGCGGCACCATGGTCGTGATCGAAAAGCTGCGCAAGACGGTCTTCGACACGTTCGAGGAGCTGGGCCCGGAGGAGGGCTACCGCACGAAGATCGACTTTGCCCAGCGCCTCACCTGGGGCGGGGAGTTCATCCACGCGGCACCCTGGTCCGAGGGTCAGCAGGGCACCACGAACGTGTCGCACGGTTGCGTGAACGTGTCGATGGCCAACGGCGACTGGCTCTTCAAAAACACCCAGATCGGCGACCCGATCACGGTCAAGGGCACCGAGCGCAAGCTGCAGAACGGCAACGGCTGGACCGACTGGAACATGAGCTGGGACGAGTACGTCAAGGGCAGTGCCCTTCCGTACGAGCCTCCGGCCGACCCGGACGCCACCACCCCGGCGCCGGGCGGGACGGTCACCCCGTCCCCCACACCGACCGCCTGAGCCAGCCGACGGAAGCCCCCTCCTCGGAGGGGGCTTTCGCGTGCTCCAGTGTTTCGCCCCCACAACGACTCAGGCCCCCTCCGAGGAGGGGGCCTGAGCAGTGAAACCAGTGGGGTGACTGATGGGAATTGAACCCACGACAACCGGGACCACAACCCGGTGCTCTGCCAACTGAGCTACAGCCACCATGCCGCCGTCGCCCGGTCGATCGCTCCGGGCGGGGTGCGGACCAATAATAGCCACACCGCAGCCAGGCACGTCCAGCGGGTTGCCGGTCAGCGCGGCCGGGGTCAGAGTTCGGCGGCGATGGCCTTGGCGGTCTCGACATCGGGGCCGGGCAGCGGAACGAAGACGGTGCGCCGGTAGTACTCCAACTCCCGGATGCTCTCCCGGATGTCGGCCAGCGCCCGGTGCGCGAGACCCTTCTGCGGCTGGCCGAAGTACACCCGGGGATACCAACGACGGCAGAGTTCCTTGATCGACGACACGTCGATCATCCGGTAGTGCAGGTGCGCGTCGAGGCGGGGCATGTCCCGGGCGATGAAGCCCCGGTCGGTGGCGATCGAGTTGCCGCAGAGCGGAGCCGTACGCGGATCCTTGACGAAGGTGCGGATGTAGTCCAGCACCAGGTCTTCGGCCTCGGCGAGGGTGACCGCCGAACGACGGACCTCCTCGGTGAGGCCGGACTTGGCGTGCATGGTCTGCACGATCTCCGGCATCCCCTCCAGTGCCGCCTCGTCGGCGTGGATGACCACGTCGACACCGTCACCCAGCACGTTGAGGTCGGGATCGGTGACCAGTGCCGCAACCTCGATCAGTTTGTCCCTGCCGAGGTCCAACCCGGTCATCTCACAGTCGATCCAGACGAGGAGATCAGCCACCGGGACAGCCTACGCGCAGCCCACACCTCGCGGCTGCGCGCTCTCGGCGGACCGGCCCGCTAGGGTTTCGGGGTGCCAGCAGAACCCGTCGCACCGCCCGCCGTCACCGAAGACGATCCCGGCGGCCGTACGGTCCGTCGTCTGGTCGCGGTGGTGGCCCTCGGGGCTGTGCTGCCAGCGCTGTACCTGCCCGGCCTCGTGCACGACTTCTTCGATCTCAAGATCTACATGTCCGCGATGGACTGGTGGCGCGTCGGCCACCCGCTCTACGACTACGTCCAGCCCGACCGGGTGCAGGGCGAGTTGTACTTCACCTACCCACCATTCAGCGCGCTGCTGCTGTGGCCGTTCGGTCTGCTGCGGCTCGGCGCCACCGTGGCGATCTTCACGGCGCTCACCGTGCTGGCCGTGGTGCTGACCACCCGGTGGCTGGTGACGCCGGTGATTGCCCGACACGACCTGCCCCGAACGTTCACCCTGATCGCCGCCGTACTGCTGGTGCTGGCGGTGGAGAGCATCCGCGAGACGATCACCTTCGGCCAGATCAACATGCTGCTGGTCGTGCTGATCCTCGCCGACCTGCTGTTCGCGGTACCGCAGGCGCGACGCTGGGCCGGGGTGGGAGTGGGGCTGGCGACGGCGCTCAAGCTCTTTCCCGGCATCTTCATCGTGTACCTGCTGGCCACCCGGCGGTGGCGGGCCGCGGCGGTGGCGAGCGCGACCGCGGCGGCGGCGACCCTGCTCGCGGCGGCGATCGCCCCTCGCGACTCGTGGCGGTTCTGGACGCACGAGCTGTGGACCACCGAGCGGGTGGGACGCACCGACATCGTCGGCAACCAGTCGCTGTTCGGCCTGCTCAGCCGGTTCACCGAGCCGGAGAAGCCGGACCGGCTGCTCTGGCTGCTGCTGGTCGCCGCGGTCGCCGGCTACGGGCTGTGGCGGGCCGCCCGCGCGGCGCGGGCCGGTGACCCGTTGACGGGCCTGACGTTGACCGGGTTGGTCGGTTCCCTGGCGAGTCCGATCACCTGGACCCACCACATCTACTGGTTCGTGCCGGCGGTGGTGCTGCTCGCCGACGCGGCGTTGAGCGCGGACCGCCCGGACGAGGCACGCCGGCGTCGGTGGTTGGCCGGGCTCGCGGTGGGCATCACCGCCGTGACCATCTACGGCGTGGTGACGTTCCAGGCCTGGGGCGCGGGACCGGTCCGCACTCACGACCCGGTGGACTTCGTCGTGCAGAACACCTACGTGCTGCTCAGCCTGCTACTGCTGGTGGCGTTGCCGGTGCGCTCGGGACTCGGTGCGGAAAATCGCACCAATTGGACAGACCTCCCGAGTAACCATGTTCGGCGCTAACCTGTCCTCATCTACCTCAAGCGTCGCTCGGGTAGCACCGATCCCCCGGTGAGAGTGGCCCTCCGCGTCGGCAGCGCGGAGGGCCACTCGACGTCTCACCCGCCACAACCGGCCGGGCCGTCACCCGACACGGCCGCCACCGGCCGGGCCTTCACCCGACACGGCCGCCACCGGCCGGGCCTTCACCCGACACGGCCGCCACCGGCCGGGCCGTCGCCCGGTGCGGCCGGCACCGGCCGGGCCGTTGGCTCGTCCACGTCGGCCGGCGGCCAGGCGAGACTCAGCGTCACCTCCGGCGGGCGGGGCAGCCGGACCGGTTCGTCCAGGTCGGCGAGGGTGGCGGCGCGGGCCGCGCCGATCGCCGGCCGGGCGGATTCCGGGGCCCCGGAGCCGACCGGGGCGAGTTGTCGTGCCGGCAACGGTGGGGTCGGATCGGGTTGCCGGAGGCCCAGGCCACTCAGCGAGGTGACACCGAGCCGGCCGGCGAGCACCGGCACCTGATCCGGCTCGACCACGAAGATCACCTCGCGTGGCCGTAGCGGCCGCAGCAGGAGCAGCGCCGCGCACACCACCAGCAGCACGCCGACGGCCAGCAGACCCCAGGCGGTCGGGCCGGTCCACCCGACCCGCAGCTCGGCGCGCAGGTCCAGGGCCAGGTCGCCCTCGCCGTCGGGGCGCATCACCACCAGGCTCATGGGTTCGCCGGCGAGGTCGTCCGCGCTCCACTCCAGCGAGCCGATCCCCTCGCGTACCCAGAAGGGCCGGCCCAGCGGTGTGACCGGCCCGTCGGTCGTCGCGACGCCCGGGGCGTCGGCGGCCGGTCCGGCCGGATCGAGCCGGACCGGCAGCGGACCCCGGGCCAGCGCCACTCGGCGGACCGTGGCGTGCGGCACCGCCTCCAGCCAGCCACGCACCTCTGCGGTGGGCGCCAACCCGACGAAGGCCGGCCCACCCGTGGTGCGGGCGTCCAGGCGCAGCCGGGTCTGTGCGGTACGCGCAAAGGGCGCCTCCTGGCGCAGCAACCGGTCGAGGTCGGTGACGACGATCGCGTGACCGGGCGTGCGGACCGTTTCGAAACGGGCGGCGAAGGACCCGCCGGGGTCGGCGTGTCGGCTCACCAGCCACAGCCCGCCACCGGCGAACAGCGCCGGAATTCCCACGACCAACAGCAGCACTCCGGCGATCATCCGCACGAACCGCATCCGCACCGTCCCCCTCCGTAGCCAAATACCCGGCCGACCTTACCGACGTACACCGTCTGATCAGGGGATATCCACGGCACGGTCGGCATCGGCTCTGGAAAGCACGCTGGCCCGCCGGATGATCCGGCGGGCCAGCGGGTGGCACAGGGTCAGGCCTTGGCGACCGGCTCCCGGCGGGTACGCGCGAACGCCAGCCCGCCCAGCACCAGGCCGGCCAGACCGGCGACGAGACCGGCCACACCGAGGCCGACCGCGAGCCCGTTGCCGTCGTCGTCGTCATCGTCGTCGGGCGAGGCCACGGCTGCGGTCGGCGTGGCCGAACCCGACGGCGCCGCGGCGGCGGCCAGGGTGAGCACCGGAGCCGGGTGCTCCGGCTCCTCGGCACCCGGCGCCGGGTCGTCGATCCACCGCGAGATGTTGCCGTCCGAGTAGGTCTGCAAGGTCTTGAACACCATCGAGTCGACCTGCGGCAGCGGCCCCATCGAGACGGGGAACTCCTGGAACTGACCCGGCTTCACCCCCGCCTCACCGGAGGCCGTCCAAGTGATCTTGGAGACCGCTTCGGTGAGCTGACTGCCGTGCACCTCGATCGGCGGGTCCACCTTGCGCTTCTCCGTGGTGACCGTCCAGCCGGGCACCGGCATCGTCGACACCGAGCCGACCGGGGCGTTCTCCGGCAGTACCACCTCCAGCTTGGTGGTCGACGCGGTGTCGCTCTCGTTGGGCACCCGGAACGCCACCCGGGCGTAGCCACCCTGGGTCGCCTCCTTCGGGTTCACCGTGACGTGTGCGGACGCCGGTCCGGCGAAGCCGAGCACGGCGGTGGCGGCGGCGGTGAACGCCAGGGCGGCAGCGGCGGTTGCGGTACGCCGGAGTCGGGTCATGGGTTTCGCGAACCTCTCTAACGGATGGGCACGGTGGCGGTCACCGTGGCCTGGTCGATGTCGGTCGTTCGGGCGGTGATCTTCAGCTGCCACTCGCCGGGGGTCGGCAGGCTGATGTCGCCGTAGGCGTGACTGTCCGTCAACCGCAGCAACGGCACCTCGATCGGCTCGATCCCGGCCGAGGGCAGCGCTACGGTGGCCTTCCACTCCGCGACCAGCAGCGGCTGGTTGGCCTTGTCGTACGCGTACAGGTGCACCGTGTTGTTGCCCCGCTCGGCCGGGCTCACCTCGACCTCGACGGTCAGCAGTGGGCTGGAGAGCCTGGTGCTGAAGAGGCCGGATTCGGCCCCGGCGGACGGGCCGGCCGCGGCGGTGCGGGCGGGCGTGGTCTGCACTAGCGTGGCGGACACGGCCAGCACCACAACGGTGACGGCCAGCTCCACCAGGACCGCCCGGCGCACCGGCACCGGGCGTTGCGCCGCGACCCGGCTGCGCACCAAGTGCCGGGAGTACGCGGCCACGGCGATGACCAGAACGAACAAGCCGATCTTGGCGAGCAGCAGACGCCCGTACGTGGTGTCGAAGAGCGCCTGCGGGGTGGCCACCTCGATCAGCGCCTGGACGGTGCCGGCCAGCAGCAGTGCCGAGACGGCGAGCGCCGCCCAGCGAGACCAGATCGGCAGGATCGCGCCCAGCTCCCGCTCGTCGGCCTGGCGCAGCAGGAAGACGGCGAGCATGAGCAGACCGCCCAACCAGACCGCCATGCTGCCCAGGTGGACCGCGTCGACCACCACGGAGACCGCCGGCGCCGGGGAGGCCGCCGGGTGCCCGGCCAGTGGCCAGGTCAGCAGGGCGGCGCCGCCGAGCACGGCCAAGATGATCGCGTCCGCGCGGCCGGCGGGCCCTGCCAGCAGCGGGCGGAGCAGGAAGACCGACGCCGCCAGCAGGCCGAGTCGGACCAGGTGGGCGGCGCCGAAGGCGCTGCCGAACACGCTGCCGAACCCCTCGCCGGTGACGTCGAAGAGACCACCGCCGGCCGTGTAGGGCACCTGCAACCACAGGTCGGCGAGGGTGGCGAAGGCAACCAGGCCGAGGCCGGTCCAGGCCAGCCGGGTCGGCCCGCGCCGGGAGAGCCGTCGCGGCCAGAGCGCGGCGAGCACCAGCGCCGGCCCCACCAGCAGCACCAGACCCGCGTAGCCGAGGAAGCGGGCCACCTTCACCGCCGTGCCCACCACCGGGTTGGCGCGGCTGTCCGTGCCGGAGTCGACCGGTGGGGTCGAGGGCGCGCCGACCGAGTAGGTGTACGCCCCGGAGACCGGATGGCTGTCGGCGGAGATCACCCGGAAGCTGACCAGGTAGGTGCCGCGGGCTCCGGCCGGGTCCACCGGAATGGTCACCACACCGCCGCTGAACGATGGTTCACCCCGATCGGCCCGGGAACCGTCCGGCGCGATGACGCGGATCTTGCCGGGCACCTTGCGGACCGACTCGCTGAACGTGAGGACCACCTCGGACGGCCCGCTCGGCACGATGGAGGCGGCGGCCGGGCTGCTGCTCTGCAGCACCGCGTGGGCGCTGGCGGAGGTCGCTGGGGCGATCAACAAGGCGACGACGGTGACCAGGAGGCCGGCGGCTGCGGCCAGCCTGGCGGCCCAGCGGCGGGGGGCGACAGTCATGCCGGCCATGGTCGCCGATGGGTGTCCCATTCGGCGACCCGAGGGGGGTGGTCGCTTCTGTGGTCGCACGTCATGAACTGGTAGTCGGCCCGGGTCGGGGAAAAGTTCCCGACGTGGCGCAGACCATCCAAGGGCCGAACGACCCTGACGCGCCGCCGACTGCCGCGTAACCTGGTGTGTCGTGATCCCTGTCCCGCGTGACTCCGGTGCCGCCGCTGCGGCAGAGCCGGCCGACGAGGTCGCCCGGGACCCGGCAACCGAGTGGGCGCTGACCGCCCGCGACGGTGACCCCACCGCCCAGGCGGCGTTCGTCCGGCTGACCCAGGCCGAGGTCTGGCGGTTCGCCGCCGCCCTGGTCGACCCGGACAGCGCCGACGACCTGGCCCAGGAGACCTACCTGCGGGCGTTCCGGGCACTGCCCGCCTTCGAGGGTCGCTCCAGCGCCCGCACCTGGCTGCTCGGCATCGCCCGGCGGGCCTGCGCCGACCACCTGCGCACCGTCGTCAGGCGGCGGCGGCTCGACGAGCGCCTGACGGCGAACGCGTACACCGACCGACCGCACCCGGACCCGGCCGGCCAGTTCGGCGCCGCCGACCTGGTCCGTCGCCTCGGCCCCGAGCGGCGCTCGGCGTTCGTGCTCACCCAACTGCTCGGCCTGTCGTACGCCGAGGCCGCGGCCGTCGAAGGGGTGCCGGTGGGCACCATCCGGTCCCGGGTCGCCCGGGCCCGAGACGACCTGGTCGAGGCGGTCGGCGACGCCCTGGCCGGCTGAACGCGGAACTTCCGGCGCGGACGGGACGACAAATGAGCGTGACAGCACCTTCCAGCCGGGGTCACCGTTGGCCCCGGGTCCGCCCGTGGCTCGGCGTCGCGGCCCGACTCGGCCTCGCCGCAGTCTGGCTGATCGCCGGCGCGTCGAAGGTCAGCGACCTCGCCGCCTCCGGGCGGGCGGTCAACGCGTACCAGGTGATGCCGTACGACGTGGCGACCGTGATCGGCGCGGCGCTGCCCTTCGTCGAGCTGGCGTTGGGCGTGCTGCTGCTGCTCGGGCTTGCCACCCGGCTCGTCGCCGGGGTGTCCGCCGCGCTGCTGGTGGTCTTCATCGCGGGGATCGCCTCGGCCTGGGCGCGTGGGCTGGCCATCGACTGCGGCTGCTTCGGCAGCGGCGGGCAACTGGCCGCGGGGCAGGCACCCAGTTACCTCCCGGAGATCCTCCGGGACCTGGGATTCTTGGCTCTGGCCGGATTTCTGCTGATCTGGCCGCGTACGCCGGTATCGGTGGACGGGTGGGTGTCCGGCGAACCCGTTGTGGAGGACGAGGATGAGTAGTCGCAAGGGGCAGCGGGACGCCGCCCGGGTGGTCCGCGAGCAGTTGGCCCGCGAGCGGCGCCGCCGCCGCACGATCTGGGTCTCCGCCGCCGCTGTCGTCGTCCTGGTCGTCGCCGGCGTCATCGGGTGGGCCGTCTGGTCCAACCAGCGCTCCGACAGCTTCACCACCCCACCCGGCGCCAACGCGGAGGGCACCGGCATCGTCACCGGCGGCGGGCCGGTCACCGTCGACGTCTACGAGGACTTCCTCTGCCCGGCCTGCAAGCAGTTCGAGCAGGCCAGCGGGTCCACGCTCGAACAGTTGGTGGCCGAGAACAAGGCGAAGGTGGTCTACCACCCGGTCGCGTACCTCAACCGTTTCTCCACCACCGACTACTCCACCCGCTCCTCGGCCGCCTCCGGTTGCGCGGCGGCCGGCGGCAAGTACCACGAGTACGCCAAGGCGCTCTTCGCCCAGCAGCCGCCGGAGGGCAGCGCGGGGCTCACCGACGACAAGCTCATCGACATCGGCACCAGCGTGGGCCTGGACCGGGGCTCCTTCGGCAGCTGCGTCAAGGACGGCACGTACAAGAGTTGGACCGAACACGTCACCGAAGACGCCAGCCAGAGCAACGTCACCGGCACGCCAACCGTCAAGGTCAACGGTCAACCCGTCGAGAATCCCACCCCGGACGCGCTCACCGCAGCCGTGGCGGCGGCCGGCAAGTGATCCGTACCCTGCTGGGCCGCGCCGGCCTGATCGCCGCCGCAGCCGGCCTGGTGACAGTGATCAGCGCGGCGCCCGCCGCCGCGCACGGCGCGGACGCACCGGACGGCACCGACTACCGCACCCGGACAACCGGGGTCGCACCCGCGCGGCCAGGGCTTGAGGCACGCGTCATCGAGGCGGGCGCCCGACTGGAGCTGACCAACCGCACCGGCCGCACCATCGAGGTCATCGGCTACTCCGGCGAGCCGTACCTGCGCGTCGGCCCGGACGGGGTCTTCGAGAACAGCCACTCCCCCGCCACGTACCTGAACCGCACCATCGCCGGGGACACCTCGCTCCCGGCTGAGGCGGACCCGGCCGCCGCACCCTCCTGGCAACGGATCGACGACGGCACCACGGCGCGCTGGCACGACCAGCGCGCGCTGTGGCAGGAGTCGGCACCACCGGCCGCGGTACGCGCCGCACCGGACCGCGAGCACCGGGTCCGGGACTGGGCGATCCCGCTGCGCGACGGCACCGACCCGGTGATGATCGGCGGCACGCTGGACTGGGTGCCGCCGCCGGACGCGTACACCTGGTGGGCCGTGACCATCGTGGGGCTGCTCGCGGTGGGCGCGCTCGGCCTGTTCGCCGCCACCGCCCCGGCCGGCGCCCGCGCGCTGTCCGCGCTCGGCGTGTTGCTGATCGTCGGCGGCGCGCTGGCCGTCGGGTACCCGGTGGGACGGGAGTTGGACGCCGGCGCCCAGGGCGTGGGCGGGGTGCTGGTGGGGCTGCTCTCCGGGCAGATCTGGCCCCTGTTCACCGGCCTCGGCGCGATCGCCGCCGGGTGGTACGCGCTGACCCGCCGCCCGGCCGCCGACTTCGTGATCGCCCTCGCCGGGGCCTGCCTGGCACTCTTCGCCGGAGCGTCGAACGCCGCCGTGTTCTCCCGCGCCATCGCCCCGGTGCCCTGGTCACCCGCGGCCGCCCGGGTGATGGTGGCGCTCTTCCTGATCACCGGCGCCGGCGCGACAGCCGCCGGCATCCTGCGCCTGCACGCCACCTCGCGCACCACCACCACCGCAACAGCAACCCCAACCCCAACCCCAACCCCCTAACCCCCGCGCCCCGCCCCGCCCGCGCCTCCGCGCCCCGCCCCCTGGCCGCGCCGATCTTGCACTTTGGGTTGGCCATATGCGGCTTTCACCCCAAAGGCGGGGACAGAAAGTGCAAGATCGGCAGGGCAGGGCGGGGCAGGGCGGGGGCTAGGGGTTTGGGGTGAAGCCTTGGGGGAGTTCCAGGCGGTGTTTTGCCAGCAGCTCGGCGTCGTTGAGCAGGGTGGTGGTCGGGGCGTCGGCGACGATCCGGCCGTTGTCCAGGATCACCGAGCGCTCACACAGCTCCGCCGCGTACGGCAGGTCGTGCGTGACCATCAGCAGGGTCACCGGCAGGCCGCGCAGGATCTCGGCGAGTTCCCGACGGGCCGCCGGGTCCAGGTTCGACGACGGCTCGTCGAGCACCAGGATCTCCGGGTGCATGGCGAGCACGGTGGCCACCGCCACCCGGCGACGCTGTCCGAACGACAGGTGCTGCGGGGCCCGGTCCCGGTGCTCACTCATCCCCACCGCGGCGAGCGCCTCGTCCACCCGGGTGGCCAACTCGGCCCCGCGCAGACCCAGGTTCGCCGGCCCGAACGCCACGTCCTCCGCCACCGTGGGCAGGAACAACTGGTCGTCCGGATCCTGGAAGACGATGCCCACCCGGCGGCGTACCTCGGCCAGGGTGGCCCGATCCGGGGTGACCGTCAGCCCGCCGACGCTCACGCTGCCCTCGGTCGGGGTGAGGATGCCGTTGAGGTGCAGCACCAGCGTGGTCTTGCCGGCTCCGTTGGGCCCGAGCAGCGCCACCCGGTCGCCACGCGGCACGTTCAGGTCGACCCCCTGCAGGGCGACGTGCCCGTCCGGGTACGCGTAGCGAACGCCCCGAACGTCCAGCGAGACAGCGGTCTGCACGACACCGATCATGACAGCACGACGGCGGTGGCGGCGATGGAGGCCGCCAACACCGGCACGGTCGCCGCGACCAGCCACTGACCGGCGCTCGCCGCACCCTCGCCCTGCCAGACGGCGGGCATCCGCCCGGTGTAGCCCCGGGACAGCATCGCCAGATAGACCCGCTCGCCACGCTCGAAGGCGCGCAGGAACAACGCCCCGATCCCAGCGGCGAAGCCGCGCAGCTGCCACAGGAAGCGCGGGTCGTCGCCACGGGAGATCCGGGCCACCCGCATCCGCCGCGCCTCGCCGACCAGCACGTCGAGGTAGCGCAGCATGAACGTGGCGATCTGGGTGAGCACCTGCGGGCAGTGCAGCCGGTCCAGCCCCACGATCAGGTCCCGGGTGGTGGTGGTCGCGGCGAGCAGCAGCGAGGCGAGCACCCCCAGGGTGCCCTTGGCCAGGATGTTCCACGCGCCGTGCAGCCCGTCCTCGGACAGCCGCAGGCCCAGCACCTCGACCCGGTCGCCGCTGCCGAGGAACGGCAGGGCGACCGCGAACAGCACGAACGGCAGCTCGATCAACGCCCGGCTGAGCAACCACCGTGGGCCCACCCGGGCCAGCGCCGCCACCGCCGCCACCAGCACGGCGTACGCGCCGAAGGCCCAGAACGCCTCGCGTGGAGTGGCCACCACGGCGAGAGTGAAGACCACCATCGCCACGATCTTGACCTCGGGCGGGAGCCGGTGCACCGGCGAGTCCGACTCGCGGTACAGCACGTGCCCGTGACCGGCACCCATCCGCGTACCCCTGCTCAGCTTGCCGCGTCGGCGCGGCGCCGGACGTCGCCGGACGTCGCGGGGTCGCCCCCGGTGGGCGTCGCCGCGTCGGCGTCGGTCGGCGTGCCGCCTCGACGGCGCAGCAGCCAGAACCCGCCGGCCCCGATCGCGAAGGTGACCAGCACCCCGAGCACCCCCGAGAGGCCGGTGGAGACGAAGCTGTTCTCCACGCCCCGTACGCCGTAGTCGGCGAGTGGGCTGTCCCCCAGCTCGTGGTCCTTTACCTGCTGGGCCGGGCAGCTCCCCCCGACGATGTTGTCGTCGGCGTCGACGGTGCAGCCCTTGAGCAGAGACGAGTCCAGTCCATCCGGGTGGGAGGAGGCGTAGTTGCTCACCACGCCGGCGAGCAGCAGGGCGACCAGCAGGCCGCCGGCCAGGAAGGCCCAGGAGCGGTTCTTCATCGGACACCTCCGGCGACCGGGACGGCGGGGGCGGCGGGCGCGCGCAGGGATCGCAGCGCGTACACCAGGTCGGGGCGCACCTTCGCGACGGTGAGCACCGTGGTCGCGGTGATCAAACCCTCGCCGATGCCGATCAGCAGGTGGACGCCGGCCATCGTGCCGGCCAGGCCACCCAGGTTGCTGCCCAGGTCGGTGGTGCCACCCAGCCAGTACTCCAGGACGAAGCCCTGCGACGCCACCACCACACTGAGCGTCGCGGCGACGAACGCGGTGACGGCCAGACCGGCCCGCGTGCGGGGCAGCACCCGCAACATCAGCGCGATCAGCGCGTACGCCGCGGCGGTGCCGAGCAACGCCATGTTCGTGATGTTGAGGCCGAGCATCGCCACGCCGCCGTCGCCGAAGATCAGTGCCTGTACGACCAGCACCACGGCCACGCAGAGCGCGCCGACCCACGGGCCGACCAGCATGGCGGCGAGCGCGCCACCGAGCAGGTGACCGCTGACACCGGCCGTGAAGATCGGGAAGTTGAGCATCTGGACGGCGAAGATGAACGCCGCCACCAGGCCGGCCATCGGGGCCAGCCGGTCGTCCAGGTCGCGCCGGCCGCGCAGAACGCAGGCGGTGAGCGCGGCAAGCGCGAGCGCAGCGAAGATCGCTGCCACGGGACCGTCGATGATCCCGTTCGAGATGTGCATCGCCAGTGTCTCCACGCGACCTCCCACGCGTCAGCGGGCCCGACCGGGCCGGCGTGGGTCAGCCTATTTCCCAACCATCGTTGTTGCCAGACTCTGGCAACAACGCATGGGCTTGATCACTCCAGGTCAGGCCCCACCGGCCCGCGCCGCACCCCCACGACCCGACGCGTCGCGCCGGCGGCGGCGCTCGCCGGCACGGCGGTAGGGTCGGGCCATGACCTCGCCCGACCGCCTCTCCCCCGGTGACCCCGCGCCCGAGTTCACCCTCGCCACCGACACCGGCGACCAGCTCTCCCTCGCCGACCTGCGAGGTCGCAAGGTCGTCCTGTACGCCTACCCGGCCGCGATGACTCCCGGCTGCACCAAGCAGGCCTGCGACTTCCGCGACTCGCTCGCCTCACTCCAGGCCGCCGGCTACGAGGTCGTCGGCATCTCCCCGGACAAGCCGGAGAAGCTGGCGAAGTTCCGTGAGCGCGACGCCATCACCTTCCCGCTGGTGTCGGACCCCGACAAGTCGGTGCTGACCGCCTACGGCGCGTACGGCGAGAAGCAGCTCTACGGCAAGACCGTCACCGGCGTGATCCGCTCGACGTTCGTGATCGACGCCGACGGCAAGGTCGAGCGGGCGCTCTACAACGTCAAGGCCACCGGGCACGTCGCCAAGCTCCGCCGCGACCTCGGCCTGGACTGACCTGTCGTACCGGATCGCTACGGTCCGTCAGTGGTTCGATACAAGTACACGCCCGAAGCGCTGGCCGCCGCTGCCGCCGTCGCCCGCAACATCACCGAGGTGATGCGGTTGCTCGGCGTACGCGTCAGCGGTGGCTCGCACGCGCACATCAGCCGGCAGCTCAAGCGGTTCGGCATCGACACGTCGCACTTCACGAGGCAGGCCCACAACAAGGGGCGGCGTGGCGAACGACGCACCACATCCGCGCAGCTCCTGGTTGTGCTGCCCGACGGGTCCCGCCGGACGCCCGGCGTGCGGTTGAAGTGGGCGCTCGGCACGCTCGGCGTGCCGGAGGAGTGCGAGGGCTGTGGGATAGGGCCGGTGTGGCGAGGCGCGTCGCTCATCCTGCACGTCGACCACATCAACGGGGACTTCCTCGACAACCGACCACCGAACCTGCGAATCCTGTGCCCGAACTGCCACAGCCAGACCGCGACCTACGCCGGGCGAGGAAAACGGGTTTCCGACCTGCCCATCCTCACGACGCCAACCACTGGGGAGGAACGCTACGGCGGGACGACCGGCTCCGATCGCCGATCGGCCACCCGGACGGAACTCGTCGACCTGTTCGGTCGGGTCGACGCACAGCAGGTGACGGCCCGGGAGGCGGCACGGCAGTTGGGCTGGACTCCGGCGTATCTGCACACGGTTCGGCGAAGGCTCGAGCAGGACGGCCTGCTGAAGCCGCGTCGGAGCCGCGGTTGGCGTTCGATGGCTCATCGCGACGCGGTCATAGAACAGGCACTGGCGCACCCGGATGTCGGACCGAAGCGGCTGTCCGACTTTCTCCGCAATCTGCCTGGTGGGGGATGCCGAGTTGGTCACGGCACGATCTCGACCATCCTCAAGGAGGCCGGGCTCAACACCGCCGAAGCCAGACACTCTAAACTCAGGGAGTTGGCGGGAGTGGCGTAATGGCAGCCGCGCAGGTCTTAGGAACCTGTATCCGGAAGGATGTGGGGGTTCGAATCCCCTCTCCCGCACGGTCAGCAAGCACACCGAGCCGGCGCGGCGATCGGCGCCTCACGTCGGGTCTCGTGCCCGCATGACGGTCGCTCGTGGTCGCGGGCGCGGTTGTCGGGCGCGTCACTGTCGCGGGTCGTGGCCCTGGTCGTTGGGTCAGGATGGCGAGCGTGAGTCTGCGCTTCGTCCTCGACCCTGACCTGACCCCGCAGCTGCGTGCCGAGATCGTCGACCTCTGGGTGGACGTCAGCAACGCCGGCGGGGCGGTCGGCTTCGTGCCACCGGTCACCGCCACCGACGTGCACGTCACCGCCGATCCGACCTTCGCCGGCATCGCCGACGGACCGGACCGGCTGCTGGTCGGCTACTCCGGGGACCGGCTGGCGGCAATGCTGATCTTCAGTGACAACCGTTTTCCGCTCACGGCGCACTGGTGTGTGGTGAAGCGGGTGATGGTCCACCCGGACACCCAGGGCGCCGGCTACGGCTCGGCGCTGATGATGGAGGCCGCCCGGCTGGGCAGGGTGTTGGGTCACGAGGCGCTGCACGTCACGGTGCGCGACGGCCTGGGGTTGGACAAGTTCTACGGCCGCCTCGGGTACCGGGAGATCGGCCGGCTGCCGGGCGCGTTGCGGGTGGCCCCCGATGACGACCGGGACGAGATTCTGATGTGGCTCGATCTGACGGTGGCCGACTGAGCGGTCAGCCCCCGCACCACCGGGCGTTGGCCCGGGCCGAGCTGGTGGCCGGCGCGTCGGTGGCCGGAGCGCTCGTCCTCGCCACCTCGACCGAGCGACGGGTCGGCGTCGGCGTGACGGCGGGTCGGCTGCTCGGCGGTCGGGTCGACGCGGGCGTACGGCGTGTGGCGGCCCCGGCGCCGGGTGCGTACATCCGGACCGTGCTGTTCTGCACCTGGCCCGGTGCCATCCGGATGCCGCCGACGGTGACCCGGTTGCCGTACACGTCGGTGACCCGGACGTTGAACGGGCCCGGCCCGGCGCCGGAGGCGATCAGCCAGTAGTTGTAGTCCTGCCGGGCGGCCGACTGCCAGGGGTCGCTGTCACGCTGCCGGACCTCGACGGACCGCAGCGGGTTGCCGTGGTTGCCGACGCGGACGGCGAACCACCACTGCGACGCGCCCTCCTTGATCCGGAAGGTGAGTGGTCCGGGCAACGGCGGGTTGACCACCGCGCGGTAGGTGACCGGAACGAGGCCCTGGACCGGGTCGGCGATCCGGGCGAACGCCTCGCGGGACAGGTCGAGGTGCCCGGGCTCGCACTCCGGGCACTGGTCCATGATGAGCACCCGGACGGTGCCCTTGGGGCCGACGACGTCGAGGAATCCGCCGCAGGCGGCACCGGCGGAGTATTCGGTCGGTCCGAGCGCGACGTAGAGCCGGTTGGCCGGGGCGGCCGGGTTCGAGCAGTTGCCGCCGGCGCCCTTGGAGTCGTAGAAGGTGGCCTTGCCGGTGTGCGTGGCGTTGCCGGTGGGCGGCGCGGCGGCCAGCGTCCGGCCGGCGGCGCAGGCCGGGGTGGAGCCGGAGCGCAGGGTGAGGGTGAGCCCGAGCGTCGCCGCGAGGACGGTGACGCCGGTGGCGACCAGCCAGGGCTTCGCGCCGGACGACGGCGCGGGCCGGTCCTCTGGAGGATGGTCCAGGTCGATGTTGATGTCGACAGCGCTTCCGTCCGTCACGACGGCGATGCTGCCGGACCCGGTCGGGTACCGACAAGCGGGCTAAGCCAAAGCTAAGACAGCATCGACGGACGGTGATCGTGGGGTGCCGATTGCTGGTCGGCGGCCCGGTCAGGGCGCGACGGTGATCGGGGCGTGCACCGCCACGGGTCCGCTGTCGAGCGGCACCAGGTTCAGTCCGAAGAGGAGTTTCTGCTTGACGTTGCGGTGCCGCCCGAGGGTGCGCAGCGGCTCCTTGGTGCGTACCCCGGTCTCCTGGTCGGTGGTGGTCACCACGCAGCGGTCGCACGGCCCGGCGGCCTGGAACGTCCGGTCGCCGATGCGCAGCCGCCGACCCACCCAGTCGTCCTCGGCCCACGCCGGCGCACCACCGACGACCAGGTTGGGTCGGAACCGGGTCATCGGCACCGGTTCCTCGCCCGCCTCGGCCAGCCAGTCGTTGAGGGCGTCGAGGGAGGCGGCGTTCGCCAGCAGCACCGGGTAGGCGTCGGCGAAACTGACCTGGTCACCGGTGTCGTGTTCGCGGGTTCCGGCGGCCAGGTGGCGGGTCGGGTGGGCCAGCCAGACCAGTCGGACCGGTCGGCCGAGCAGGGCGCCGAGCCACTCGTCGGCTGCCTGGCCGGCCGGCAGCGCGGGGACGGGGAAGGTGCGGCTGCGAAAGGTACGCACCGCGACCGGTTCTCCGCCGGTCGGCTCGGGCACGTCGAGGTCGGGTTGCCCGTCGGCGCGCAGCGACAGACCTCCGGGGCGCACGGCGGCGTGCAGGTCGACGAGCCGGGTCGTGTCCCGCTGGGTGACGCCGACCCCGTCGGCGTCCACGACCATCCAGCGCCGGTCGCCGGCCAGGCCCCACTGGTGCACGAACGCGCCGTCGTGGTCGAGCCGGTGACAACCCTTGATGGGGTACGTGTGAATCGAGGTCAGCCGCACCCGGCTACCATGCCACGCCGATCCCGTCGCCCGGGTACCAGTGGTTGGCCGGGCTCTCCCGGTAGGCGAGGAAGCGCCGGCCGGTGCGTTCGGCGTGTTCGGCGAGCACGTTGGTGCTGGTGACGTTGTCGGTGAGCAGGATCGCGCCGGGGGCGAGCTTGGGCTCGACGGCGTCGAACTCACGCTTCTCGTGGGCGCGGCTGTGGTCGCTGTCGTGCAGGAACAGGTCTACCGGGCGGTCCAGCGCGCCGATCGAGGCGATCGAGTCGCCGATCACCAGGTCGACGACCTCCGACCACGGCGCGACCCGGGCGAGGTAGCCGGCCTCGGGGTTGATGTCCAGGGAGGTGACCCGGCCCGGGTGCCCCTCCTGCGCGTTGCGCAGCAGGGCGGACGCCAGGACGACGCTGCCGAGTCCCTTGTCGACACCGGTCTCGACGACATGGGTGGGGCGGGTGGCACGGACGATGGCGTACCAGCCGATCCGCCGGGCGTAGCGGATCTCCTTGTCGGCGAGGCCGCGCCGGTCGGAGGCGGCGATCGCCGCGAGGAGGTGCTGGCGCAGGCCGTCGTCCGACTCGATCTCGCCGAGGTACGCCCGTACCTGTTTGACCGGGATGTCGCAGACCACGCTGACGAACCAGGCGAGGTGGTTGCGGCTCAACGAGGTGAGGTCGTACGTGTAGTTGTGGTGTTCGCGGGAGGTCAGCAGCCAGCGCGCCGAGCGGCCCAGCACCTTCGCGTCGTGCCGTGCGATCGTGCGAAGCCTCTTGGGAAAGGCGGCAATCGGGGCGAGTGGGGTACGCGCGACGGCCCGTCGGAGCTTGATTCGATCCACGGGTGCCGTTGTAGCAGGGTTCGGACGGCGGCGGGAGGGTCATCGCGAAAGCCGATGGTTACGTTGTTTCCGCCCTCCCGCCGGGGCGGCAGAATAGGGCCTGGGAAGCGCTCCCGGGCCGGCGTTACCGGCAGTCCGTCCGAACGCAGGGCCGGGTTCGCCGCACCGGTCGGCAGGCGTGCGATACCCGAAAGGACGAGGGTGCACGGCAGGCACACGCAATCAGTAGCATCGCCGGCATGTCTGGTGCTCAGCGGTACACCGATGCCGACACCGAATTCTTCGATCCACACGCAGTCGATCCGCACGAGGATGTCCCGGCCGGGGGCAAGCGGCGACGTCGTGGTCCTCGCTGGCGTCGCGTCCTCGTCATCTGCCTGGTAGTCGCGGCGATCCTGGGCGGCGGCAGCATGATCGGTGGCGCCCTCTATCTCCGGTCTGTCGAGAAGGACATCGACCGGGTGGATGCCTTCGCCGACGTTCCCGAGGAGGGTCGTCCGCAGGCGGTGGCCAACGGCGCGATGAACATCCTGATCCTGGGGAGCGATTCCCGCGACCCGGAGAGCACTGGCGGCTCGCGCACGGACACCATCATCGTCGCGCACATCCCGAAGGACCGGGCCAGCGCGCAACTCGTCTCGATCCCTCGGGACACCTGGGTGAACGTGCCGAAGGCGAAGAACGGGGGGCACGGCGGCCGCGACGCGAAGATCAACGCAGCGTACGCCTGGGGTGGCATTCCGCTGATGGTGCAAACAGTCGAATCGTTCACCACGGTGCGAATCGACCACGTCATGATTGTGGACTTCGCTGGCTTCAAGGAGATCATCGACGCCCTGGACGGCGTCGACATCAACGCGGAGAAGTCGTTCACGTCGATCCACCCGCCGTTCCGCAAGTTCGAGCAGGGAATGCAGCGGATGGACGGTGAGACGGCCCTGGACTACTCCCGCCAGCGCAAACAGTTCGCCGACGGCGACTTCGCCCGCATCCGTCACCAGCAGCAGGTCATCAAGGCCATCCTCGACAAGGCCGTGTCCGGCGGCATCGTCACCAATCCCGGGCGGCTCAACTCCTTCGTCAAGGCGACCTCGAGCGCCGTGTCGGTGGACGAGAAGATGTCGCTCGTCAGCATGGCGACAGACCTGCGGAGCCTTCGCGGCCGTAACCTCACCTTCGTCACCAGCCCGACGAAGGGCACCGGCCGAGTGGGCAGCGAGAGCGTCGTCTTCGCGAACACCGAGAAGGCGAAGACCTTCTACGATGCCGTGCGCCGGGACTCCGTCGACGAGATTCTCGCCAGTTCCAAGTAACACCCCAGGCCGGCGGCTGTTGCCGGCCGCCGCCTTGTCTCGAATTACGGACCGGCCAGGTCAGCCGGCCCTCACGGGGAGGTCCACAATGTCCAACCAGCCCGCCATGTGGCACCGGCCGGCACCGGCCGATGACCGCGACGGCAACGCCACCGATGCCCAGGGCGACGGTGAGGGGGACGACGAGGGGAGCCTCGGCGGGAGTCGCCCTCCCGCCTACCAATCTCCCGGCTATCAGTCCGCCGGTTACCAGACGCCCGGCTACCAGTCGCACGGCTACCAGACCCCTGGTCACCAGACTCCCGGCTACCAGACGCATGGCTACGAGGCCCCCGGCTACGAGACTCCGGCCTTCCCCTCGCCCGCCGACCGGCGCTCGGCCCCGCCCGCACCGGCACCCGCGCAGGCGCCTGCGCCTGAAGAGCACGAGCCTCGCGCCGGCCTGGACACGACGGCTGTCCTGCCGTACGCCGGCTCGCGCGCCTCGACCCGGACCCGGTGGCTCCGGGCCTGGATGATGACCGCGCCGGTCGACGTCCTGGCGCTGCTGACGCCGCTACTGGTCACCCAGCAGTACTGGCGCGGCACCCTGGCCATGACGGTCCTGACCGTGATCGTCTTCGCCAGCGGCGGCCTCTACCGGGCACGACGGCACGTGAGCTTCCTCGACGAGGTGCCGAGCCTCTGCGGGCGTCTGTTGGCCGCGGCGTCCGCGGTCGCCATCGTCGCGGCGATGCGCCACGAATCCGCCGAGTACGTCTTCAGCTTCACCCGCGGTGTCGCCGCGTCGGCGGGGCTGGTCATCCTGGGGCGGGCTGTCACCCGCGAATTCGCCATCGTCGCCCGCAAGCGCCGGTGGGTCGAGCACAACACCATCATCGTCGGCAGTGGCCCCACCGCCGTGGAACTCGCCCGGCTCCTGCGCCGCTACCCCCAGTACGGCCTGCGCTTCGTGGGTTGTGTCGACACCCCGGACGGCCCGTCGGCGCTGCCGCTGATCGGATCCCTCGACGACCTCGACAGCCTCGTACGGCTGCGCGAGTGCGACGTGGTGATCGTCGCGGACGCGAGCTGCTCCGAGACCTCACTCATGGAGATCCTGGCCCGGCCACGGACGGCAGAGTGCGACCTGTGGGCGGCCACCCCCCTCTGGGGGTCCCGTTCGCACGGCGACCACATCGGCGCCGTCCCGGTCGTCAGCATCGGCGACATCACCCTCTCCGGCCCGCAGTCCGCGCTCAAGCGCGCGTCGGACATCGCGTTCGCCTCCGTGGCGCTGCTCCTGCTGAGCCCGGTGCTCCTCATCTGCGCGGTCGCCACGCTCATCGACGGCGGCCCCGGCATCTTCTTCTACCAGGAGCGCATCGGTCGGCACGGCCGGCCTTTCAACATCATCAAGTTCCGGTCCATGCGCCCCGTCGACGAGCACGAGTCGCAGACCAACTGGTCCATCGCCAACGACCGGCGGGTGGGGCCGATCGGCCGGATCATGCGCAGGACCTCCCTCGACGAGCTGCCGCAGCTCTGGAACATCCTCCGTGGCGACATGAGCGTGGTCGGCCCCCGGCCCGAGCGTCCCTACTTCGTCGAGAAGTTCTCGGCCGAATACCCCCAGTACGCGATGCGCCACCGCGTCCCGGTCGGGCTCACCGGCCTGGCGCAGGTCAGCGGGTTGCGCGGCGACACCCCGATCTCCGACCGGGCCCGCTTCGACAACTACTACATCGAGAACTGGTCCCTCTGGCTCGACGTCAAGGTGGTGCTCCGTACGGTGACCGAGGTGTTCCGCGCCGGCGGCCGCTGATCCGCCCACGCACCGAGACACCGCCGGGTACGGCCGTTGGCCGTACCCGGCGGTGTGCCGGGCGTACCCCCAACGCATGGAGAACGCAATGCCGAACGTATCCGTCGTGATCCCCACCACGGGCCGCCCCAGCATCGCCGACGCGGTGCTCTCCGCCCGATCCCAGCAGGGCGCATCCGTACACATCGTGGTCGTCTGTGACACCCCGGAGGTACCGCAGACGGTGCGGAACCTGGGGCAGCACATCGACCGGGTGGTCTGCACCGGCGGCGGCCGACGCGGGTCGTACGCCCGCAACCTCGGCGTCACCCACGCCATTCCGGGCAGCCACGTCGCGTTCCTCGACGACGACGACACCTGGCTGCCGACCAAGCTCGCGGCACAGGTGCCCGCGCTCGAACGGGTCGCGGCGGCGGGGTTCCGCCCCGTCGTGTCATCCCGGATCCTGCAACGCAAGGACGGCGCCGAGCCGCTGCCGGCACCGGCCCCCGCCGAGGTGATCCCCGACGGCATGCTGCCGGAGGACTACCTGTTCCGCCGCCGTCACCTCGGCATCGGCCGGCAGTCGCTGCCCACGTCGACGCTCCTGACCACGTACGAGTTGGCGACCGAGTGCCGTTGGGACGAGACGCTCCCCCGGCACCAGGACTGGGACTGGCTGGTCCGGGTCGCCCGGCTGCCCCGGGTGAAGATCGTCCAGGTGGAGGAGGCGACGGCCGTCTACACGGTGGGCAGCCCCGGGTCGATCTCGGCCGGCGCCGACTGGCGTACCTCGTGGCACTGGGCGCAGCGCTGGGAGGGAGTGTGGGCGCCGGGGACCTTCTCGGACTTCATCGCCGCCCAGACCCTCCGCTACGCTCTCCAGGCCCGAGACCGGGAGGGCGTGCGGGAGATGGTGCGGGCGATCCGCCGCAACTCACCTCCGTCCGCCCGGAACGCGGTGCTGGCGGCGCTCGGGCTCGTACCCCGGTCGACCCTGGAACGGGTCGCCATGCGCAAGTCGAAGGCCCCCAGCAGCCCCACTCGACCGCTCGAGACCGAACGGCCACACTGATGCGTCTGCACTTCGTACTGCCGCAGCTCGAACCGCTCTACGGCATGGAGCTGGCGGCGGCGCTGCTGATCCGCGGCCTCCAGGCCCAGGGCGTCGAGGTCTCGGCAACCGTCGTGTCCCGGGGGGTCCCCGCCGAACTGGCCGACCTGACCGTGGACACCCTTGGCCTCGGTTCCCGGATCACCCGGTTGATGGAGTCTGTTCCGCCGCTGCGGCGGCGCCTACAGAACCTGGCACCGGACGTCCAGATCGTGGCCAGCGGCCTGTGGGGCAGCGTGCCCGTCGGTGCCGCCCTCGCCGGGTCCGGCCGCAGCTACGTCGCCTGGGAGCACTCCCTGCTGCCGGAGCGTCTGCGGATCGACCGACGAGTGCGCACGCTCGCCCGGTTCTCGCGGCTCAAGGGGTTGCGTCCACGGCTCGTCGTCGCCGTCTCCAACGGTGTCGCCCGCACGGTCCAGGAGTTGGCGCCGGGACAGCCGGTGGTCACCATCACCAACCCGATGCCACCTCGGCCGTTCGTCGCACCGCGCGAGGTGGTGGACCGCCGGCGGATCAACCTTCTCACCACGGCCGCCTTCCGCCCGTACAAGAACCACTCCTGCGCCATCTCCGCGCTGGCCCTGCTGCCGGAGGCGTACCACCTCACGCTCGCCGGCGACGGCGAGGAGCGGGATCTGCTGCACGCGAAGGCCCAGGAACTGGGTGTGCAACACCGGACCTCGTTCCTCGGACGGGTGCCGGGTGTCGCCCAGCTACTCGCCGAAGCGGACCTCCTGGTCCACCCGTCTCGTGCCGAGACCTTCGGCTTCAGCCTGGTCGAGGCCGCCGAGGCGGGCCTGCCGGTGGCGGCCCTTCCGGTGCCCGCGCTGGACGAGATGATCCCGACCTTCGTGCCTGGCGCGTTGGCGGCGGACACGTCGCCGGCCGCCCTCGCGGACACGGTGCTCCGGCTGACCGGTGCCCAGCGGCCGACACTGGCCGACTTCGAGAAGTCCTGGCACGCCAGGTGCGCGGCACTGGACCCCGCCGAGGTCGGCCGCCAGTGGGTGGAGGCGTTGAACCGGTGAGTACGCCCTCCGGTGCGGTCGGCTCCGTCGAGCCGACCGCACCGCGGCCACGGTCGCATCGGCGTCCCCCGAGCGGACGCGACACCTTCCTGAAGCGGTCCGGGAAGTTCTTCACCGGCACCCTGCTACGGACCCTCGCGCAGGGCGTGCTCTTCGTCCTGCTGGCCCGGGAGATGTCGATCGACACCTACGGGCTCTTCGTCGGCGTCACCGCCCTCGTCGCCGTGGTCTCCCCGTTCGCGTCCGCCGGCGCACCGAGTCTGATCTTCCAGAGCTACGCCGAGGCCCCCGGCGAGTGGGCCCGACACCTCACGCGGGGCCTGGTCCTGACCGTCGTCTTCGGTGTGGGCGCGACCGTGTTGGTGAGCGCGGCCGGGGTGGCGATCTGGGGTAGCGAGGTCAGTGCGGTCGACATGCTCTGCCTCGCAGCCGCCGACCTGGTGGCCTGGCGGCTCATCGAGGCCGTGGCCGCGTCGGTGCAGGCCCGGGGCAAGGTCTTCGTCGCCTCGGTCATCCCCGCCCTGCTGCACGTGTTCCGGCTGGTCGGCGCGCTGGTCCTCGCCGCGGCGGACGAGCCGATCTCCCTGCGGAACTGGGCTCTCACCGCGCTGGCGGTCTCCGTCGTGGTCTGCCTGCTGACGACCTGGTACGGATTGCGCGGCGGCGGAGGCGGTTCCTGGTCCGTCGGGCCGGCCCTCAGCCAGGCCCGCAGCGGCCTGCTGTTCGCCGTCGGCCTCTCCGCCCAGACGGTCTACAACGACATCGACAAGGTCATGCTGTCCCGGATCGGCACCACCGAGGCGGCGGCGATCTACGCGGCGGCCTACCGGGTGGTGGACTTCGCGTACACGCCGGCCCGGTCGATGTCCGCGGTCGCCTACCCCCGCTTCTTCGAGGTCGGCCGGGAGGGACCCCGGGCGGCGCTCGGGCTCGCCCGCCGCCTTCTGCCTCGCTTCCTGATGTTCAGCGTGCCGAGCAGCCTGCTGCTGGTCGCGATGGCCTGGACCATGCCGCTGATCTTCGGACCGGAGTACGAGGCGGCGACCCTGGCACTACAGGGCCTCAGCGCGATCCTGGTCCTGAAGTCGATCCACTACCTGGCCGCGGACGCCCTCTCAGGAAGCCGACTCCAGGGCCGTCGTACGGTGTGCCAGATCGCGGTGGGCGTCGTCAACGCGGGGCTCAACGTGTGGCTCATCCCCGCCTACGGATGGCAGGGCGCGGTCGTGTCGAGCCTCCTGTGCGACGCTCTGCTCGGCATCCTGCTGTGGGGGTGCCTCGTCATCGCCCTGCGGCGACACCCGCACCGCGATGCCGTCGTCGAACCGGCAGCGGTACCTGACCGAGAAAGGGTCTGACGTGACCACCATCTTCGGTGTCCTACTGACCGTCGGTGGCGTAGCGGTGGCTCTGTGGTTGATCCGAATGCGGCGGTCCGTCGCCACCGCGTTCGGCGACCCCGCATCGGCGGTCGCCCTGGTCGGATTCGCGGTGCTCACCAACGCGGCACCGGCGCTCGCCGGCAGCCACAGCTCGATGCTGATCGGCGTGCTGGTGGTCGCCCTGCTGGCCTGGCTGGTGCTCTCTGGCCGTGGTGTCCTCCGCGGCCCCTCCGACCTGTGGCTCCGGATCTCGCTGGCGATGGCCGGCGGCCTGCTCGTCTGGTGCGCCTTCATCGACGTCGTCACCGGCACCGGGATCTACGGGTCGCGGTTGCCGGCGTACGGGGCGGCCGGGCTCCTGCTGATCGCCGTCTGGATGATGGCCGCCCGCACCACCGTCAGCGTACGGGCGATGGCCTACACCGGGCTGGCGGTCCTGGCGCTGCTGACCATTCCGACCGCTCTGTACGGGCAGGCGTGGCGGGCGTGCACCGGCGGGAAGCTGGAGAAGTGCTCTCTGGCCGGTGCGCTGTTCAAGAGCTTCTACAACTCCGAGAACTACGCGGCGATGCTGGCGTCGTTCACCCTGGTCGCCGCGTTCTGCGCGATGCGCCGCGCCGAACTGGTGGCGACGGCGTCGTTCTGCCTGCTGGTGATCGTCGCCACCGGCTCCCGCACCAGCTATCTGGCCGTCGGTGCGGTAGCCGTCTGGATGCTGGGCGCACTGCTCGTGCAGCGCCTGCGACCGAGCCCGCGGATCCCCTTCGCGCTCTGCGTGGCGCTCGTCATCGGCGCACTGACAGCCGCCACGTATCTGATGTGGAGCGCGTCGAAGACCACGCTGAGCAACCGCGGCAACATCTGGGTCGCCGCCCGCGAGTACCTCAGCGGCCGGGAGGCCGTCGGCGTGGGCGTCTCGAAGTGGTACTACCTACAGGACATCGAGAAGGCACCGACCCACTTCTTCCACTCCGGGTACGTCCTGGTCATCTTCTCCGGCGGGCTGGTCGCGCTGACCCTGTTCGGTCTGTGGATGGCCACCCTGCTGCACCGCGACGTCGAGGACGGGAACGCCTTCACCGCCAAGGCACCGGTGGTGCTCCTCGTCGTCTACTCGTTCACCGAGGTCGTCTGGAACCCGCTCTCGGTGGACGGGCTGACCTGGATCATCGTGCTGCTGGCCCTCACCGCGTCGGCGTCGGCCGCCCCGGCCCGCACCCCGGCCCCGGGACCGGTGGACCTGGTGGACCGCCCAGGTCGGTTCTCCGCCCTCAAGCGGTTGACAGGACGGCACGACGCCGTCGCCGCGCCGTAGTGACTAGGCAGCACCGATCGGCAGGCCCTTGAAGGCCAGCAGACCGACCCCGGTGGCGTTGACGCACCAGGGCCCGGCGTCGCCCCGGTAACTCAGCCCGGTTGCGCCGTCGGCCGGGCCGGACAGGCTCAGCACGAGCCGCCCTCCCTCGCGGTACTCGACGCCGGTGACGGTGGCGGTGCTGCCGTCGATCGTGAAGTCGGTGCCCGCGCCGACCCGGACGGTCAGCGGGTCAACGCTACGGAGCTGAACCACCACCTGGGTACGCCGAGCGTCGGTGAAGGCGGCCGACCGAGGGTTCGGGGCAGACACGCCCTCGCCGGGGCCGCGGTGGATGTCGCGGGCCAGCACGGCGAACGCCTGATCACCCAACTCGCGGTAGCCCCCTTCCCAGGCGAAGTGGCACGCCTCCCGGCCGGTCAGAGCGCTGGTGGACAGCAGCGTCACCTTCAGGGTGTCGGCCATCCGTCGTTGCGCCTCCCGCAGCGGCCCGCCGGAAGTGTCCCCGCACGGCGAGCTGCCGACCTGGATGACGTAGTACCGGCTGCCACCGTCGACCCGGAACCCCACCTCCCGGCGCCAGTCGGTCAGCAACGCGGTGAACCCGGCGACATGCCCGATGGCGTCGTTGTTGTCGGCCTCACCCTGGTACCAGAACACGCCGCGCACCTCACCGATGACGTTGGCGGCAGTGAGCCGTTGCCGCAACCGGCCGTAGTTGGTGCGCAGGTCACCGGGGTTGCCGTCGTTGCGCTGGAAGAACGACACCACCTTGCTGCTCTCCGCGCCGTTGATCACGGCTACCGGCACCTGGTAGGTGTCCATGAGTCGGTGGGCCGCACGGATCCCCCACTGGCCGACCGAGCCGGGCTGCCGGACCGTACCCGAGACGGCGTAGTTCCAGGTACGGTCCGCGCCGGAGAGGACCCGGTCCCCGGTGGTCGAGCCGAAGCTGCGGACGTACGGGGACTCCTCTCCGATCGACGATCCCCGGTAACTGGCCGCCACCGCGTTGGACTGGCCCTGGATGACGTACACGTCGCCGGACACCACGCCCTCCCACAGGGCGGCCCGTCGGGCGACGCCGTCGCCGAGCACGTGCAACTCGAATCGGTACTCCCGCAGTGCGGCGGTGATCCGCTGCCGGAACGCGAACTCACCGCCGGCCCCCACGGGCACCGTCTCGTCCCAGGCGTCAGCCCCGCTGACGACCTTGAGGCGTACCGCCTTGACCCGTGGGTCGGTCGCCTTGCCGGCCACCGGCACGACCGCGCCGCCGGCCGCGTCCCGGGGGTACAGCTGCCGATCCCGAGGGTGCTGACCGACGGTGAGGACCGAGGCGCGGGCGTAGACCGTCAGCCGACGTTTGGTGTACGTCCCGGCGTTACCGGCGGACGTCCAGTCGGGCTGACCGGTGGGGGCGGTCCCGATGCCCACCGACAGCGGCTGGACGTCCGAGGTGAAGCCGTTGACCGCGAGAACCGTCTGTGGGGCCGACGTGGCCGGGCGGGTGGCCGCGACCGTGTGCACCTGGAAGGAGCCGTACCCGATCGACGAGTACACGTCGTCGTCGGCGTCGAACCGGTCGGCGGCGGCGCCGGGGACCTGGCCGGAGTTGACCGGCCCGTACTTGTTCGGCCACATCTCCAGGTAACCGGTGAGACCGGTGCCGGTGGCCAGGCCCGGCGCGTTGGTGGCTACCTCCAGATCGGCGATCCGTTGCCGGACGATCTGACCGGCCCGGGTCGGTGGGCCGAGGCGTCGGGCGTCGGCCGTGAACGGCGACATGGCGGTCCACACCCATTGCGTACCCGTGGGGCCGGTCAACTCCAGGCAGTAGCCGATCCGGTCGAACCCGCCGGCCACCGCGCCGGTCCGGTCGAACGAGAGGGCAAGCGGCCTCTTGGGGTCGTTGCGCTCGGGCAGGTCGAGGGCACTGACCGGGGTGAAGCCGGCCATGCCGTGCGCGTTGGCGGCACAGGTGGTGCCGTCGATGGGCGCGACGGGCGGCGGGGTGTCCGCGTCGGCTGCCGACCAGGCCGCGTCCGGTGAGCCGGTCCGCGACGGCGACCAGCCGAGCACGGGGACGGCCGCCAGGAGCAGGACGACCACGCCGAAGCCGATCCAGGCCGGTCGGGGGACCGATCGGAGGCGGGCCCACGGAGGGTGGGGACGAGACACCCGGAGAACCTCCACAGTGTGGGCAGCGTGTCGTGCCCCAGATTAGGCGATGCGCCATACCCGACGACGCCGGCACGACCGCCGGCCGAACCGGTGCCGATCCGGGGCGTGGGTCGGTCCCGCTGTCTGAAATGATGCCCGCCATGGCCGCAACGAGCACGACAACGGCGGCGGGTAACCGCTCCGCCGGTGTCGACCTCCTCCGGATTGTCGGAATCGCCGCGGTTGTCGCGGGCCACGTCTGGAGCGACAGCCTGACCCGCGCGTCCATCTACACCTGGCACGTGCCCGTGTTCTTCGTCCTCACCGGCTACTTCTGGTCGCCCGGTCGACCGCTCGGCGGGGAGTTGCGCAAGCGGTGGAAGACCCTGGGCGTGCCCTACGTGGCGTGGTTCCTCATCCTGGTCGCGGCACTGCTCGCCGCGGACGCCGCGACAGGCCAGGTCGCACCGGGGACCATCGGTGACGCGCTCTACGGCGGCACGGCTGCGGTCCGACCGTTCTCCGCCTTCTGGTTCGTCTCGGTGCTCTTCATCGCGGCGGTCGCGTTCCGGTGGCTGGAGCGGTTCCCCGCCGCGGTCGCCTGGACGGTCGCGGTGGTCGGCCTGGTGACCGCGTACCTGGCGCCCGGCGTCGTCACCGCCGGCCCGCTCGGGCTCTTCCTGGTCCCGGCGTGCCTGGTCTTCGTGCTGGCCGGGCGGCTGCTGCGGCGACTCCGCCCGCGCCTCCCGGCCAGCGCCGGTGCGGCGTCACTCTCGATCGGCGTCGGCTTCGTGCTCCTCGGCCTCAACCGGGACCTGGACCTCAAGGCCGGGGACTTCGGCTCCCCGGTGCTGGGGGTGCTGACCGCGATCCTGATCAGCGTCGGTCTCATCCGGCTCGCGGAGGAACTCGACCTGCGCATCGGCGTGCGGGCGTCGCGGGTGATCAGTCGACTGGCCGGCTGCGGCATCGCCGTCGTGCTGAGTCACGCGGGCATCCTGTGGGTGCTGAAGACGCCCAGATCCGGTGGGGTGGTCGACCTGGTCGCCGCTCTCGTGGTCCCTTGGGCGTTCGCGTGGATCGTCATCAGCACGCCGCTGGGCCCGTGGTTGGCCGGCACCCGGATCGGCGGCTCCGCGCGGACCGCCAGCGGCGTGGCGGCTCGGCCCGGCGCCGCCCGGACGCACTAGAAACGGCTGTTGCGCCGCCGCGCCAGGAGCATCGCCACCGCCACCGCGACGGCCACCGCGAGCGCGCCTCCGGCCGCGGCGATCACCGGCACGGCCCAGCTCGACCCGCCTGAATCGTCGCCGGGTCCCCGGCTGTCGATGGCCGCCTGTCGGTACGACTGGGCCAGCAGGTTGGTCGGGGAGTTCCGCGCGGCCTCGTCGAACCGGGCGATGGCTGTCGACTCGTCGCCAGCGAAGTACGCGTCGAGGCCGCTGCGGTACTGGTTGTCGGCCTTGCCGAGCGCGTTGGTGACGCCGGCAGCCTGGAGTAGGGCGGTCATGGCGGAGACCGGCACGACGAGGCGGTTCGCCTTGTCCGGCCGCAGAACGTCGTTGTCCAGCATGCCGACCACCCGGCCGCTCGGGTCGATGGCGATCCCGCCGCGCGAATAGAGCCCGAGATCCTCATTGATCCGGTACGGGTTCAGCGGGGTCGAGGAGTCGATCCCGGTCACGGTCACCGTCTTCGACAGCACCGTGTAGGTGGCGGCGCGGAAGCTGGTGTCGGTGGTGCCGTAGCCCAGGACGAGCAGTGACGTGTCCGGGTTGACGCTGGCCGACGTGTTCAGCTCCGACGTGGGCAGGTTCTTCTGCTCCAGCTTGATCAGGGCGACGTTTCCCGCCTCGATCGGGAGGGCCCGGACGACGGTGCCGGCGATCGCCGGGCTGTCCGTCACCTCGCCCTTGGCGATATTGAGCTGCCCGTACAGCCGGCTCTCTGGCTGATCGCCGGCATTCGCGCCGGTCAGGACCGAGGTGTTCAACCGGCTGCGGGTGTAGGTGCTGATGTCCTTGGCCTGCAAGGTGCCCTCGGCGACGAGCCGGTTGGCCACGGCGTTCAGGGCACCCCCGACCAGGACGTCGGGGGTGGGCTGCACGCACTGGCTGTTGCTGAGGACGTAGCCCTCGTGTTGGACGACCACGCCGCTACAGCGCCGGCTGAAGGTCACCGGGGCCTTGTCCAGCAGGGCGCCACCGGCCTTGTTGCGGACGTACCCGGTGAACATGACCTCCACGAAGACCATGGACGGCCCGGCCACGGCCAGTGCCCGCTCCTCGGGGCTGCGCAGGGCGGCCTGCGCCCAGGGCTTGAGGCCGGGGGCGAGCGGGGTCGCGGCGGGGAAGCCGCTGGAGGTGGCGGTCGGCGGGGTTTCCGGCTCGCCGGGCTCGTCGGAGCTGAGGGCGTAGATGCCGGCGCCGCCACCGACCACGGCCACCAGGGCCAGCGCGGCCACACCAGCCCAGAGGCCGGTACGCCGCTTGGGCGGCGCCGAGGGCTTGATCCGTCGCACCGGGGCGGCGTACGGGTCGAACGGGGGCACGTCGGCCGGTGGGCCCGACACGGTGGCCGGCGTCGGGGCGACGTCGTGGCCGGCCGGCCCCGCGGGCGAGGCGGGTGCACTCGACGCCGGCGCGGCCGAGACGGGGTGGGCCGGCGGCTGGTTCGGGATTGCGGCCGACTGCACCGCCCACGGGGCGTGCGGCATGTCGACGACCGGCTGCGGCGCGCCCGACACGGGCTGCGGCACACCGGACACCGGCTGTGGCACACCCGACACCGGCTGCGGGACGCCGGACACCGGCTGCGGGACGCCGGAGACCGGCTGGGGAGGGGCGGAGACGGGTCGGGGGGCGGCGGGCACCGGTTGGTACTCAACGCCGAGCGCGCGGAACAGCTTCTCCGGGGCGGGCCCGGCCTCGGCGGCGTACGCCACCCAGGGCGCGGCGGCCGAGAAGTCGGCGTACGTGATCGGGGGCCCGTCGGGTGACTGGGCGAGTGCGTTCGCGACCTCGGCGAACGCCTCCCGCCAACCGGGGGCGGCGGCTACCGTCGCGTCCAGCACGGCCACGCTCACGAACCGGCCCTGCTCGTCGATGGCGGCCCAGGCCTTACCCACCGGTGAACCGCCCAGCAAGTGGGTGAACCTGTAGGGGCCTTCCGGCTGCATGCCAACTCCTCCGCTCGACCGCCAGGCGCATGGTACCGACCGGTGCCACAGTCAGTCGCCCGGCGGTCACCCGTCAGTTCGTCGCCTCCGTCACCTTTTGCTGATCACGACCACTGGCTCCGGTCCGGACGTGACGCGTTGCACGCGATAGTCGGCGAGCGCCGCCTGCCACACCGGCTCACTCGGGTGGGTGTACGTGCGGACCAGCCAGACCCGGGTGCCGGGCGGCCGTTTCGCGGCCCGGGCCAGAATCTCGTCGAGGGCGTCCTTGATGGACGGCACATCGGCGGCTTTCGGGAGGATCACATCGGTGCGGGTGGGCATGGTGAGGGTCCAACCGACGGTGCCGGTGACCGGCGCGACCAGCTTCAGCGGATCCCTGTCGGAATAGAGCGTGAACCCGAACCAGGCGGGCCCACTGACCACGACGAGGTCGTGAGGCCCCTTGTGGGCCGCGACGTACCGGGTCGACGACCCGATGTCGGTGATGGCCTGATGTGCCTGCCAGACCCCGGGTTCGTTGCCGTCCGTGCGGTACCAGCGGTGGTTGACGGCGGCGAAGCTGGCGAGCAGGACGGCGCAGGTCGCGGCGGCCACCACGCCCGGTGGTAGCCGGGGCAGCCCTCGGCGGACCAGGGCGACGGCCAGGTCGGCCAGACCGACGATGCCGATGCCGGCCACCAGGCCCGCCACCACGATCAGGAAGTGGGACGTGCGCGGGTCGAGCAGGGGGTAGATCCCCGCGACGCCGAGCCCGATGGCCGCCAACGGCAGGAGGAGAACGGCGATTGCCGGGGCGGCGTGTCCGCGTCGGAACAGCGTGAGGACGCCCAGCACGAGGAGGACGGCGAGGATCGGCACGGGTGCGCCGAGCATCGGCGACAGGGCCTTGATCTGCCGCACGAGGTGCGCGGGCAGTTCGGAGACGCTCGGCAGGAAGGCGTCCCAGTAGTCCCGCATGGCATCGCTGTTACCCCGGGCGGACACTCCGAAGTAGACGGCGGCGACGAGCGCGCCGGCGACCAGGCCGGCGACGGTCGCCTCGACCGTCCTCGCCCACTCCCGGCGCACGGCGACGGAGAGCAGCAGCCCGCCGAGTACGCAGACCGAGACGATGGCGGTGGTGTGACTCAGCAGCATGCCCAGGCCCACCGCGGCCACCACCACCGCGAGTCGTCGCCGAGACCAGGAGCGTTCCGTCCAGGTGGCGAGGGCGAGCAGGCAGACCGCCACGGCGGCGTCGGCGGTGTACTGCTTCAGGTCGTGACGGGTCTGCTGGACCGGAAGGAGCAGGACCGCGAGCCCGGTGACGACGCCGGTGAGGAAGCCCTGCGCCCGCTCGGACGCCAGCGAGCGGCCCAGCAGATACGCCGCGATCACGGTCAGCAGTTGGAAACCCAGGGGTACGACCCGGAGGTGGTCGATGTCCGGGACCAGTCGGAGCAGGAAACTCCACCCGATCGGGCTCGACGAGGTCGTCACCGGCAGGTCGGCGAGGGGGAAGCGGACCGAGAGCGCGACCCACGCCTCGTCGCCCCAGTACTGGGCCGTCAGCCACGACCGGATGTCGTTGACGACGAAGAAGGCCCCGACGAGCGCGATGACCGGCACCGTCTCCCCGACCGCCGCCCGGACGCGTCGAGAAGGGACCGGACGAGAAGCGCGGATGGGCGGGGCGTCCTCGACTGCGACCACGGCGCTCCTTTCCGACGACGCGAATCCTGCTCACGCTGGCCGCCCGCATGTTACGAGTCGCGACGGCGGAACGGGGGGCGGGGGTGACCCGAGGTGGTTGTCTATGAAAGTTTCTATGCATAGAGTCAGCTCATGAATGAAGGAGCTGTCGCGGCACCCGCTGACCGGGTGCTCGACCTGTTCCAAGGGGTGCGGCTCACCCCCACCCAGCGCCGAATCGCGCACTGTCTGGTGCAGCACGCCCCCGGCGTGGCGTACCTGTCCGCCGCCGAGGTCGCCGAGCTGGCCGGCGTGAGTCAGCCGTCGGTCACCCGGTTCGCCGTCGCGCTCGGCCACGACGGCTACCCGGCGCTGCGCCGCCGGCTGCGGGACCTCACCGGCTCGACTCCGGGCGGATCGACGGACGCCGGCAACGAACTCCAGCAGGCGGTACGCGCGGAGATGGGCAACCTGGACCGACTGGCCGGTCAGCTCGCCGACCGGGACCGGATCGCCGAGACCGGGCGGTTGCTCGCCGAGAGTCGTCCACTGCCGGTGCTCGGCCTGCGCGCCGCCGCTCCGCTGGCCGCGTACTTCGCCTACTTCGCGGCGAAGGTGCACCCGGACGTACGGGTCCTCGACGACGGCGGCAGCCTGCTCACCGACCGTTTGGAGCAGGCGGCCGAGGCCGGGGCGTCGGCCGTTCTGGCCTTCGTGCTGCCCCGCTACCCCCGGGAAACCCTGGACGCGCTGCGCGACGCCCGCCACGCCGGGTTGACAGTGGTGGCGATCACCGACTCGCCGGTCAGCCCGGCCACCGAGCACGCCGACGTGGTGCTCGCCGCCGCGGTCGGCGCGCAGCTCGTCTTCGACCTGCACACCGCCCCGATGACCCTGGCCATGGTGCTGTTGCAGGCGATCTGCGACGCCGCGCCGGCCGACACCCAGCGCCGACTGGAGGCGTTCGAAGCCTCCGCGGCCCGCCGACAGTTGTTCCTCGGTTGACCGGAGGAGAAACAGAGATGACCCAGCCCATTCGTGCCGCACGGGGCAGCCAGCTCACCACCCGCGGGTGGCAGCAGGAGGGCGCCCTGCGGATGTTGATGAACAACCTCGACCCCGAAGTGGCCGAACGCCCCGACGACCTGGTGGTCTACGGCGGCACCGGCAAGGCGGCGCGGGACTGGCCGTCGTACCACGCGTTGGTCCGCACGCTGACCGACCTGCGCGAGGACGAGACGATGCTGGTGCAGTCGGGCCGCCCGGTCGGGGTCATGCGCACCCACGAGTGGGCGCCCCGGGTGCTGCTGGCCAACTCGAACCTGGTCGGCGACTGGGCGACCTGGCCGGAGTTCCGCCGCCTCGAACAGCTCGGCCTGACAATGTACGGGCAGATGACAGCCGGTTCGTGGATCTACATCGGCACCCAGGGCATCCTCCAGGGCACCTACGAGACGTTCGCGGCGGTGGCCGCCAAGAGGTTCGACAGCACCCTCGCCGGCACGCTGACGCTGACCGCGGGCTGCGGCGGAATGGGCGGCGCGCAGCCACTCGCGGTCACCATGAACGGCGGCGTCTGCCTGGTCGTGGACGTGGACCGCACCCGGCTCGACCGTCGGGTGCACGACCGCTACCTGGATGAGGTCGCCGACTCCCTGGACGACGCGATCGCCCGGGTCCGCGCCGCGAAGCGGGAGCGCCGGGCCCTGAGCGTGGGCGTGGTCGGCAACGCCGCCGAGGTCTTCCCGGAGCTGCTGAGCCGGGGCGTCGAGATCGACATCGTGACCGACCAGACCAGCGCGCACGACCCACTGGCGTACCTGCCGGTGGGGGTGGAGCTGGCCGAGGCCCGGGACTACGCCGCCGCGAAGCCGGCCGAGTTCACCGACCGGGCCCGCGCGTCGATGGCGAAGCACGTCGAGGCGATGGTCGGCTTCCTCGACGCCGGCGCCGAGGTGTTCGACTACGGCAACTCGATCCGGGGTGAGGCTCAGCTCGGCGGCTACCAGCGCGCCTTCGACTTCCCGGGCTTCGTGCCCGCCTACATCCGGCCGTTGTTCTGTGAGGGCAGGGGCCCGTTCCGGTGGGCGGCGCTCTCCGGCGACCCGGCCGACATCGCGGCCACCGACCGGGCCATCCTCGACCTGTTCCCGGAGAACGAGTCGCTGGCCCGCTGGATCAAGCTGGCGGGTGAGCGGGTCGCCTTCCAGGGCCTGCCGGCCCGGATCTGCTGGCTGGGTCAGGGCGAACGGGACAGGGCGGGCGTGCGGTTCAACGACATGGTCGCCTCCGGCGAACTCTCCGCCCCGGTGGTGATCGGCCGGGACCACCTGGACACCGGCAGCGTCGCGAGCCCGTACCGGGAGACCGAGGGGATGGCCGACGGCTCCGACGCCATCGCCGACTGGCCGCTGCTCAACGCCCTGGTCAACACGGCCAGCGGTGCTTCGTGGGTGTCCATTCACCACGGCGGCGGGGTGGGCATCGGCCGGTCGATCCACGCCGGACAGGTGTGCGTGGCCGACGGCACCGCCCTCGCCGGTCAGAAGATCGAGCGGGTGCTCACCAACGACCCGGCGATGGGCGTCATCCGGCACGTCGACGCCGGCTACGAGAGCGCCCGCGAGGTCGCCGATCGCACCGGGGTCCGGGTCCCGATGACGGAGCAGGGGCCTGCGTGAGCGCGAGGAGTGCAGCGCAGCGGAGCCCCGCAGTCGCGAACGACGGAGGTGCCGTGACCGACGACCTGTCCGCCCGGTTCCGGGCGCTGTGGGACGAGATCGCGCCGATCGGGCGCGACGCCGACAGCGGCGGCTATCTGCGGTACGCGTTGACCGAGCCGGAACGGGAGCTGCGCGGCTGGTTCCGGGCGCAGGCCGAGCGCCGTGCCATGCCGGTCACCGAGGACGGCAACGGCAACCTCTTCGCCCACTGGGGTGACCCGGAGGCGTCCGACGCGGTACTCACCGGCAGCCACTTCGACTCGGTGCCGCACGGCGGGGCGTACGACGGGCCGCTCGGCATCGTGAGCGCGTTCCTCGCCGTGGACGAGTTGCGCGCCGCGGGCGTCACTCCCGGCCGGCCGCTGGTGCTGGGTGCCTTCGTCGAGGAGGAGGGGGCGCGCTTCGGCGTACCGTGCCTGGGGTCACGGCTGCTCACCGGGGCGCTGGCGGCCGAACGCGCGGCCGGCCTGCGCGACGCGGCCGGGGTGAGCTTCGCCGAGGCGCTCGGTGACCGGCCGGCGGGCGCCCGCCCGGAGTTGCTGGGCCGGTTCAGCGCCTTCGTGGAGTTGCACGTCGAACAGGGCCGCGCGCTCGTCGACACGGACGCGCCGGTCGCGGTGGCCAGCGCGATCTGGCCGCACGGGCGGTGGCGCTTCGACGTCGTCGGCGAGGGCAACCACGCGGGCACCACCCGGATGGCCGACCGCCGCGACCCGATGCTGACCTACGCGTTCACCGTGCTGGCGGCCAACAAGGAGGCCCGGCTGCGCGGCGCGCACGCCACCGTGGGCCGCGTCGCCGTCGAACCCAACGCCACCAACGCGATCCCGTCGAAGGTGACCGGCTGGCTGGACGCCCGTGCGGCCGACCCGGAGACGCTGACCGGGCTGGTCGACGCGGTACGCGGCAAGCTCGCCGAGCGGGCCCGCCGCGACGGTACGACGGTGACCGTCACCGAGGAGTCGGCCACCCCGGTGGTCGCCTTCGACGGCGGGCTGGCCGAACGGCTGGCCACCCTGCTCGACGCGCCGGTGCTGCCCACCGGGGCGGGGCACGACGCCGGGGTGCTCGCCGCGTACCTGCCCACCGCGATGCTCTTCGTGCGCAACCCGACCGGCGTCTCGCACTCCCCCGCCGAGGCTGCCACCGACGACGACTGCGCGGCCGGGGTACGGGCGCTGGCCCGGGTGTTGGAGGAGCTGACATGCCGGTGACACCGACCCGTTGGCTCGCCGAGTACGCCTGGCTGCCCGAGCACGCCGAACCCACCCCCGACGTGCTGATCGAGGTCGAGGACGGCCGGATCACGGCGGTGACGCCGCTGACCCCCGGCAGCAGGCCACCGGCCGGGGTCGAGGTGCACGCCGACGCGGTACCGCTGCCCGGCCTCACCCTGCCGGGCCTCGCGAACGCGCACTCGCACGCCTTCCACCGGGCGCTGCGCGGGCGTACCCACGGTGGGCGGGGTGACTTCTGGACCTGGCGGGACCAGATGTACGCCGTCGCGGACCGGCTGGACCCGGACACCTACCTCGCCCTGGCCCGGGCCGTCTACGCCGAGATGGCGCTGACCGGGATCACCTGCGTGGGCGAGTTCCACTACCTGCACCACCGTCCGGACGGCGGCGCGTACGACGACCCGAACGCGATGGGCGCGGCGCTGGTGGAGGCCGCCGCGCACGCCGGGATCCGGCTGACGGTGCTGGACACCTGCTACCTGACCTCCAGCGTGGACGGTCGGCCCCTCGCCGGGCCGCAGCGCCGATTCGGCGACGGCGACGCGGGCCGCTGGGCCGAGCGGGCCACCGCCTTCCAGCCGACGGACCCGCACGCCCGGGTCGGCGCGGCCGTGCACTCGGTGCGGGCCGTCCCGGCCGATCAGTTGCGCACGGTCGCCGACTGGGCCGGGCAGCGGCAGGCCCCGCTGCACGTGCACCTCTCCGAGCAGCCCGCCGAGAACGACGAGTGCCGGGCCGTGCACGGGCGTACGCCCACCGCGCTGCTCGCCGAGCACGGCGTGCTCGGGCCGCACACCGCCGCCGTCCACGCCACCCACCCCACCAGCGCCGATCTGACCCTGCTCGCCGACAGTCGGACCGGGGTGTGCCTCTGCCCGACCACCGAGCGGGACCTCGCCGACGGCATCGGCCCGGCCCGGCGGATGGCCGACGCGGGCATCCGGTTGAGCCTCGGCAGCGACAGCCACGCCGTGATCGACCTGTTCGAGGAGGCCCGGGCGGTGGAGCTGGACGAGCGGCTGCGTACCCGCCGGCGTGGTCACTTCGCGCCGCTCGACCTGCTGAACGCGGCCAGCGTCGCCGGGCACGCCGCGCTGGGCTGGGCCGACGCCGGGAGGATCGCGGTGGGCGCCCACGCCGACCTGGTGACGGTACGCCTGGACAGCGCCCGCACCGCCGGGGTGCCGCCGGTGGGCGCGTTCTTCGCCGCCGGTGCGGCGGACGTCGAGCAGGTAGTGGTGGACGGCCGGGTGGTGGTGGCCGAGGGCCGACACCTGACAGTCGACGTGCCGGCCGAACTGTCGTCCGCGATCGAGGCGGTGACGCCCGCATGAGCGGCAGCCTGCTGGTCGACAACATCGGGGAGCTGGTCACCAACGGTGCCGGCGAGGGCCCGCTCGGCATCCGCCGCAAGGCCGCCGTGCTGGTCGAGGAGGGCCGGGTGGTCTGGGTCGGACCGTCCGCGTACGCGCCGGCCGCCGACCATCACGTCGACGCCGGTGGGGCCGCCGTGCTGCCCGGTTTCGTGGACAGCCACGCCCACCTCGTCTTCGCCGGGGACCGGGCCGCCGAGTTCGCCGCCCGGATGGCTGGTCAGCCCTACACCGGCGGCGGCATCCGGACCACTGTCGGTGCGACCCGGGCCGCCACCGACGAGGAGCTGCGGGCCACAGTGCGCCGGCTGCGCGGAGAGGCGCTGCGCCAGGGCACCACGACCATGGAGATCAAGAGTGGGTACGGCCTGACCGTCGCCGACGAGGCCCGCTCGCTGCGGATCGCCGCCGAGACCAGCACCGAGACCACCTTCCTGGGCGCGCACGTGGTGCCCGCCGAGTACGCCGACCGCCCCGACGACTACGTGGGGTTGGTCTGCGGGCCGATGCTCGCCGCCGCCGCCCCGTACGCGAAGTGGATCGACGTGTTCTGCGAGCGGGGCGCCTTCGACGTGGACCACGCCCGCGCCATCCTGGCCTGCGGTCAGGCCGCCGGGCTGGGCGTACGGCTGCACGCCAACCAGCTCGGCCCCGGCCCCGGGGTGCAGCTGGGCGTGGAACTGGACGCGGCCAGCGTCGACCACTGCACCCACCTGAGCGACGCCGACGTGGCCGCGCTGGCCGACACGGCCCACGGCGACGGGTCGGGCACCCGCACGGTGGCGACCCTGCTGCCCGGCGCGGAGTTCTCCACCCGCTCGCCCTACCCGGATGCCCGCCGGCTGCTCGACGCCGGTGTCACGGTGGCGCTGGCCACCGACTGCAACCCCGGCTCGTCGTACACCTCGTCGATGCCGTTCTGCGTGGCCCTCGCGGTCCGCGAGATGCGGATGACCCCGGCGGAGGCGGTCTGGGCCGCCACCGCCGGTGGCGCGCGGGCGCTGCGCCGCGACGACATCGGTGTCGTCACCCCCGGCGCGCGGGCCGACCTGGTCGTCCTCGACGCGCCGTCGTACCTGCACCTGGCCTACCGGCCCGGTGTCCCCCTGATCCGCCAGGTAATACGCAACGGAGTTCCGCAATGACGAACGTGACCATCCAGCCCACCGGGATCACCGCCGACGACGTGTTCGCGGTGGCCCGCGGCACCTCCACGGTCGTCCTCGCCCCGGCCACCATCGACGCGATGGCGACCAGCCGCGCCATCGTGGACGGCATCGAGTCGTCGGGACGTCCCGTCTACGGGGTCTCCACCGGGTTCGGCGCGTTGGCCAACACCTTCATCGCCCCGGAGCGGCGGGCCGAGCTGCAACACGCGCTGATCCGCTCGCACGCCGCCGGGGTGGGCGCCCCGATGCCGCGCGAGGTGGTCCGGGCCATGATGCTGCTGCGGGTGCGGTCCCTCGCCCTCGGCCGATCCGGGGTCCGACCGCTGGTGGCGGAGGCCCTGGTCGACCTGCTCAACCACGACATCACCCCCTGGGTGCCGGAGCACGGCTCGCTGGGCGCCTCCGGTGACCTGGCGCCGCTGGCGCACTGCGCGCTGGTGCTGCTCGGCGAGGGTTGGGTCCTCGGCCCGGCCGGTGAGCGGCAGGACGCGGCCGACGCGTTGACCGCCGCCGGGCTCAAGCCGATCGAGCTGGCCGCCAAGGAGGGGCTGGCGCTGATCAACGGCACCGACGGCATGCTCGGCATGCTGCTGCTGGCCATCCACGACGCAGCACACCTGTTCGCCATGGCCGACGTGACGGCAGCGCTGGCCATCGAGGCGATGCTCGGCTCGGAGCGGCCGTTCCTGCCCGAGCTGCACGCGATCCGGCCGCACCCCGGTCAGGCGGCGTCGGCGGCGAACATCCACCGCTTGTTGCAGGACTCCCGGGTGATGGACTCGCACCGCGACGACCTGGCCCACGCCGTGCAGGACGCCTACTCGATGCGCTGCGCGCCGCAGGTGGCCGGCGCGGCCCGCGACACCCTGGACTTCGTCCGTACGGTCGCCGGCCGGGAGCTGGTGTCCGTGGTGGACAACCCGGTGGTGTTGCCGGACGGCCGGGTCGAGTCGACCGGTAACTTCCACGGCGCGCCGCTCGGCTTCGCCGCGGACTTCCTCGCCATCGCCGCCGCCGAGGTGGGCGCGATCGCCGAGCGGCGGGTCGACCGGCTGCTCGACGTCACCCGCTCCCGGGAACTGCCGGCGTTCCTCTCCCCCGACGCCGGGGTCAACTCCGGGCTGATGATCGCCCAGTACACGGCGGCCGGGATCGTCGCCGAGAACCGTCGACTGGCCGCCCCCGCCTCGGTGGACTCGCTGCCCACCAGCGGAATGCAGGAGGACCACGTCTCGATGGGCTGGGCGGCGGCCAAGAAGCTGCGCACCGTGCTGGACAACCTGACCAGCCTGCTCGCTGTGGAGCTGCTGGCCGGCGTACGCGGCCTCCAACTGCGCGCCCCGCTGGAGCCGTCGCCGGCCGGCCGGGCGGCCGTCGCCGCGCTCGGTGCGGCAGCCGGCGAGCCCGGCCCGGACGTGTTCCTCGCCCCGGTGATGGAGGCGGCCCGCGCCGTCGTCGCCGGGCCGGAGTTGCGTGCCGCCATCGAACGGGAGGTCGGCCCGCTGGGCTGATCTCCGGCGGGTCGCTGTCGTCCGCCGCGGGTCAGGCGGCGGGCGGCAGCACCTTGGCGATCAGTTTGGCCAGCTCGCGCAGCGCCTTGCCCCGGTGACTGATGGCGTCCTTCTCCGCCGGGGTCAGCTCCGCGTTGGTCCGGTCCTGCCCGTCGCCCAGGAAGATCGGGTCGTAGCCGAACCCACCGTCACCGCGCGGCGCCCGCAGCACCCGCCCGGACTGCCGGCCGTCGACGAGGTGCTCCTTGCCGCCGGGCAGCACCAACGCCACGGTGCAGACGAACGAGGCGGCGCGCTGCTCGTCCGGGACGTCGGCGATCTGGTCCAGCACCAGCTGAAGGTTGGCCCGGTCGTCGCCGTGCCGGCCGGACCAGCGGGCGCTGAACACCCCCGGCATGCCGTTGAGCGCGTCG
Organism: Micromonospora sp. NPDC127501; assembly: GCF_040302185.1. NCBI lineage: Bacteria > Bacillati > Actinomycetota > Actinomycetes > Micromonosporales > Micromonosporaceae > Micromonospora > Micromonospora sp. NPDC127501. Next base: position 20,152 of record NZ_JBEORJ010000013.1, on the reverse strand, counting down.
ACCGCGAGCCCGGAGTCGTCGGCGATGGTCGGCAGCCCGCTCTGGCGGCAGCCCTCCCGCGCCTTGATCAGCGCGTTCTCGCCGAAGGTCAGGCCGGTCTCCGGCAGCTCCGCGTACTGCTCGACGTCGTCCAGCCCGAGCAGGGCGATCCGGTGCGCGCCGAGCGCGCCGTCCAGGATCCGCTGTAGCTCGACCAGCTTCTTGCGGTTACGGGTGGCGAGCAGGACCTTGTTCATGCGAGTGCCTTCCGTTGGGCTTCGGCCAACTCGGCGCAGCCGGCGACGGCCAGGTCGAGCAGGGCGTCGAGCTGGTCGCGGGCGAACACGCCCGCCTCGCCGGTGCCCTGCACCTCGACGAAGTCGCCCGCGCCGGTGCACACCACGTTCATGTCCACCTCGGCGGCGACGTCCTCCTCGTAGCAGAGGTCGAGCCGGGCCTCCCCGGCGATGACCCCCACGCTGACCGCGGCCACCGAGCGGTGCATCACCTTCTCCGGCTTGCCGGCCAACGACTTGCGGGCGGCAAGCCAGCCCACCGCGTCGTGCAAGGCGACGTACGCGCCGGTGATCGCGGCTGTGCGGGTGCCGCCGTCGGCCTGGAGCACGTCGCAGTCGAGCACGATCGAGTTCTCGCCGAGCGCCTTGAGGTCGATGCTGGCCCGCAGACTGCGGCCGATCAATCGGGAGATCTCGTGGGTACGGCCACCGACCCGACCCTTGACGCTTTCCCGGTCGGAGCGGGTGTTGGTGGCCCGGGGCAGCATCGCGTACTCGGCGGTCACCCAGCCGAGCCCGGAGCCCTTGCGCCAGCGGGGCACCCCCTCGGTGACGCTCGCCGTGCAGAGCACCCGGGTGCCGCCGAACTCGACGAGCACCGAGCCCTCCGGATGCGTGCTCCAGCCTCGGGTCAGGGTCACCGGTCGAAGTTGAGAGGGCCCTCGCCCGTCAGGTCGCGCCATGCCTGCACCCTATGCGGTGCGGCGATCCACCTCGCTCGCGGTGCCCCGGGGAACGTCCGCGACGTGCACACCGAGGAACCCGGCGACCGCGGCCGGCCAGCCGAACTCCTCGGCCCGCGCACGGGCGGCCCGCCGCCGCTGCGCCTCCGGCCGGGCCGCCAGGCGGGTCACCGCCGCCGCCATCGACACCCCCGAGCCGTACGCCGCGAGCCCGGCCTCGCCGACCACCTCGGGGAGAGCGCTGGCCGCGTTGACCACCACCGGAGTGCCGCAGGCCAGCGCCTCCAGGCCGGCGAGACCGAAGGTCTCCACCGGGCCCGGCGCCAGCACCACGTCCGCGCTGGCCAGCAACGCGGCCACCGTGGCGCGGTCCGGCAGGAAGCCGGTGAACGTGACCGGCAGCCCTGCCGCCCGCCGGGCCAGCGCGCCGCGTAGTGGGCCGTCGCCGACCATCACCAGCACCGCCGGCACGCCGTTCCGGCGCAGCTCGGCGAGGGTCTGCACGGCCAGCTCCGGCCGCTTCTCCGTTGACAGCCGGGCGCAGTGCACCAACAGCACCTCGCTGGAGTCGGCGTACCGCTCGCGCACCAGTGGGTCGGCCCGGTGCGGGGAGAAGGTGTCCAGGTCCACCCCGAGCGGCACCAGACCCAGGTTGTCGACGCCGATCCGGTCGAACTCCTCGGCAGCCCATCGGGTCGTGCAGACGATCCGGTCGTACGCCCGGCTGGTCGCCCGGTTGAGCCGGTCGGCGATGGGCCGGCGCAGCGCGTCCGGCACACCCCACTGGCCGAGCAGCCCGGTCAGCGACTCGTGCGACACCATCACCGACGGCACTCCGTGCGCCCGCGCCCACCGGCCCGTCCAGCGCAGCGACGACCGGTCGGAGACCTCCAACCGGTCGGGCGCCAGGTCGGTGAGGAGCCGGGCCAACCGGCGTCGCCCGGCCAGCAGCCGGTAGCCACCGCTGCCCGGCAGCCGCGGCCCGGGCAGGGTGACCACCCGCCCCCACGGGTACGTCTCGTCGGCGGCCCGCTGACCGGGTATCACCAGCACCGGATCGTGCCCGGCCGCCCGGTAGCCCGCGCCGAGATGCCGCAGCGCGGTACGCAGGCCGCCGGAGCGTTCCGTGACGAAGTTGGCGACCCGCACGATCCGCAGCCCGCGGGCGGCGACGGTCACGAGACGGCCGGCAGGCCGACGGTGGCGGCGACGGCGCGTACCGCCTGGTAATGCCCGATCAGCTCGTCGCCGACAGCCGCCCAGCTACGGCGACGGACCGCGACCCGGGCGGCCAGCCCGTAGGCCCGCCGCCGGTCGGCGTCGCCCGCCAGCTCGGCCACCGCCGCGGCGAGCGCGTCGCCGTCGTTCGGCGGCACCAGCAGCCCGGTCACGCCGTGGTCGACGAGGTCGACCGGGCCGCCGCTCGCCGGCGCCACGACCGGCACCCCCGAGGCCAGCGCCTCCTGGATGGTCTGGCCGAAGGTCTCGTGCGGTCCGGTGTGCACGAACAGGTCCAGGCTGGCGTAGAGCCGCGCCAGGTCCTCGCCCTGCTGCACGCCCAGGAAGGTCACCCCGGGCAGCTCCCGCGCCAACTGGCGGTGGATCGGGCCGTCGCCGGCCACCACCACCCGTACGCCGGGCAGTCGGGACGTCGCCGCCAGCAACTCCACCCGTTTCTCCGGGGCGAGCCGACCGACGTAGCCGACCAGCAGCTCACCGCCGGGCGCCAGCCGGTCCCGCAGCGCCGCACACCGCTTTGCCGGATCGAAGCGAACGGCGTCCACACCGCGCCGCCACAGCCAGATCCGCTGCACCCCGTTCGCGATCAGGTCGGCGGCGGCCCGGGTGGAGGGGGCGAGGGTCCGCTGCGCCGAATTGTGGATCTCGCGGATCCGGCGCCACGCCGCCGCCTCGCCCCAACTGACCCGGTACGCCCTGGCGTACGCCGCCACATCGGTCTGGTAGACCGCCACCGTGGGCAGCCCGTGCCGGCTGGCCAGCATGGCCGCCCGGGCGCCCAGGACGAACGGGCTGGCCAGGTGGACCACGTCCGGCTCGGCCGACAGCAGCGCCCCGGTCAGTCGGGCGGTGGTCGGCACACCCAGCCGGAAGCCCTGGTAGCGGGGCAGCGGCACGCTCGGAATGCGCACCACCGGGTACGGCAGCCGGTCGATGCCCTGGCGACCGGCGGCCGGCGGGGCGGGCGCGATGACCACCGGCTCATGGCCCTGGTCGAGCAGGTGCTCCGCCGTCCGCACCACAGAGTGCGCGACGCCGTTCACATCCGGTGGGAACGACTCGGTCACGATGGCGATCCGCATGCCCACACCGTGCGGGTACCACCGGTGCACCAGACGACCGCCTGCTGACCGGCCGGCGAACAGTACGGCACAACACCGCGGCCCGGCCTCGCGAACCGGGCGTGCTGCGTCAGACGTCGTAGCTGGCGCCGGGCCGAACCACCTCGAGCGGCCCGGCGTACGCGGAAGCGGCCGACTCCAACGTGTGCGCCTCGCTGCCCCAGGCCGGCACCAGGTGGGTGAGCAGCAGCCGACCCACCGCGGCCTTGGTCGCCGCCTCGCCGGCCTCCCGACCGGTCAGGTGCAGATCCGGCGGGTTGTCCATGCCGTCGAGGTAACTGGCCTCGCAGAGGAACACGTCGGCGTTCTGGGCCAGCCGCAGCAGCGCCTCGCAGGGCGCGGTGTCCGACGAGTAGCACAGCGAACGGCCCTCGTGCTCCAGCCGCACACCGTACGTCTCGACGGGGTGGTTGACCCGGTCGACGGTGACGGCGAACGGGCCGATCGGGAAGGTGCCCGGCTGGAGTGCGTAGAACTGGTAGACGTCCTCCACCGAACCGTCGTCGCCGTACGCGGCGCTGAGCCGGTCCGGCGCGCCGGCGGGCGCGTACACCGGCAGCGCCGGGTAGGGGCCGTCCGGGGCGTACCGGCGGACCACCACGTACAGCACGGCGTCGAACATGTGGTCACAGTGCAGGTGGGTCAGCAGGATGGCGTCCGGGGCGTGCAACCCCGCGTACCGCTGGAGGCTGGACAGCGACCCTGAGCCGAAGTCGACCAGGAGCCGGAAGCCGTCGGCCTCGACGAGATAGGCCGAGCAGGGCGACTCGGGGCCAGGGAAACTGCCGGCGCTTCCCAGAACGGTCAGTCGCATCGAGTGGTCTCGCTGTCACTATCAGTAGCACCCGCGCCGGCGACGGTCCCGGCCATGATCTCTACCGACGCGTACGCCACGCTGCGCAGCCTACGCTGGCGCACCCGGCAGCAAGAATCATCCAACGGAAGTTGTCACGAACGTGACACCCGCTCGCGGTACGTCGGGAAGCGCACGGGCCGTCGACGAATGTCGACGGCCCGTAACCGGCAGACCAGATCGGTCAGGCCCAGAGCTGCCCGTCCAGGGCGTCCTCGGCGTCGGCGAGGGTGCCGCCGTACGCGCCGGTGGACAGGTACTTCCATCCGCCGTCGCAGACCACGAAGGCCACGTCGGCCCGGCGGCCGTCGCGCACCGCCTCGTGCGCCACCGCCAGCGCGGCGTGCAGGATCGCACCGGTGGAGAACCCGGCGAAGATGCCCTCCACGTCCACGAGCTGGCGGGTACGCAACACCGCGTCCCGGGTGCCCACAGAGAACCGCCGGGAGAGCACCGAGGCGTCGTAGAGCTCCGGAACGTACCCCTCGTCGATGTTGCGCAGGCCGTAGACCAACTCGCCGTAGCGCGGCTCGGCGGCCACGATCTGGATGCCATCGACCTTTTCCCGCAGGTAACGCCCGGTGCCCATCAGGGTGCCGGTGGTGCCCAGCCCGGCCACGAAGTGCGTGATGCTGGGCAGGTCGTGCAGCAGCTCCGGCCCGGTCGTCTCGTAGTGCGCCCGCGCGTTCGCCTCGTTGCCGTACTGGTAGAGCATCACCCAGTCGGGGTGCTCGACGGCGATCTGCTTCGCCGTGGCGACCGCCTGGTTGGAACCACCCGCCGCCGGCGAGAAGATGATCTCGGCCCCGTACATCCGGAGCAGTTGCACCCGCTCGGTGGAGACGTTCTCCGGCATCACGCAGACCAGCCGGTAGCCGCGCAGCTTCGCCACCATCGCCAACGAGATGCCGGTGTTGCCACTCGTCGGTTCGAGGATGGTGTCACCCGTGCGGAGCCGACCAGCCTCCTCCGCCGCCCGGACCATGAACAGCGCCGCGCGGTCCTTGATGCTGCCGGTGGGGTTGCGGTCCTCCAGCTTGGCCCAGAGCCGCACCGGAGGGGCCCCGTCGGGCACCGTCGGGGAGAGTCGGGGCAGGCCGACCAGCGGCGTACCCCCGCAGGCGTCGAGCAGGCTGTCGTACCGCGCCATGGCGGCCGACCTCAGCGAGCCGCGACGGCGTCGCGGGCCACCGCGGCGGCGGCACTCTGCGAGCTGATGCTGTGCGAGCTGATTGCCGCTGCCGCCGCGAAGCCGAATGCGCCGCCCGCCACCGCCGGCAGGATGGTGACGCTGTCGCCGTCGGAGAGCTTCGCGTCGAGCGCGCCCAGGAACCGCACGTCCTCGTCGTTGACGTAGACGTTGACGAAACGGTGCAGCGTGCCCGCGTCGGTGATCAGCCGGCCGCGCAGACCGCCGTGCCGGGAATCCAGGTCGGTGAGCAGGTCGGCGAGCGTGTCGCCGGTGCCGTCGACGACCTTGGCGCCGCCGGTGTAGCTGCGCAGGATGGTGGGGATGCGAACCTCAATAGCCATGATGGGGAACTCCTCGATCGGGTGTGCCTACGGTGACGGGACGAGACGGCTGCGGCGCTGACAGGTCAGCGGCCGGAACACTCGTAATCGACCGTCGCCGGGCTCTGCCCGAACATGTAGGACTGGACGGCGTGCGGGTCGACACCGGCCTCCACGACACGGACCGGCTCCTCGGTGACCACGCCGTCGACGATCCGGAACGACCGGATCTCCTCCGAGTCGGGCTCACGGGTCGACACGAGCAGGTAGTGCGCCCCCGGCTCACCGGCGAAGGAGACGTCCGTCCGCGACGGGTACGCCTCGGTGGCGGTGTGCGAGTGGTAGATGACGACGGGCTCCTCGTCCCGGTCGTCCATCTCCCGCCACACGCGCAGGTGCTCCATCGAGTCGAACTCGTAGAAGGTCATCGACCGCGCGGCATTGTCCATCGGGATGTGCCGGGTCGGGGTGTCGCTGCCGACGGGACCGGCGACCACGCCGCACGCCTCGTCAGGGTGATCCCGGCGCGCGTGGGCGACGATCGCGTCAATGATCGACCGGTCGATGCTCAGCACGTGCACCAGCCTAACGCCTGCCGGGCACGGGCCGAAGTGGTGCCGGTCACCCCTAGTCGATCAAGGCGTTGAGCAGCGACTCCTGTAGATATCCGAGATAGGCGTAGACCGAAAGCTGGAACACCCGGCTGGAACCTGGGTCCTCAGCGACCGCGTCGTCCAACTCCTCGCCCAGATCCGTGCCGTCCTTGATCTCCAGGCGGACGCCCATCGCGAGCCGGGCGTCGTTCAGTGCCCGCAACCACGCCTCGGCCGCCTCGGCGTCCAGCCGCACCTCGCCACCGGCGTCGTCCGGCAACGCGGCCAGGATCGCCCCCGCCTGATCGATCTTCGCGGTCTTCAGGTCGCCCTCGGTGTAGCGGCGAAACTCGGCGGTGCCCGGAGCGTCCTGTGGGTAGACCGCCGGAAAGAGCCGACCGACCACCGGGTCGGTGTGGTCGAAGCCATCGGTGAGCAGACCCACCACCTCGGAGGCGACCTTGCGCAGCACCCGCACCTCGTCGACGGCGAAGACGGCGACGTAGTGGCCGGCCTGGCGATGGAACATGCTCATGATCTGTCCACCGTCGCCCACAGCCCGTACGCGTGCAGCTGCGACGCGTCGTGCTCCATCCGTTCGCGGGCACCGGTGGAGACCACGGCACGGCCCTTGTGGTGCACGTCCAGCATCAGCTGTTCGGCCCTCTCCCGGCTGTAGCCGAAAAGCTTCTGGAAGACCCAGGTCACGTACGTCATCAGATTGACCGGGTCGTCCCACACGATCGTCACCCACTGCCGGTCGGACGCCGGCACCTCGTCAGTGTCCGGCGTCTCGACCGGTGCAACCTGCGGAGCCGCCATGCCCCCCATCGTGCCACCGGTTTCCCGGAACCGAGGAACCGGAACGCCGGCCCGGCGCGGATCACCCACCCCGGGCCCTCCCGACCCGCCCCGGACGCCATCGGAGGTGGGGTCCGGCCCGGACCCGGACCAACCGGTGGGCGCGCCGTCAGGCGAGCAGAATGCCGTGATCGACTGCATCGGAGAGCACCACGCCCAGCGAGAGGCGGATCACCTCGAACCGTCGGGAGATCTCCCTGGACAACCCCAACTCGACCTCGCGCACCGCCCGTTGGGACCAGGCCCGCGCCGCGCTCTGGTCGCCGTTGCCGGGCGTACGCCACTGCTGCCAGCACCCACCGGAGAGCGCCACCGCAATGGGCGGGAGCACCTCGTCCCGGGACGCCGCCGGATAGCTGGCGGCGGCGTCGATCGCCTCCAGGCCGGTCAACTCGGCCACGCCGGCCGTGCTGGTGATCAACAACACCTTGTCCAGTTCGTGGCCGGGCCGGTGATCGGCCAGGCCGTACTGCACCGCGGCGGCGATCCGGCGGCGCACGCCTTCGGCCGGCGGCGCGCCGAGCACCTGGGACGCGACGTCGGTCATGATGCCGCGCACCGCCTGATCGCACTGCGCGGTGGCCAACAACGACAACGCCGACATCTCCCGGTCGAGGAGATCCGGTAGGCCGGCACAGCCGACTCCGAACACGATCTCCTGAACGGCCCGGAGGTGGATGTTCGCCAACTCCAGGGCGAGGTGCTGGCGGATCCGCTGAGCACACGAGCGGGCGTGGCGGTCGAGCCGCTCGGACCAGTCACCCGGATTGGCGGCCACGGCGACGCGGCCCTGCTGGCCCGGCAGGATCGGTGGGTCGACGCTGGCCCGCTGCAACCCCTCACGCGACGCCCAACCCACCAGCGCCCGCCGCAGGTCGGCGGCGGTGTCGGCCCCGTCGACCGGGAACCACCGCGCCCCGGCCAGCGCCGGCACCGCGGCCAGGAGTGCCGCCCGATGTGCCTCCACCGTCACCGCGACCGCGTCCACCTCGGTCTCCGCACCACCGACCGGCGGGACGGACGCCCCCGCGCCCTCCGTAGTCGCCGTGCCGTCGGCCAACGGAGCCCACCCCGCCGCGCCGGGGGTGACCGCGAAGACGACCTCCACCGAGGTCGGGGCGACTTCGGCGAGCAGGTTCAACTCGGCGGCGGTGAAGGCCTGGTCGGCGGCGATCACGAAGAGCAGCGCGCCGGCTCGGCCCGCCGCTTCGAGCAGCACCCGGGTGCCGGACACGCCGAGGGTGGCGGTGTCCGGAACGTCGACCAGGGTGAAGTGCCGCAGCAGCGGCTGGGGCACGCTCAGCTCGACCCGCCGGGGCGGGCGGGCCAACGCCGGGCCGGCGGCGTCCCGGTCCGCGCCGTACGAGTGCGGCTGGCGGTAACCGGGCACGAACGCCGCACGGGTGGGCACCTTGGCGTCGCGCACCACCAACCAGCTGCCCGCCGGGACGGTGAGCATGACCGGGTCGAGCCCGAGCAGGGTGGCGAGCACGGCACGCCGCTCGGCACCGGCCGGGCCGACGGCGACCACACCGAGCGGCTCGTCCGGGGCGGCGGCGGACACGCCCACCCGGGTGGGGAGAGGGCCGCAGATGGGTACGTCGGTTGGGCCGGCCATGTCGTCCGGCGAATCGACCGAGGGGAGAGGGCCCTGCTTCATCAGGTGCCTCCCGTTGCAGGTGACCGGACGTCCGGTCGCGAAAATTCCGGTGCGTCAACCCGGATGTCGGAAGACTACGGGCGGGCTGACGACCGGGCGGAACACCTCGAATACTCACCGGTAATTGTGCGAATACTCAACTTCGCACCGTGACGGTGCGGGCGCGGACGGATTCCGGTCGATATGCTGCGCGAATGAGTCGATGGGAGTTCGTCGGCCGCACGGGTGAGCTGAACCGCCTGCTGGAGGCGGTGACCGGTGAAGCCGGCCGCGGGCTCTTCTTCAGCGGCAGCGCTGGCATCGGCAAGAGTCGCCTGCTGCGCGAGGGCGTGGGCGCGTTGCCCACCGACCGGTTCGCGATCTGGTCCATCGCCGCCAGCGCCACCACCGCGGCGCTGCCGTTCGGCGGGCTGGTCCAGGTCCTCCCCGCCGAGCAGCCCCAGGGCCTCTCCCCCGCCGGCATCCTGCGCTGGGCCCTCAACGTGCTGCAACAGCAGGCGGCCGGCCGACGGATCGTGCTCGCCATCGACGACGCCCACCTGCTCGATCCCCCCTCGGCCGCACTTGTGCATCTGGTCGCCCGCGCCGAGAACGCCACAGTGGTCGGCACCCTGCGCGACGGCGAGCAGATCCCGCTGCCGATCCGCGCACTCTGGACCGACGACCTGGTCGAGCACGTCGAGCTGACCCCGATGCCGCAGGAGGAGACCACCGACCTGCTGGCGGCGATCCTGGGCGGCCCGGTCGACGCCGGCTCCGCCGACCGGCTCGGCCGGCTGTCGGCCGGCAACCCGCTGCTGCTGCGCGAGCTGGTGCACGCCGCCAACGGCAGCGCCGAGTTGAAGCGCACGTACGGGATCTGGAAGTGGACCGGGCGACTGGAACTGGCGCCCAACCTGACCGACCTCATCGACACCCGGGTCGGCAAGCTCACCGACGGCGTCCGCGCGGTCGTCGAGCTGGTCGCGTTCGGCGAACCACTGGGCCTGCACCTCCTGAGGCAGGCCGCCGAGCAGTCGGACGTGGAGATCGCCGAGGAACGCGGGCTGATCACCGTCATCCAGCACGACCGGCGCACCAACGTCCGGCTGGCGCACCCGCTCTACGGCGAGGTGATGCGCCGCCGCTGCCCGGTCAGCCGCACCCGCCGGCTCCAGGCACACCTCGCCGAGCTGCTCGAGCAGGTCGGCAAACGACGACGCGACGACCTGTTGCGGGTGGCCGTCTGGCGACTCGACTCGGGCACCGCACAGGATCCGGCCCTGCTGCTGGACGCAGCTGTGCAGGCGTTCACCCGCTACGACGTGCCGCTGGCGACCCGCCTGGCGCGGGCCGCGCTGAACGCCGACGGCGGCTACGACGCGGCGGAGCTGCTGGCCACCATCCTGATGTTCGCCGACCGGCCCGACGAGGCCATCGACGTCCTCGACGCGGTCACCCCCGAGCCCGGCGACGAGCGGCGGCTCTGCCGCTGGCTGACCGTACGCGGCATGGTCAGCTACTGGGGGCTGAGCCAGGAGTCCACGGTGGAGGAGATCGCTAGCCGGGTCGAGCAGCTCAGCGACTCCGCCGACCGGTCCCGGGTGCACGCCTTCGAGGCGATCATGCGTCTGCACCGACTGGACACGACCACCGCGGTACAGCTCAGCCGACGGGTGCTGGACCGGCCTGCGGCCGGCGTCGCCGCCCGCGAGCTGGCCCGTTCCACCATCGCGTACGTCCAGGCCGCGCAGGGCGAGCTGACCCGCAGCGGTACGGCCATCGCCCAGGTGCACTCGGCCGCGGCGAGCTGGCGCACCGACATGCCGTACCTCCAGTTGGCCCTGGAACTGGCCCGAGGCACCCGGCTCATGCTCACCGGCGACCTGACCGGGATCGACGCGATCGTGGCCGACGAGTTCGCCGACCTCGCCGGAGCCGGCGACTTTCGCCTCGGCACCGGCTACCTGGCCATCCTCCAGGCGTACGCGGCCCGGCTGCGCGGGCAGAGCGACGCGGCCATGCGTACCTCCCTGGGTGCCTGCGCGGTGCTGGCCACGAGTCGGGTCTACGCCGGTCTGGCCCAGGCCGAACGCGCCCAGGCGGCGGCGCTGCGCGGTGACGCCACGCAGGCGGTTGCGGCGATGGCCGAAGCCGACCGCACCCACGCGCCGGGCATGGCGGTGCTCTACCCGTGGCTGGAGCAGGCCCGGGGCGCGTCACTCGCCGCCTCGGGCGACCTGCCCGGCGCGATCAAACATCTCGGTGACCTGGTGGATCGACTGCGCTCGGACGGCTTCGCCGGGCACGAGGTGCATGTCCTGCACGACCTCGTCCGACTCGACCAGGCGGGCATGGCGGTCGGCCCCACCTGCTCCGACGGTGGTCGGCGCACCGTCGCGCAGCGCCTCGCCGAGCTCTCCGAGCGGGTCGACGGGGTGCTCCCGCCGCTGCTGGCCCGGCACGCCCGCGCCGCGGTGACCGACTCCCCCACCGGTCTGCTCGCGGTCGCCGACGACTATGCCGCCCTGGAGTTGACCGTGTACGCCGCCGAGGCCACCTCCCAGGCCGTCCAGCGGCTGCGCCGGCAGCACTCGGCTGCCGCCAACGACGCCCGGGAGCGCCTCGCCGGGTTGCTCGGGCGCTGTGACCTGATCCGGACGCCGGCGCTCCAGGCCGGCGCGCCCGTGCTCACCGAGCGGGAGTGGCAGGTGGCGCGCCTCGCGGCGCACGGCGCTCCCAGCCGGGCCATCGCCGAGCGGCTCTACCTCTCGGCGCGCACTGTGGAGAACCACCTCCAGCGGATCTACGCCAAGCTCGGCGTCACCGGTCGGGCCGAGCTGTGGGCGGCGTTGCGCTCGATCCCGGGCCACGACGGCGGCGACCCGAGCTGAACCTTAGGCTGGGGCGGTGAGCATCCACCGCCCCGCGCTCCTGACCGACCACTACGAGCTGACCATGGTCAGCGCGGCACTGAAGGACGGCACCGCCGACCGCCGCTGTGTCTTCGAGGTGTTCAGCCGCCGGCTGCCCAGCGGCCGCCGGTACGGCGTGGTCGCCGGGACGGCCCGGCTGATCGAGCTGATCCGCGACTTCCGGTTCGACCCCACCGAGGTCGAGTTCCTGCTGCGGACCGGGGTGGTCGACGAGGCGGCGGCGGCGTGGCTCACCGACTACCGCTTCACCGGCGACATCGACGGGTACGCCGAGGGTGAGCTGTTCTTCCCCGGTTCACCGATCCTCACCGTCTCCGGCGGCTTCGCCGAATGTGTGGTGCTGGAGACGCTGGCGCTGTCCGTGCTCAACCACGATTGCGCGGTGGCCGCCGCGGCGGCCCGGATGGTGACCGCGGCGCGGGGCCGGACGCTGATCGAGATGGGGTCGCGTCGGGCACACGAGGAGGCGGCGGTGGCCGCGGCGCGGGCCGCGTACCTGGCCGGGTTCCGGTTCACGTCCAACCTCGCCGCCGGCGCGCGCTACGGCATCCCCACGGCGGGCACGGCGGCGCACGCGTTCACCCTGCTGCACGACGACGAGCGGGCGGCGTTCGCCTCGCAGGTCGCCACGCTGGGCAAGGACACCACGCTGCTGGTCGACACGTACGACATCAGCCAGGGCATCCGCAACGCCATCGCGGTGGCCGGGCCGGACCTGCGGGCGGTACGGATCGACTCCGGCGACCTCGCGGTGATCGCTCAGCAGTCCCGGGAGTTGCTCGACTCGCTGGGCGCCACCGAGACCAAGATCATTGTTTCCGGTGACCTGGACGAGTACGCGATCGCCGCCCTGGCCGCCGAACCGGTGGACATGTACGGCGCCGGCACGGCGGTGGTCACCGGCTCCGGCGCACCGACCGCCGGGCTGGTCTACAAACTGGTCGAGGTCGAGGGACGGCCGGTGGTGAAGCGCTCCGAGCACAAGGCCACCATCGGCGGCCGGAAGGTCGCGGTCCGCCGGCACAAGCCGACCGGCACCGCCACCGAGGAGGTCATCGTCCCGCAGGGCGTTCCCGACCGGCAGCCCAACGACCGTCTGCTCCAGCAGTCGTACGTGGTCGCCGGTGAGTCGGTGGCGCTGCCCACCCTCGACGAGTCACGGGAGCACCTGCGGGAGTGTCTGATCTCCATCCCGTGGGAAGGGCTGAAGCTCTCGGCCGGCGATCCGGCCGTGCCGGTCACCGTCGTACCCGCTGGCTGAGTCATCCACCGAGCGCCGCCGACCGACCGTGCGGAGAGAGGAAACCCCCCGATGGCCAACGCGCTGATCATCGTGGACGTGCAGAACGACTTCTGCGAGGGCGGCTCGCTGGCCGTCGCCGGCGGCGCGGGCGTGGCCGCCGGGATCTCCCGGTTGCTCGCCGCCGAGCCGGACCGGTGGACGCACGTGGTCGCCACCAAGGACTACCACGTCGACCCGGGTGCCCACTTCGGCGATCCGCCGGACTTCGTGGAGTCCTGGCCCCGGCACTGTGTGGTCGGCACCAGCGGTTCGGAGTTCCACCCGGAACTGGACACCGCCCGGATCGAGGCGATCTTCCACAAGGGCGAGCACGCGGCGGCGTACTCCGGTTTCGAGGGGCATGCCGACGACGGCGAGTGCCTGGCCGACTGGCTGCGCCGGCGCGACGTGGACCGGGTCGACGTGGTCGGCATCGCCACCGACCACTGCGTCCGGGCGACCGCGCTCGACGCCGCCCGGGAGGGTTTCGCCACCACCGTGCTGCTGGAGTTGACCGCCGCCGTCGCCCCGGCGACCACCGACGTGGCCCTGCGCGCGATGGAGGGCGCCGGGGTGATCATGCACGGCCAGCCTGTGATCAGGGCCGCATGAGGCGCTAATTGGTTGGCCAAGGGGCCGCCGCCGGTCGAGGATGTCGCCGGAGGTACGGACCCACGTGAACATGAAACCTTACCGGCGGGCGCTCGCCCTGCCCGGCCTGCGGTCGCTGCTACTGGTTGCCGTCCTCGCCCGCATCCCGCTCACCGCGACCGGGGTGACGCTGACCTTCCACGTGGTGCTCGATCTTGATCGGGGCTACGGGGCGGCCGGCCTGGTGGGTGCGGCGGTCACCGTGGGCGCGGCGATCGGTGGGCCGCTGCTCGGCCGACTCGTGGACCGTCGTGGACTGCGCCCGGTCCTGGTGCTCACCGCCATCGCTGAGGCGATCTTCTGGTCCACCGCGCCGTCGCTGACATACCCGGTGCTCCTGCCGGCCGCCTTCGTGGCCGGCTCCCTGGCCCTGCCCATCTTCTCCGTGGTCCGTCAGTCGATCGCCGCGCTGGTCCCCGAGGATCAACGCCGCCCGGCCTACGCACTGGACTCGATGTCGGTGGAGCTGTCCTTCATGATCGGCCCGGCGTTGGCGGTGGCCCTGGTCACCGCGATCTCCGCGCAGACCACCATGTATCTGGTCGGTGGCGGCATCGTCGCCGCCGGGATCGCCCTGTGGGTGGTCAACCCACCGATCCGGGAGGCCACCGAGCCCACCGGCCCCCAACGCCGGGTGCCGCGCCGGGAGTGGCTGACCCCCCGACTGCTCGCCGTCCTGGCGCTCAGCGCCGCCGCGACCCTGGTGCTCGGGGGGACCGACGTGGCGGTGGTCGCCGTCCTGCGGGCCAGCGGCGAGGTCGAATGGACCGGCGCGGTCCTGGCCATCTGGGCGGTCGCCTCGCTGGCCGGCGGTTTCGCGTACGGGGCCGTGCACCGCTCGTTCTCCCCGCTGGCGCTGACCGCCGCACTGGCCCTGTGCACCATTCCGGTGGGGCTCGGCGGTGCGCACTGGTGGCTGCTGTGCCTGGCGCTGATCCCCGCCGGCGCGCTCTGCGCGCCGACCATCGCGGCCGGCTCGGACGCGGTCAGCCGCCTGGTCCCGGCCGAGGTACGCGGCGAGGCGATGGGTCTGCACGGTTCCGCGGTCACCGTCGGCATCGCGGTCGGCGCACCGCTCGCCGGCGCGGTGATCGACGCCAGCGCGCCACTCTGGGGCTTCGTGGTGACCGGTGCGCTCGGCGCGCTGGTCACCCTGGTGGTGCTCCCGATCGAGCTGCGCCGCCGCCGCATCGCCGAAGCGGCCACCCCGCCGTCCGCCGAGGCCGACCTCGCCCCCGCCGCCCACTGAGCACCTCGCCGTCGCAGCGAACCTGAAGGTCGGCGTCCTCGCCGATCCCTCGCCGCGCTGAATCGCGCTGCCTGGGAGGCACCGCACCGCACCGCACCGCACCGCACCGCACCGCACCGCACCGCACCGCACCGCACCGCACCGCACCGCACCGCACCGCACCGCACCGCACCGCACC
>NZ_JBEORJ010000013.1:0-4980 GCF_040302185.1 Micromonospora sp. NPDC127501 | reverse complement strand
GGAGCATGCTGCTCCGCCGGAACGACGCAGCGCCACGCTGGTAGGCGATGCACCTCGACCGCCCGACAGGCGGCACACATGCTCACGGCGGATATACCTGTGAGGAATATTTATGACTCACAGGTATATCCCTCGTCAGCACTACGGTCACCTGGGGTCGGCCGGTGTGGATGCTGGCCGACCTACGTCACCTGGAGATCCGGCCACGCAGGTGCGACGCGGGCGCGGCCGGACCAGACGAGCCGAGCGGAGTCAGCCGGAGCACGCCAATCGGCCGGACCAGCCCAGGGCTGTACGGACCCAGGCCGGACTGGCCGAGCCAGGCCGGGCAGGGCCGAGCCGGCCAGGGCGGGGCGGGACGAGCCAGGCAGCGGGCTGGACATGGCGACGGGCGCCGCTCCCGGTTTCCCGGGGGCGGCGCCCGTCGTCCTGCTGAACTTGAGCGTCAGTGCCGGTCGGCGTCGCTCGCGGTGTCCTCGCGGTAGCTGGCTCCGCCGTCCGACTCGCTGGTGAGCGGCTTGGCGCCACCCTCCGGCGGGCCGGCCAGGCTCTGGCCACCGGCCGCCAACTCCGGGAACTTCGCGTCGAACGCCGGCCGCTCGGAGCGAATCCGCGGCATCCGGTCGAAGTTGCGCAGCGGCGGCGGGCTGCTGGTCGCCCACTCCAGCGAGTTGCCGTGACCCCAGGGGTCGTTCACCTCGACCACCGGGCCGGTCTTGTACGACTTCCAGCAGTTGTAGATGAACGGCAGCGTGGAGATACCGGTGATGAACGCGCCGATCGTGGAGATCGTGTTCAGCGTGGTGAAGCCGTCGCTGGGCAGGTAGTCGGCGTACCGACGGGGCATGCCCTCGTTGCCGAGCCAGTGCTGCACCAGGAACGTGGTGTGGAAGCCGATCATGGTGAGCCAGAAGTGCACCTTGCCCAGGCGCTCGTCGAGCATCCGGCCGAACATCTTCGGGAACCAGAAGTAGATGCCCGCGAAGACCGCGAACACGATGGTGCCGAAGAGCACGTAGTGGAAGTGCGCCACCACGAAGTACGAGTCCGACACGTGGAAGTCGATCGGCGGGCTGGCCAGCAGCACACCGGTGAGACCACCGAAGAGGAAGGTGACCAGGAAGCCGACCGCCCAGAGCATGGGCGTCTCGAAGCTGATCTGGCCCCGCCACATGGTGCCGATCCAGTTGAAGAACTTCATACCGGTCGGCACGGCGATCAGGTAGCTCAGGAAGCTGAAGAACGGCAGCAGCACCTGGCCGGTGGCGAACATGTGGTGCGCCCAGACGCTCATGGAGAGCGCGGCGATCGCGACGGTCGCGGCGACCAGACCCTTGTAGCCGAAGATCGGCTTGCGGGAGAAGACCGGGATGACCTCGCTGATGATGCCGAAGAACGGCAACGCCACGATGTAGACCTCGGGGTGCCCGAAGAACCAGAACAGGTGCTGCCAGAGCATTGGCCCACCGGTTGCCGGGTCGTACACGTGCGCGCCGAGGATGCGGTCCGCGGCGAGCGCGAAGAGCGCGGCGGCCAGCAGCGGGAAGACCAGGATCACCAGGAGGCTGGTGACCAGGATGTTCCACGTGAAGATCGGCATCCGGAACATGGTCATGCCAGGCGCGCGCAGGGTCAGCACCGTGGTGATCATGTTCACGGCGCCGAGGATGGTGCCCAGGCCGGAGATGGCCAGACCCATGATCCACATGTTGGCGCCGACGCCCGGCGAGTGCTCGACGCTGCTCAGCGGCGCGTACGCGAACCAGCCGAAGTCAGCGGCGCCACCCGGGGTGATGAAACCGGCGGTCGCCATCGTCCCGCCGAACAGGTACAGCCAGTAGGCGAAGCTGTTCAGCCGGGGGAAGGAGACGTCAGGCGCGCCGATCTGGATCGGCACGATGTAGTTCGCGAATGCGAACACGATCGGCGTCGCGAAGAACAGCAACATGATCGTGCCGTGCATCGTGAAGAGCTGGTTGTACTGCTCGGGCGACAGGAACTGCAGCCCGGGTCGGGCCAGCTCAGCACGCATGACCAGGGCCATCAGGCCACCGATCATGAAGAACACGAACGCGGTGACCATGTACATGATCCCGATTTGCTTCGCGTCCGTGGTTCGCAGCAGCCGCGCGATGGCCGACCCCTTGACCGGCTCCCGGACCGGCCAGGGCCGGGTCACGACCGGCTTGGGTGCGACGGTGGTCACGAGTGGCCTCCGGTTCTCGGTTGTCCCGCTCGGCACACGCTGGTTATCGGCGGGCCGTCATCCGCAAGGAGGATAGTCCCCGGCAGGTCGCAGCGCCGCGTGGGGTGGCGTGACACGATCTACAACGGGCCTACAGCGGGCCGAGCAGGAGCCGGTAGTGCTCCCCGAAGATCCGGTCGCCGCGTCCGCGCAGCAGCGGGTCGCGCAGCGCCGGCGGCACGTCCCTGGTCCGGTTGCGGTCCCTGGTCCGGTCCCGCACCCATCGGGTACGCGGACGGCGACGACTCTCGTACGCCACGAGCGCCGCCTCCACGCTGTTGGCGGCGCGCAGCGACTCGGCCAGCACCACGGCGTCCTCCAGGGCCATCGCCGCACCCTGCGACAGTGTCGGCGCGGTGGCGTGCGCGGCATCGCCGACCAGCAGGACACGGCCCCGGTGCCAGCGGCCCAACTCCACCTCGTCGGTGATCCCGACGTGCACCTCGTCGAGGGCGGACAGCACCTCGGGTACCGGGCCGCGGTAGTCGGCGAAGAGGTCCCGCAGCCGCGCGAGGGGGTCGGCGGGTTCCTCGGTACCGGCCTCGTCGGCGTAGAGGTGCAGCCGCCCGGCGCCGATCGGCACCATCAGGAACCCGGAGCGCTGGCCGAGCAGGGCGGTCCACTCGGTGACCGGTGGACCGTCGCGCAGGACGGCCCGGTAGACCACCTGCCCGACCGGGCGGGGCGGCCCACCGAGCGCGGCCAGGGCGCGGACCGAGGAGCGTGGCCCGTCGGCACCGATGACCAGGTCGTACTCCGTGGTGGTGCCGTCGGTGAAGGTGACGCCGACCGCGCCCGGGAGGAGGTCCAGGGTGCGGACCTCGGCGCCGTGCCGGACGGCGCCACCAGCACCGCTGAGCAGCACTCGGTGCAGGTCGGCCCGGGGCAGCGCCCGGCACTCGCCGACGCCGGTCCAGAGGGCGTCGAGGTCGACCTCGCAGAGTTGCGCTCCCGCGGCGTCGAAGAACCGCTGCCGGCGGATCACCTGCCCGATCGGCCGGACCGGGTCGTGCAGGTCGAGCCGGTGTAGCGCGCGGGCGGCGTTCCCGGGCAGATAGAGACCGGTCTCGGTGGACTCCCCCGGCGGCAGCTTGTCGGTGACGTCGGGCCGGAAGCCTGCCAGGCGCAGTGCCCGGGCTACGGCCAGGCCGGCGATGCCCGCGCCGACGACGAGGATGCGCAGGGGGGAGCCACCCATGGTGGTGTACGCCTCCGGAGGGGGAGCGGCACGCGTTGGAGGCAACACGCTACTCGGAGCGATCGACGCACACCAGGCCCAATCGGCCCGCACCCCGCCGCTCGTCGGTGACCCGCGCCGCTCGGCTGGCCGTCCGCGGCAAGCCGTCCGGCGGGAGATGGCAATCCTCACAATTCACCAGTTCGACGCGTACGGTTGCGCGGCAGTTTCAGACATGTAAATGTGTCGTTGAGCGTGGGAGCGCTCCCGCACCACCCCACCACATCCGGCGCCCGGCACGCGCCGAGTCAAGGAGCGTCATGAAACGTCAACTTCGGGCCCTGGCCGCCGCCGGGCTGTTGGTCGCCAGCTCACTGGTCGCCGTGGCCCTCGGCGGCAACGCCTCCGCCGACACCCTGATCTGCGAACAGTACGGCTCGACCACCATCCAGGGCCGGTACGTGGTGCAGAACAACCGCTGGGGCACCACCGCCCAGCAATGCATCAACGTCACCAGCAGCGGCTTCGAGATCACCACCCAGAACGGGAGCAGCCCCACCAACGGGGCGCCCACCGCGTACCCCTCGGTGTTCTTCGGTTGTCACTACACCAACTGCTCCCCCGGCACGAACCTGCCGATCCAGGTGAGCCAGATCAGCAGCGCCACCAGCAGCATCTCCTACCGCTACGTCAGCGGCGCCACCTACAACGCGTCGTACGACATCTGGCTGGACCCCTCGCCCAAGCGGGACGGGGTGAACCAGATGGAGATCATGATCTGGCTCAACCGGCAGGGCTCGATCCAGCCCATCGGCTCGGTCGTCGGCACGACCAACCTGGCCGGCCGCACCTGGGAGGTCTGGCGGGGCAGCAACGGCTCCAACAACGTCATCTCCTACGTCGCGTCGTCGGCGATCTCCAGCCTGAACTTCAGCGTGCTGGACTTCATCAACGACACCCGCAACCGGGGCGCGATCACCAACTCCTGGTACCTGACCAGCATCCAGGCCGGCTTCGAGCCGTGGCAGGGCGGCGTCGGCCTCGCGGTGACGTCGTTCTCGGCCAACGTCAACGGTGGCGGCAACCCGACCACGCCGCCTCCGACCACGCCGCCGCCGGGCGGTGGCGCGAGCTGCGCGGTGAAGTACACGGCGAACTCGTGGAACAACGGTTTCACGGCCGACGTGCAGATCACCAACACCGGCTCCAGCGCGATCAACGGTTGGACGCTCACCTACAGCCTGCCCGGCGGTCAGCAGGTCACCAACGCCTGGAACGCCACAGTGAGCCAGAGCGGGTCGACGGTGACCGCCCGCAACACCGGCCACAACGGGTCGGTCGCACCCGGCGGCACGGCCAGCTTTGGCTACCAGGGAACGCTGAGCGGCTCGTACTCGTCGCCGACCAGCTTCTCGCTCAACGGGGCAACCTGCTCCCGCTCCTGAACTGACGTGGGGGGGCGGCCCGGGGGGGGGGCCCCCCCCCCCCCCCCGGGGCCCCCCCCCCCCCCCCAGAAAAAAGGGAAGACGGCGGGGTGGGGGAAAAGGTGGGGGGGAGT
>NZ_JBEORJ010000012.1:0-255484 GCF_040302185.1 Micromonospora sp. NPDC127501 | reverse complement strand
ATCGCCGGCAGCACGCTGACCATGGACGCCGCGCTGCGGCACGCCGTGAACGCCGGAATCCCGATCGCCGACGCCGCCCGGATGGTGGTCCATCGAGTCGAGCGGTTCCGCAGGAGTATCCCGTGCACCTCGCCGCGCCGGAGCCCGGATCACCACGGGCCAGCGGTCCGCCGGTGCGCGACCCGGAGGCCCCGCGCCGGGTCACCCTCCTCGAACTCTTCTTCGACCTGGTGTACGTGGTCGCGCTCGCGCTCATCTCGCGGGGAATGGTCGAGCAGCTCGACTGGCACCGAGCCGCCGAGGCGTTGATCATGCTGGCCGCCGTCTGGTGGACCTGGGCGATCACCACGCTGGTCACCGACCTGTACAACCCGGAACGCACCGAGATCAAGCTGCTGATCAGTGCCGTGATGTTCGGCGCGCTGCTGATGACCACGGCGATCCCGGAAGCGTTCAACAATCGAGGGCTCGTCTTCGCCGGCACCTACGTGGCGATCCACCTGGGGCGTGGACTGTTCCTGATGCCGGCGGTACGCCGCGAACCGCAGACCCAGCGTCGGGCCGTCCGCATCTTCCTCTGGTTCGTGGTGTCGGCGATCCCGTGGCTCATCGGCGCATTCGTCAGCGGGGACGCCCGGATCGCGTGCTGGACCATCGCGCTCGCCATCGACTACCTCGGCTTCCGGCTCGCGTACCCGGTGCCGGGGCTCGGGGTGGTGCCCGAAAAGCAGCGCAACGTCACCGCGGAGCATCTCTCCGAGCGCTACCAGCAGTTCTTCATCATCGCGCTCGGCGACGCCATCCTGACGATCGGCACCATGTTCAGCATGGAGCACAACGAGGCCGA
Source organism: Micromonospora sp. NPDC127501 (assembly GCF_040302185.1). Lineage (NCBI taxonomy): Bacteria > Bacillati > Actinomycetota > Actinomycetes > Micromonosporales > Micromonosporaceae > Micromonospora > Micromonospora sp. NPDC127501. The sequence continues at coordinate 254,637 of NZ_JBEORJ010000012.1, read as the reverse complement.
GAACATCGGGGCATTCGCTGTGGCGTTCCTGACCACACTGCTGCTCTGGCGGATCTACGTGCACAAGTCCGGCGAGCTGCTGCCGACCGCCATCCAGGCCGCCGAGTCGCCCAGCAAGTTCCTGTTCAGCGCGCCGTACACCCATCTGTTGATGATCTCCGGCGTGGTCACCACGGCGGCCGGCTTCCACCTGGTGCTGCACGAGCCGACCGGGCGGATCCCGCCGGCCTGGCTGGCGGTGATCCTCGGCGGCCCGGCGCTGTTCCTGGCCGGCCGGGCCTCGTTCGAGTACGAGGTGTTCAGCCGGGTGTCGTGGTCCCGACCCGGCGGGGTGCTGGCGCTGCTGACCATCGCCCCCGGCCTGCTGTACCTGCCGCCGGTGTTCGCCTCCCTCGGTGGGCTGCTGGTGCTGGCCGGCGTGGCCTACGCGGACTTCCGGCGTAGCCAGGGCAAGCCGCCGGAGGCCCCGTCACCGCCGCACTGAACCACACCCGCCATTCACCGCGGATTCGGGCCGGCCAGCAGCCGGCCGGCGTCGGGCACGTACGGCTCGACACCCAGACCAGTGAGCAGTTGGTGCACCGTCGCCGTCGCCGCAGTGAGCACCGGGCGGCCGAGACGGGCCTCCACCTGCGGCACGGCCGCCAGCGACGGCATCTGAACGCAGGCGGAGAGGACCACCGCGTCCACGTCGGTCACGTCCAGCCGATCGGCCAGCTCGACCAGACTCGCCGCGGGGATGCGCCCGACCGCCACGTTGTCCGGCTCGCGGAGGCTCACCGCGTCGGTCACCTCCACGCCGTACGCGGCGAGGTAGGCGGCGACGGTCGCGGTCAACGGCGGAAGGTACGGCGCGATCAGGGCCACCCGGCGGGCACCCAGCGCCCGCAGCCCGGCGACCAGGGCGCCGGCACTGGTCACCACCGGCATGCCGTGCCCGGCGCGACCGGCCGCGCGGCCCAACCGCCGCTCGGCCCGCTCGTGCGCGCCGGCGCCCTCGCACATCACCGCTACCAGACAGGCGTACGCGAGCACGTCGCAGCGGGCGTCGGCCAGCTCGGCGGCACACCGCAGGGCGGAGCGGTTCATCCGGGCCAACTCGTCGGCGGTCACCTGACGCAGCCGTACCCGGCTGGAATGGGTGGTGAAGCGGACCGTCGGATCGACGACCTCACGTCGGCGCAGCATCGCCGGGATCTCGGCTTCCATTGTGGTGTTGGAACTGGGCACCACCAGGCCGATGCGGTAGCCGCTCACACCAGTGCCCCGGCGTACCCGCGAACCTGCAATCGGTCCCGGGCCCCTCCGGCCAGGCGCACCTGCAGGCCGAGCGGCGCGGCGGCGCGACGGACGTCGTCCAGGTGCAGCGATCCGTGCCGGTCCACGGTGAGCACCGGCGGTTCTTCGAGGTCACCCGCCGGCGCGTGGAACGAGAGCAGGGTGACCGAGGTGGTGAGGTAGCCCGGGTACGCGGCGCGGGCCGCGGCCTCGTCCCGGTGGACCAGCACCACCAGATCGTCGAGGTGGGCGAAGTCGGCGGCGAGGGCATCCGCCTTCCAGTGCGCCGGTTCCTCCGCCGCTCCGGTGAGATGCCGGGAGCGGTTCGCCGAGGTGATGTAGAGGTGATCCGTTCCGGTCTCGGCGAGCGCCCGCTCGAAGAAGACGTTGGACGGGCAGGTCAGCCCCGGTGCGATCACCTGGCTGGTCCGCATCCCCTGGTCGACCTGGGTGAGATGCTCGGGGAGGCGATCCGCCGCGGGCCCGCGGAAGCCGAACGGCCCGGCCCCGTAGAGGGCATCCATCAGCGCCCGCACCCGGCCGACCGGCAACCGCGGCGAGATCCGCGTCCAGTCGAACATCCCGGGGATCCGGCCGATCGCGGTGGTGATGCTGCCGACCTGGTGGGCCGGTCGCCCCTTGGCCAGGTTGACCCGGCGTACGGTGGCCGCGTCGGGACGCGTCACGATGACGTAGAAGTTGGCGAACGCCGCCGCGACGATCGCGCCGCCAGCAAGCGCGCGGGCCGCGACCGCGACATCCTCGGGGCGGTCGATGTACAGGGGCGGTGTCGGGGCGTCCATGAGTCCTCCTCGGCGGGGCCGTGAGGCAGTTCTACGTCCACTCACCCAGATGACGGCGAGGTCGGTCGCCGATCCGATAGCCGACAGGCGCTACCCGGTGCGGGCGGCGGATGCCCAGGCGGTACACAACGGCGGACGGCATCGGCCGGATGGGGGATCCGGCGGGGGGCGTAGCACGCCACCGTTAGCCGCGCGACCCGATTGGGTACAACGGCTGCACCTCAGATCCACCACATACCTCAGGAGGCAGCGATGCGCGGCACCTCGATTCTCGGAGTCATCGTCGTGATCTGGTTGGTGATCGGCGCCATCGCCGGTGGCCAGCGCGGTTACTACAGCGGCGACGACACCAACTGCGCCGAGGCCGGCACCATCCTGGTCACCATCGTGGCCGGGCCGTTGAACTACATCGGCGCCAACCCGAAGGTCGACTGCAAGCTGCCCGAGCCTTCCAAGTAGACGACAGACGTACCCCGGCCCGTGCCCCCGCAGTGGGGGCACGGGCCGGCGCGTTTCGGCGGGGTCACTCCGGAGCACCAGCTTGCCTCCTCCCCCAGCCGTCGAACGGTCGACCGGTCACGTCTCCAGGCGGCCAGCGGCTCGAGGGCGTCGTTGAGGCGCGTGCCGTCCTCGGTCAACGAGTACTCGACGCGGGGCGGCACCTCGTCGTAGGAGACGCGGCGCACGACGCCGTCCACCTCCATCTCCCGTAGGTGGGAGGCCAGCACCTTTCGGCGATCCCCGGAAGCAGTCGACGCAGCTCGCCGAAGCGACGCAGGGGGTGCTCGTGCAGCGCCCAGAGGATCAGCTCCTTCCACTTGCCGCCGATCACCTCCATCGCGGTGTCGATACCGCAGACGTGTCCGTCCGCAGTGCCCGGCCGGTTCACCGTCGCGATACCCACCCCCTCCGACGTGCTCGCTCACCCCGGACAGCCACGCACTTCGAAGTGCGTGGCTGCCGTCGTCCACCACACACCGCCTAGGGCATCCTAGGAGGCTGGTTTGCGGGCGGACGGCGTTTGTCAGCGCCGGGGCCGGGAACCGCCGATGCCTCAGTCAGCGAACGGATCGGGAGTGTGGTCATGCAGATCGGCTACAAGCTGGCCTCGGAGGGGTACGGCCCGCAGGAGATCATCCGGCAGGCCGTGCTGGCCGAGCGGGCCGGCTTCGACTTCGTCGAGATGAGCGACCACTTCCACCCGTGGCTGGACGCTCAGGGGCACTCGTCCTTCACCTGGAGCGTGCTCGGTGCCATCGCGGCCAGGACCAGCACCCTGCGCCTGGCCACCGGGGTCACCTGCCCGACCGTCCGCTACCACCCGGCGATCATCGCGCAGGCAGCGGCCACCATGGCGTTGATCTCCGACGGCCGGTTCACCCTCGGGGTGGGCGCCGGAGAGCGGCTCAACGAGCACGTGGTCGGGCAGGGCTTCCCCAGCGTGCGTGGGCGACACGAGCGCCTACGCGAGGCGCTGGAGATCATCCGGTTGCTCTGGCAGGGCGGCTACCAGTCGTACGAGGGCCGGCACCTGCAACTGGAGGACGCCCGGATCTTCGACCTGCCGGACACCCTGCCCGTGATCGCGGTGGCGGCCAGCGGCGAAGCGTCGGCGCGGCTCGCCGCCGAGTTGGGCGACGGCCTGTTCGCCACCGAGCCGGACGCGTCGATCGTCGGGCACTACCGTCGCGCCCAGGGTGCGGGCCCGCGTTACGCGGAGGTGCCCCTGGCCTGGGCCACCGACGAGCAACAGGCGGTCCAGGCGGTGTTGCAGACGAGCCGATGGATGGTCACCGGCTGGAAGGTGATGAGCGAACTGCCGAACCCGGTCAACTTCGACGCGGCCAGCGCGTACGTCGAGGAGAAGCACATCCGGCAGCTCTTCGCCATCGGCCCGGCCCCGGAACCGCACGTCGCCAAGGTCCGGTCGTACGTCGAGGCCGGCTTCGACCACATCGTCCTTCAGAACGCCGGCCCCGACCCGGACGGCTTCCTCGACTTCTTCGCCGGCGACCTCGCCGGCCGGCTGCGCGCGATGGGTTGACGCCGTGATGAGGAGCAGGTCGGCAGCCTCGGTGGCCACCGGGATCGGCGGTCAGCGAGGGGCCGAGGGCGTCACGTGACGACGGAGCACCGCCCGCCCGGACGATCGTCCGGGCGGGCGGTGCACTCAGGATGAATGCGCTCGGGATGGTGCGCGGGTGGACGCTCAGCGGAAGCAGTGCGCGATCGGCACCTGGCTGCCCTCGCAGTTGGTCGGCTCGTTCTCGACCACCACGCTCTCGTCGTCGATCTTGACCTGGGCGTGCATGCCGAAGATGCCGCCGGGCTTCACCGTCGACGCGTTGTGGGTGACCTTGCTGGTGTAGATCGCCACCGAGCCCGCGCTGGCGTAGATGCCGCCGCCCTGGGACGCGGCGCCGACAGCCTCGTTACGGGTCACGTCGCTGCCGCGGACCAGCAGGTTCGCCTTCTCGGCGTAGATGCCGGCTCCGAGGCCGTGGGTGGTGTTGCCGTCGATCACGCTGTCGTCGATCGGCGTCAGGCCCTTCACTGTCGAAACGCCACCGCCGTTGACGGTGGACGTGTTGCCGCGGATGGTCATCGTGCGCATCACCAGCACCGCGTCGGAGTTGGCGGCGCCGCCGCCGACCTGCGCGGTGTTGTTCAGCAGCTCGGTGTCGGAGACCTTCGTCCGGGCCGAGAAGCTGGCCAGCCCGCCACCCTGGGCGGCGCTGTTCTGGGTGAAGGAGACGCTCTCCACGTCGGCGGCACCACGGTAGTTGCCCAGCCCGCCACCGTAGGCGTTGGCGCTGTTGCGGTGGAACTCCGAGCGCTTCAGCGTCAGCACGCCGCCGTTGAGCAGGCCCCCGCCCTTGCCCGCGGCGCCGGAGGCGCTGTTGCCGACGAACGTGGAGTCGGTGACCACCATGTTGCCGTCGTTGAAGATGCCGCCGCCGCCCCCCTCGGGCGACAGCGAGGTGCTCTGCGTGACGGTGACCCGTTCGACCACGGCGGTGGCGCCGTGCACCACGTGCACGCTGCCGCCCTCGATGGCCGAGCGGCCGTTGTGCAGTTCCACGTCGCGCAGGGTCAGCTCCCCGCCGTCGCGGACGGTGAAGAAGCGGAACGAGGCGGCCTGGGCGGCCCGGGCGATGGTGGCGCCCGCGCCGTTGATCGTGATCGGCTGGTAGATCACCGGCAGGCCAGCGGTGTCGTCGGCCGGGTTGTGCGGCGGCGCCTCGGCGTCGCCGGGTGTCTCCGCGGCGTCGGCGGCCTCCCGGGCGTCACGGATCCCGCCGTCGTACTGGTCGGTCTCGTGGAACGCCTCGGTGAGGGTGTAACGGCACTTGGGCGCGAGCCGAAGTTCGCCGCCACCCTCGGCGTTGGCCGCCACCAGCGCCGCCACCAGCTTCGCGGCGTCGCACGGCACCGACACCACGCCCCGCTTGCCGGTGCCCGGGGTGGTCGGGCGGGCACGCTCCGCGTCGTCCTGGCCGGGCTGCGGACCCCGCCGGTCGCCGTCGCGGCGGTCGTCGTCGGCTGCCGGGGTCAGCCGGGCCAGACCGGGGAGGGTGAGGGCGCGGTCGGCGGCGGCGGCCGCTCCGGCCGCTCCCACGACCAGGCTCCCCGCCAGCAAGCCGCTGGCTAAGAACCATCGGGACCGCCGTCTGGGTCGGGTCGGGCGGTCTCCCTCTCGGTACGTGGACATCAACGGTGCCTACCTTCCTGCGTACGTGACGTGGCCGCGCGCCGATTCGGGCGCGGGGGGCTCGACGTGTTCGCCGGCTACCAAACGTCACGATAGGTCCGCAATACGGACAGGAAGGTGTGAACGTGAATAGTGCCCTCTTTCATCTTCAAAGCTGTCAGAGCGGCATTGCGGTCACCCACCGACGTGGATGCCGGGTCGACGCAGCGGGTCCCGTTCGGTCCGGCGGATGATCTCGCGCACCACCGGCGGGGTGTCCCCCCGGCCCAGGATGAGGTAGCGCGCCAGGTGCGCGATCGGGCTGCCCTCCGACCATTCGAAGTGCGCGTGCGGCCGGACCCCGGTGGCGTCCCGCAGGGCCAGCAGGATCGCGGCGATCGCGTTCGGCGCGGCCGGGCTGTTGGCCCGCAGCACCCGGAAGCCGCCCACCTCGATCCCGTGTACGCGCAGCACCTGACTGAACTCCGACGGATCGACCACATCGATCTCCAGGAACAGCACGTCCGCGGCCCCGGGCACCGGATTCATCCCGCGCTGCGCCCGCTCCTTGAGCGTGTACTCCTTCACCGACCCCTTCTGCCGCTTGTTCGCGATCAGGTGCAACTGCCCGTCGTGCGCCAGCGACTCGGTGATGAACCGACGGGCCGCCTCGTCGAACTCGATCCGCTCGGCGCGCAGCTCGGTGGTTCGGGTGACCCGGGAGACCAACGAGACCACGATGATGCCGAGGATGAACAGCGCGGAGATCGTGATGCCGTCCGGCTGCTCGATGACGTTCTCCAGCAGCGCGTACAGCAGCACCAGGGTCAGCACGGTGAAGCCGATCGCGGAGCCACGCCGGTGATGGCGGGCCGCGGAGATCGTCACCGCCACCGCCCCGGAGACCATCATGGCCAGGATCCCAGTGGCGTACGCCCCGGCCTGGGCGTTGACGTCGGCGCGGAAGGCGATCGTGATGGCGACGCTGACGACGGTGTAGACGATCACCACGGGGCGTACCGCCCGCGCCCACTCCGGCGCCATGCCGTACGACGGCAGGTAGCGCGGCACGATGTTGATCAGCCCGGCCATCGCCGAGGCGCCGGCGAACCAGAGGATGAGCACGCTGCTCACGTCGTAGACGCTGCCGAACACCTCCCCCAGGTAGGTGTGCGCCAGGAACGCCAGCGCCCGCCCGTTCGCGCCGCCACCCGGCCGGAACTCCTCCGCCGGGATGAGCGCGGTGGTCACGAACGTCGTCGAGATCAGGTACACGGACATGATCAACGCGGCGGTGGTGAGCAGCCGACGTGTGTTGCGGATCCGGGCGGCGAGCCGGGCCTGCTTGTCCGGGCCGTCGGCCGCCACCAGGGGCATCATGCTCACCCCGGTCTCGAAACCGGACAGCCCCAGCACCAGCAGCGGGAACGCCAGCACGGCGGTGAGCAGCACCTGGCCCGGCCCGCCGCCGGTCGAGGTCACCGCGGCCGTCCAGTTCGACACGATGCCCGGGTCCTCGACGATCCGGGCCACCGCGACCGCGACGATCACCGCGTTGAGCACCAGGAAGACCGCGACCAGCGGGATGGCCACCACCACCGCCTCGCGGAACCCGAGCAGGAACACCCCGCCGAGGATGAGCAGCAGCACCACCGTCACCACGACCGGCACCAGGGACCCGTGCAGGACGTCCGGCAGGTATGGGTTCTCCAGCAGGTGCACTGTGGCGTCGGCCGAGGAAAGGGTGATCGTGATGATCCAGGAGGTGGCCACGAAGCCGAGCAGTACGAGGACGAAGATCTTGCCCCGCCAGAACGGCAACAACCGCTCCAACATCGCCACCGATCCCTGACCATGCGGGCTCTCCTGGGCCACTCGCCGGTACATCGGCAGCATGCCGAACAGGGTGAGCACGACGATCAACAGGGTCGCCAGCGGGGAGAGCGCCCCGGCCGCCACCGCAGCGATGCCCGGCAGGTACGACAGCGTGGAGAAGTAGTCCACGCCGGTCAGGCACATCACCTGCCACCAGGCGTGCCGGCGGTTCTGTCCCTCGGTCGCCTCGGGGCCGGGCGGCTGCACCTGGTGCTGAAAGAGCCACCGGCGCAGCGGGCTGGCCGGCGGCGCCGAGCGGGCCGGGGTGGCCACCCGTTCGGGCACCACGACGCCCTGCCGGCCGCCCCGGTGTGGGCGGGCGGGATCGCGGGCCGCCCGCAGCGCCGGGTCCGGCCCGCTCGGCGTGTGGCGCCGCCCGTTCCAGCGCCGTGGTTTCGCCCGGTGCTCGTCAGCCATCGCCAGTCCCACCCTCACAGGTCCTGATCTGACGGTAGGCGGTGCCCCGGCGCCCGATCGGCGGAACCGGGCACCTGTTCGGCCTGCTCAGGACAGGTCCGCGACGGCGAGCAGCCGGGCCAGCGCGGGTGGGTCGGCGACGGTCACCGTGGCCGCCGGATGCCGGGGCCGCCCCCCGGGCACCAGCGCCGGCACCGGAACGCCGAAGCGCAGGCAGATCCCGCCGGCCACACTGCTGCCGAACGTCGCGCCGCCGTCGGCCAGCGACAGGTGCGGGCCGATCGCCCGCCACCAGCGATACGGCCCGCTCAGCTCGACGGCGGTGACGTTGTCCCGGTCGGTCCGCAGCCGCCACGGCCCGTACCGGATCATCAGGTCCCGTTCGGTAACGGCGACCCAGGCCGTCGCCGGGCGGACCCCCAGCAGCGCCAACGCCGGGCGGAACACCGGGTCGAAGCGGAACGGAAACCGGGCCACGACGCCGGTCATCGGGCACCGGGCCGAGCGGTGGGTCGCGACACCGGGCCGCCCGGCCGCAGGGGGCCGGGCCGCGCGGGCCGGGGGCGGGCGGCGGGCCGGCGCCGGGCCAGGACGGTCATGGCGCGGGCGTACCCGATCCGAGCCCGCCGACACCCCCGGATCCGCACGCCGTCGACGTGACCCCCGTTCGGTGCTCCCCACCGTCGGCCGGCACCCCCCGGGCCGGCCGACGGTGGCAGACGGTCGACACCCCCCGGGCCGACCGGCTGTCCCCTGCCGTGACCGACCCGACCTCGGGCGGCCACGCGGGGTGGAACTGGTGGGACGCGCCCCCGCGCTCCGCCGCCCCCCACGGGGCGGAGCGCGGGGGCCCCCCGTCCCGGCTACTGCAGGAACGCCCCGAGGGGCGAGAGCAGCAACCGGCCGAGCGCCGCGGCGTTGTCGTCCAACCGTGTGCGCTCACACTCGCGGGCGTCCGGATCGTGCCGGCAGCGCCAGATCTTCTGCGCGTTACGCCAGGCGACATCGCGGGTGTACTCGACCAGTTCCCCCTGGTACCAGTCGTCGATGTCGCCGTTGAGCATGTCGATGAGCAGTTGCCACCGCTCCAGGTAGCCCCGGCGCAGGCCGGGGATCTTGTCCGCGAAGATGTTGTTGATCTCGAGGTAGTCGTGGTGCTGGTCGCTGCCGTCGACCGGTTCCGACTCCAGGTGGTCGAACGTGGTCACCAGGGCGAACGGCAGGTCGAAGTTGATGTGCGCGTTCACCCCGGCCGCCGCCGACGGCAGCGGACGGGCGTCCGGCCCCCGCATCCGCTCGAAAAGGCACGACCACGCCTTCGGAGTGCCGGGGCTGGAGTCGGTCCACAGCCGCATCGCGTCGAAGTACCGGGCGGCGAACTCGACGTCGAGCCGGGAGAGGAAGACCGGGTCGACGAAGCGGTCGTCGTACAGCCCGTCCAGCACGCTGCTGGTGATGGTCAGGTAGAGCTTGTTGAAGTCAGCGAGGGGGCAACTGGCCTCCAACGGTGGCAACCGGACCAGCATGTCCTGGAGCTTGGTCAGGTGATCGACCACGGCCGGCACGTCCGCGGGGTGATCGGCGAGCAGGTCGACGATGTCCCGGTGCACGGGCCCCCAGACCGGTTCGATCATTTCTCCTCCATTGTGGTCGGCGGCATCCCCCGTGCCGTCGTCGACGCGGCCCAGCCTCTCAGCCGACACCCGCCCGCCGGATCAGTAGAACGACGTATCCCGGCGCGCACACGCGCCGGGATACGTACTTCAGTGGTCGGGCGGTCAGCCCCGTTGGTTGCGCAACTGGATCGCGCTGGCCTGCACGCGGGTACGGACCTGGAGCTTGTCGAAGATGTGCGACACGTGCACCCCGATGGTGCGCTCGCTGATGAACAGCCGCTGCCCGATCTCCTTGTTGGTCAACCCCTCGGCGACCAGGGCGAGCACTTCCCGCTCCCGGGCGGTGAGCGCCGCCAACTCGTCGTCGGACGCCTCGACCGCGACGCCGCGCGTACCGGTGGTGGTGTCGCGCTCGTCCAGCGACACCCGGGCCCGCCCGGCCAGCTCGCGGATCTCCGAGGTCAGCGGCACCGCGCCCAACCCCTGCGCCACCCGGTACGCCTCCCGCAGGAGCTTGCCGGCGGTGGCCACCCGGCTGCGCCGAGCCAGCAGCGCCTCGGCCTGCCGCAGCCGCGAGTACGCCGCCGGATAGGGGTGATTGCGTCGATCCCACTCGGCCGCCGACGCGGCCCACAGCTCCGGATCGCTGCCGTCGAGGCGGCTCACCTCGGCGGCGCACAGCGCCAGGAAGCCCTCCACCACCGAGCGCACCGGCCGGGCGGCCCCGGCGCTCTTGCGGGCCACCCGCTCGGCCACGTCCCGCAGCCGGCGCACCGCCGTCGGGTCCACCTCCACCGTGCGGCTGGCGTGCGCCTCCGCCTCGGCGCGCAGGCCGTGCCAGACCAGCGCGGAGAGGATCATCACGTCGTCGGAACGGCTCTCGGTGAGGCCGCGCTGGACCGCCTGGCGGGCCACGTCGTGCCGGCCCTCCCACATGGCCAGCCCGGAGCGCAGGGTGAGCAGCGGAATGACGTGTCGCGCCCCGCCGCCGGCGAGCAGGGTGGCCACCGCGTCGAGGTCCCGACCGGCGGCCTCGATGTCGCCGTAGCCCACCGACAGCCGGCACCGGGCCAACAGCAGCTCCACGGCGTCCGCACCGGACGGTCGGTGCCGCAGGGCGGTGGCCACCACCTTCTCCGCCTCGGCCCACTGGCCCACCCGGAACAGTCCGTTGATGGCGATGGCCAGCAGCCGGGTGCCCCAGGTGCGGCCCAGCCCCAGCTCGGCCACCCGTTCGGCGCCCCGCCGCGCCACCACCACGCCCTCTTCGAGGACGTTCAGCGGCCCGGTCAGCAGCTCCGCCAGGTGCAGGTAAGCGCAGGCCACGTCCTCGGGCTGACCGGCACGCTCGGCGGTCTCGAGGGCGTCGCGCATGACCGCCAGACCGGCGTCCGGGTCTTCCAGACAGGCGTCGCTGAAGCCCAACGCCGAACTGGCCAGCACCACCTCCGTGGCGGAGCCCGCCACGTTCTCGGCCAACGCCAACGCCTCGCGGGCCCGCGCACCGGCGTCGGCGTAGCGACCCAGGTGCAGCAACAGCTCGGCCAGGCGGGCAGCGGCGCTGGCCCGGTCCCGAGGAGAGCAGTCCTCCGCCTTCAGCGCCCGCTGGTACTCCTCCTCGGCCAGCGCGGAACGACCGGCGGCGGCCAGGTAGCGGGCCCGGCGGATGTGCAGCGCGCAGCTCGGCTCGCCACCCCGCAGCGTGACCAACTCCTCCAGCAGGGCCAACGCGCGGGCGTGCTCCCCACAGTGGTGGGCCGCCTCGGCGGCGTTCTCGAGCAGTTCGACCCGGTCCACCGTCAGCGGGCCCGGCTCGGCGGCCAACTGCAACGCCGCCGACCAGTGCCGGTGCGCCTCGGCGTAACCGTGCAGCCGCTCGGCCTCCTGGGCGGCGGCCACCGCCGCCGGCAGGGCACGCGCCGGCTCGCCGGCCAGTCGCCAGTGGTGCGCCAGCCGGGCCTGGTGCAGCTCACCCGGCGCCGTGGTCAGCGCCTCGGCGTAGCGGCGGTGCAGCCCGGAACGCTCGGCCGGCAGCAGCTCGTGCGCCAGCACCTCCGCCACGAGGCGGTGCCGCAGCCGGTAGCCCTCGTCGGCGCCGACCAGCAGCCGGTGCGCCACCGCGGCCCGGGCCGCGGCGATCAGCTCGTCCTCCGGCATCCGCAGCACCTCGGCCAGCAGCCAGTGCTGCACCGGCTCGACCCCGGCGGCCACCGCGTGCACCACGGCGTGCGCGTGCTGGGGCAGCGCGTCGACCCGGTCGAGGAAGATTTCCCGCAGCGTCTCGGACAGGCCGTCGCGGCCGTCGCGCAGATCCCGGGCCAGCTCCTCGATGACGAACGGATTGCCGCCGCTGCGCTGCCACACCTGCTCGGCCGCGTCTGCGGTCAGCGTCCGGCCGACCACAGCGGCGGCGAGCGTCTCGGTGTCGGCCCGGCCCAGCGGCGCCAGGTCGAGCACCCGCACCGTGCGGAGTCGACGCAGCTCGGTGAGCACCCGGCGCAACGGGTGCGCGCCCTGCAACGACTCGGCACGCACCGCCGCCAGCACCGACAGCTGAAGATCGCCCAGGCCGGCGAGGAGGTAGAGCAGGAGCTGCCGGGTGCTGCGGTCGACCCACTGGAGGTCGTCGAGGATCAGCACCAGCGGGCGACCCTCGGCGATCAGGTGCAGGCCACGGGAGACCCGCTCCAGCAACGCGCCGGCGCCGTCCGGGCCGGCGGTCTCGTCGGCGAACATCTGCAGCAGCCCCCGCACCGCCGAGGAGGTGCGGGCGGGCGAGGTGGACACCTCGGTGTCGAACCGGCGCAGCGCCTGCAACAGTGGGTGCAGCGGGGAGGCGTCACCGATGTCCAGGCAGCTGCCGGTGAGCACCACGGCGCCCCGCTCCCGTAGGCGGTCGCCGATCTCGCCCAACAGCCGGGTCTTTCCCACACCGCTCTCGCCGGTCAGGAAGACCGCCGCGGTCTGCCCGTGCGCGGCGTCACCGAGCAACGCGGACCGAACCGTCTGCACCAGCTCGGCTCGGCCCACGAGCGGTGCGGTGTCCACATCGCTGGCCATGCCACGCAGCCTAATCACAGGGCCCCGTACCGTTCTACGTCCGCCCGCCGCTTGTGGTACTCCTCGCGTCGACTTTGCGACTAAAGGTTGCAGGTGGCCGACATACGTCGTTCGGCAGATCCCCCGTCGGCCCAGGAATGCCAATCTCCGGAGGTGATCAGGCAACAGCGGGGAGAAAGGCCGGTGCGACACCCATGACCACCAGCATCATCGTCGACACGCAACGGACCGTCACCCCGCTCTGGCCGGTACCTCAGGAGAGGCGCGTCGTCACCGTCCTCTTCGCGGACATCGTCGGCTCAACGGCCCTGGTGGACAGGCTCGACCCCGAGGACGTCCGAGCGTTGCAACGGGCCTACTTCGACACCGTCGCCGGTGTGCTGCACCGCTGGCACGGGGTGGTGGAGAAGTACATCGGCGACGCCGTGATGGCGCTCTTCGGCGCCCGGCACTCCGACGGCTTCGACGCGTACCGGGCGGTGCGCGCCGGGCTCGAGATCCAGGCCGCGCTGGACCGACGGCCCATGGTCGACGGGATCAGGCTGCGCGTCCGGGTCGGTGTCGCCACCGGCGAGGTCGTGGTCGACCTGGGCGACGCCGTCACCGGTGGGCACGGCGTGGCCAGCGGCGCGGTGATCACCACGGCGGCTCGCCTGCAGGAGTACGCCGCACCCGGTGCCGTCGCGCTCTGCGCGGCCACCGCGCGCGCCACCGCCGGCCTGATCACCCAACGTCAGCTGACGCCGGTGCCGGTCGCCGGCAGGGTGCCGCCGGTGCCGGTCTGGCACGCCGTCGGTCCGGTACGCCCCAGCGCCGACCGGCACGACGGCCCGTTGATCGGTCGACGCCGCGAACTGGCCACCATCCGCGACCAGTTGGGCGAGGCCATCCGAAACCGGACGCCACGCTGGATCTCACTGGTCGGCCCCACCGGCAGTGGCCGCAGCCGGCTGCTGCACGAGCTGACCCGCGGGCTGACCACGGTGGACGGATCGCCGGTCCGCTGGTGCGTCGCGATCTGTCAGCCGTACCCCGATCAGGTGTTGGCGCCGGTCGCGCACCTGCTGCGCGGCCTCGCCGGGATCCGGCACAGCGACGGCCCGGGGGCGGTCCACGACCGGCTCGTCGCCGCCCTGACGCCGCTGTTCCCGCCGACCCGGGTGGCCACCGCGGTCCCGGCGCTCCAGCGGATGCTGACCACCCCGGACGGCTCGGCCGCCGCCCTCGCCGGCGCGGCGATCTGCCGCGAGGTCCTGCTGCGGCTGGCCGCCCACCGGCCGCTGATCGTGGCCGTCGACGACTTGGACCGGGCCGCGCCGGCGGTGAGCCGTTTCCTGCACGCGCTGTTCGGCGCGGCGACGGAGCGCGGGCTGCCGCTGGCCCTGCTCACCGTGCACCAGCCGCAGTGGGCCGACACCCGGCCCGGTCCAGCCCGCCAGATGACGATCGCACCACTGGCCACGGTGCAGTCCGGACGGCTGCTGCGCCACCTGCTCACCCGGGCCGGGCAGCCGGTGGCCCTGGTCGACCGGCTGCTGCCGCTGGTGGGAGGCCGCCCCGGGCACGCGACGGCGTACGTCACGTCGCTGGTGGACGGTGCCGATCCGGCGGAGCTCCCGCTGCCCGAGGCGGTACGGCGGGCCGTCGGCGCGGAGCTGGATCACCTCGACGGTGAGCGGCGCGCGGTGTTGATGGCCGCCGGCACCCTCGGCGGTCTGATCTCCGGGGCGGCCGTGGACCGGGCACTCGGCTGGACGCCCGGCCGGTCCGCCGCCGCGCTCCGCAAGCTGGTCGCCGCCGGGCTGCTGCTCCCCCACCACGTCGACGGGTACGCGTTCGCCGCTCCGGCGCTGCGCCAGGTCGCCGCCGAGCGGTTGCCCCGTGCCCTGCGGGCCGTCTTCCAACGCCGGGCCGCCTGCGTGCCGCACCTCGACACCGTGCACCGGGACGCCAACCCGCCCGCCGGGGCGGTCAACGGTTCGGCGGCGAGGAGTGCGGAGATCGTGCGGCTCGACACCGTCGGCGCTCGGACCGGCCGCCTCGACGCCGTCTTCGCAGCGCTGGCCCCGGCGGGGCCGGGCAGTGCCACCGGCCCGACCGCGCTGAGGCGAGGCAGTCCCAGCCCGACGATGGCCACCCGTCCCGCCGCGTCGGGTCCCGACGCCAACCGTACGGTGGGCCCACGCCGGCTCCGAGCCGTCGCCTCGGCGGGCGACGTACCGCCGACGCCGGCCGCGGCGGCGACCCGACCTGCGCTCGGCGTTGGCGGTCACCCACTTCGGGACCTCGGACGGCCCGCAGCGCCGATCCGCCCCACGCCGGCGAGTTCGGCTGCGCACTGGACGCTCGCCGACGCCGGCACTCCACCAGGCGTGGCGCGGGCGATACCCCGCCCACCGTTGGTCCGCCCACTGGACGGCCTGCCTGCCTCCGCCTGACTCCGATGATCACTGAATGCCCGGCAGCCGAACCGGCCCGTCGACGACCAGCAGGGGCACGTACGCGATCAGCTCGTCCGGGTCGGGCGGCACGGCCAGGTCGGCGGGGGTACGGGAGAAGTCCCGGTTGGCGTCGGCGCATGCGGCGGTGCCCCGCGCGGTGCCGGAGCGCCACCCGCCTCTGCCATGAGCTGGCTGCCCGGTGTCCCGTGGGAGCGGATGAGCCGCTCACCAGCGCGACTAGGATTGGTCCGTCATGCTGCTACGGGTGCTCGGGCCGCTTGAGGTCGAGGTCGACACAGGCGGGCCGGTCGACCTCGGCGGCCCCCGCCAACGCGCCGTGCTCGCGCTGCTGCTCGCAGCGCGCGGCGAGGTGGTCTCCGTCGGGCAGATGATCGAGGATCTGTGGCGGGGTGACGCGCCGCCACGGGCGATCGCCTCCCTCCAGGCGTACGTCTCGCATCTGCGCCGCCTTCTGGAGCCGGCCCGCGAGCGCCGGGCGCCGGCCCGGGTCCTGGTCACCGCGCCACCGGGCTACGCGCTGCGGCTGCCCGCCGACGCCGTCGACGCCTGGCGGTTCGAGACGCTGCTCGCCGAGGCGCGTGCGGTCGGCCCCGCCGACCCGGGCCGGGCACGTCGGTTGCTGAGGGCCGGGCTCGATCTGTGGCGCGGTCGGGCGTACGCCGAATTCGCCGGTGAGCCGTGGGCGCAGCCGGAGGTGCTGCGGCTGGGGGAACTGCGGCTCGGGGCCCGGGAGCTGCTGCTCGACGTGACAGTGCGCTGCGGCGACGCGGCCGAGGCGGTGCCGGAGGCGGAGCTGTTGACCCGGCAGGCGCCGCTGCGGGAGGAGAGCTGGCGGCTGCTGGCGCTGGCGTTGTGGCGTACCGGTCGGCAGGGCGACGCGCTCGCCGCGCTGCGCCGGGCCCGGGCGACCCTGGCCGACCAGCTCGGACTGGACCCCGGCCCGGCGCTGGTCGAGGTGGAGTCCGCCATCCTGGGCCAGCGACTCGACCTGCTGCCACCGGTGGCGGCGACAGCGGGACGCGGTCAGCGGCAGGTGTCGGAGGAGGTTTTCGTCGGCCGGAAGGCGCAGCTGGAGGCGCTCCGGCAGGCAGCCGCCGAGGCGGCGGCGAGCGGGCCGCGAGTCGCTCTGCTCAACGGTGAGGCCGGCGCCGGCAAGACGAGCCTGCTCACCCGCTTTCGGGACGAGCTCACCGCTCACGGCTGGCTGGTCGCTGTCGGCCGCTGCCCCGAGGTCGAGGGCGCCCCGCCGGCCTGGGCCTGGGTCGAGGCGCTGCGGCAACTCGCCGAGCAGGCACCCCCGGGTGACCTCGCACCGGCGCTCGCCCCGCTGCTCGGTGGGGGCGACGGCGAGCCCGGCGGCGACGTCACCGCCGGCCGGTTCCGGCTGCACCGTGCCGTCGGCGCCTGGTTGGACGCCGCCGCGGCCCGCAGACCGGTCACCGTGATCCTCGACGACCTGCACGCCGCCGACGCGGAGACGTTGCTGCTGTTGCAGAGCGTCACCGAGATGACCACCGGCACCGTCCTGTTCGTCGCGGCGCTGCGGCCCGCCGACAACGCCGAGCGGCTCGCCGACACGATGGCCGTCCTGGCCCGCCGGTCACCGCAGCGGATCCCGCTGGGCGGTCTGAGCGCGTCCGAGGTCGAACGGCTGCTCGGCGCGTTGGCCCGGACCACCGTCGACCCGGACACGGTCGCCGCGTTGGCCGAGCGGACCGGCGGCAACCCGTTCTACGTCCGGGAGTCGGCGCGACTGCTCGCCGCCGAGGGCACCCTGGTGGCCACCTCCGACGTGCCCGAGGGCGTACGCGACGTGCTGCGCCGGCGACTCTCGCGCCTCCCGTCGACGGCCGTCTCGGTGCTGCGTCTCGCCTCGGCCGTGGGGCGGGAGGCCGAGGTGCGAACACTCGTCGACGCCGCCGGCACCGACGAGGGCACCGTCCTGCGGGCACTGGAAGCCGGGCTGGCCGCCGGGCTGCTCACCGAACCGGCGCCCGGGCGGGTGCGGTTCGTGCACGGCCTGGTCTGCGACACCATCTACAGCGACCTGCCGCAGCTGCGCCGCACCCGCCTGCACGCGCGGATCGCCGACGCCACCCGCCGGCTGCGGCCCGACGACTACCCCGCCCTGGCCCACCAGTACGCGCGCGCCGCCTCGGCCGACACCGCGCCGCTCGCCGTCGACTACGCCATCCGGGCCGCCGAGCTGGCCGAGCGGCGGTACGCGTACGACGCCGCGATCGAACTGCTCAGCAATGCTGTCGAGGCCGCCGCCACGGTCGCCGGGGACCGCGACGCGCTCCGGGTCGACCTGCTCGGGCGGCTGCTGCGCGCCCAGGCGCGGGCCGGCGCGGTGGCGGCCGCCCGGCAGACCCGCGCTCGGGCGATCGACGTCGCCGCGGCGGCCGGCCGCGACGACCTGCTGGTCGCGGCGTTCACCGCGTGGACCGTCCCCACCCCGTGGCTGACCCACGAGTACGGCGTGGTGGACCACCGGGTCGTCGAGCTGCTCACCCGGCTGCTGCGCGCCGACGACCTGGACCCGGTCGCCCGCTGCCGGCTGCTGGAGGCGCTGGCCACGGAGTTGGACGGCGAGTCCGATCCGCGAGGCGTGGCGGCCGGACGGGAGGCGTTGGCCCTCTCGCAGCGGCTGGACGACCCCGAGCTGCGCGCCCTCGGGCTGGCCGCACGGTTGCGCACCATGAGCTACGAGCGGGAGGCGCCCGACCGTCGGACCTTCGCCCTTGAGCTGCGTGACCTCGCCGACGAGCACGCGCTGGTGACCTACCGTTCGGTGGCCGAGCAGGCGCTGGGCCACTGCGCCGCCGCGCTCAACGA
The DNA here is from genome assembly GCF_040302185.1 of Micromonospora sp. NPDC127501. Lineage (NCBI taxonomy): Bacteria > Bacillati > Actinomycetota > Actinomycetes > Micromonosporales > Micromonosporaceae > Micromonospora > Micromonospora sp. NPDC127501. The sequence goes on along the minus strand of NZ_JBEORJ010000012.1, from coordinate 236,597 downwards.
GCCGGACGAACTGCGCCTCAGCGTTGCCCGGCAGGGGTGGCTGGCCGAGACGTACCAGCTGAACGAGGCGCAGACGATCAACCTGTGCTCGCTGGGCGCTCTCGCGCACATCGCCGGCGACTTCGCCGCCGCGCGGCGGCACTACGACAAGGTCGCCGTGCAGATGCGGCGGCAGGGTTCGCTGCACGCCGAGGCCTTCCACTACTTCTCCACCGGCACCCTGCTGATCAGCCAGGGGCGGTTCGGTGAGCACCTGGAGGCGACCCGGCGGATACGGGGGTCGTTGGGCCCGATCGTGGACGACCTGCTGGCGCTGGCGCTGATCGGGAGCGGACGCCTGGACGAGGCGCGGGCCATGCCGATCGGGCGGCACACCTACCGCCCGGACTACTTCGAGTCGGCGCTGCTCAGCGTACGCGGGATGGTCGTCGTGGCGCTGGGTCGACGGGACCTGGCCCAACCCGTGATCGACGCACTGCTCCCGGTACGCGACCAACTGGCCGGTTTCTCCACCACCGCAGCCGTGGTGCGACCGGTCGCGCTGACGCTGGGTGAGCTGTTCCGGCTGGTGGACCGCACCGAGGAGGCGATCCGGCACTTCACCATCGCCGCGCGGGTGGCCCGCCGGTGGGAGTCGCCGCACTGGCTGGCCGAGGCGACGGCGGCGATGGCCCGCTGACCGTCACGGTTGGCGGATTCCAAGCCGGTTCCAAGTGGCACCGAGCATGATCAACAGATCTGTGCCAGTTGATCCTCGGAAAGGTCACCGTGAACCAGAACCACCGCGAAGCCATGGCCGACGTACGCGACATGTACATGGCGCACTCGGCGCTCCGTCGCGAGTTCAGCCTGCTGCCGCAGCTCGTCCGCGACGTCACCCCGGGCGACGCCACGCGCGCGGAGGTCGTCGGCGCCCACGCCGAGATGCTCTGCCACATCCTGCACCTGCACCACGAGGGCGAGGACCTGCTGCTCTGGCCGCGGCTGCTGGAGCGCGGCGGCGCGGAGGCCGCGGCGATCGTCCCCACCATGGAGGCGCAGCACCACGCCATCGAGGACGCCCACGCGGCGGTGGTCGCCCTCCTCCCCCAGTGGCGCCGCACCGCGCGCGACGGTGAGCAGCTCGCGGACGCCCTGGAGCAGCTCCGCGCCGCGCTGATCGAGCACATGGCCCTGGAGGAGAGCGAGATCCTGCCGCTGGCGCAACGGCACGTCACCGCCCGGGAGTGGATGCAGCTCGGCGAGCACGGCATGAGCAAGTCCCCGAAGAGGCAGCTTCCGCTGGCCTTCGGCCTGGCCATGTACGAGGGCGATCCGGAGGTGGTCAAGGCGGTGCTGGCGCACGCGCCGCTGCCGGCCCGACTGCTCATGCCGATCATCGCGCCCCGGCTGTTCGCCAGCCACGCCAAGCGGGTGCACGGCACCGCCACGCCCCCGCGCATCGGCACCACCGTCCGCTGAGGCCAGAACGGTCACCGTCGGTCACCTTCGTCGTGGCGGATGCGGCATCAAGCGGTATACCTCAGAGGCATATTCATACCTCTGAGGTATACCGCTTCTCCGCAGAGCGACATGGCGGGCCACCCGAGCGCACCGTGCACGCCACCAGGTGACCCGAGGTCGAGCCGCGCGCTCAGCGGGCGGCCAGGAAGGCCAGCACGCGCGGCCAGGCCGCCGCGGTGGCGTCCGGGGAGGACTCGGGCAGGTCCGGGTCGGTGAACAGGTGCCCGACGCCGGGATAGCGGAAGACCGTCAGGTCAGCGCCGGCGTCGGTCATGCCCTGCTGCCACTCGTCGACCTCGTCCGGTGCGTCGTACGGATCGGGGTCGGCGAGGTGCAGCTGGACCGGCAACCCGGGCCGGACCGCGTCCGGGGCGCCACCGGTGCCGTGCAGCAGGAGCAGACCGGTAGCGGCGGGGCGCTCGGCCAGCAGCGCACCGGCCACCCCGGCGCCCATCGAGAAGCCGGCGAGCACCGTCTCCGGTGGCAGGTCACGCAGCGCGCCGCGGGCCCGGTCCAGCACCACCTCGTGGCCGATCTTGTCGAGTAGCGCGAAGCCCTCCTCGACGGTGTCGGTGGCCGGGACGCCGTACAGGTCGGGGGTGCCGACCTGGTGCCCGACGGCGCGCAACCGGTCGGCGGCGGCGCGCACGGCCGGCCGCAGCCCGTGCACGGAGTGGAACAGCACGACGTGTCGCATCCGGTCATCCTGCCGCAGTCGACGGCGCACCCGGGGTGGCCACGCGGGATCGGCGTCAGACCAGTGCCGCCAGTCGCGCGACCAGGTCCGTCGGTGGCGGCATCTCGGCGATCTCGCGGCTGACCTGCGCGGCGGCGGTCCGCAGGCGCTCGTCGGTGAGCAGCTGGGTCAGCGCCCGCGCGTCGATGTCCCGGGGACGCAGCGCCAGGCCGGCACCCCGGCGGGCCACCAGCTCGGCGTTGTGCCGCCGGTCCCCCGGACCCGTGGTGGCCAGCTGGGGCAGACCTGCGGCGAGGGCGCCGAGGGCGCTGCCCGCACCACCGTGGTGCACCAGCGCCGCGCTCGCCGGCAACGCCTCGTCGAGCGGGATCCAGTCGACCACCCGCACGTTGCCGGGCACCGAGCGGGCCGACCGCTCGTCGGGGCGGACCAGCACGATCTCGGCGTCCACCTCGGCTGCGGCGGCCACCACGGCGGGCATCGGCCCCCGGTCGCCGGGGCCGGTGAGGGTGCTGCGGGTGACCAGGATCCGCTGGCGCTCACCCGGTTCGCGCAGCCAGGCCGGCAACTCCCCGCCACCGACATAGGACGTGTAGCGCATCGGCCAGCCGCTCTGGGTGGCGACGCTGGGTGGGGCCACCGCGAGGGCGGCGGCCGGCGCGGGCAGCTCGGTGAGGCCGTGGCGGCGCAGCGCCGCGCCGAGTCGGGCGACGGTGGCGCGGACCAGGTCCCGGCCGTCGAAGAGGGCGTTCTCCTGGCGTACGGCCGGCACGTCGAGCCGCGCGGCGGCCACCGCACCGGCGACCGCGAACGGCTCGTGCAGCACCAGATCCGGTCGCCACCGGGTGGCCAGCGCGACCACCGGGTCGACGATCTGGTCGTTGAGCGCGCCGAACAGCAGGCCGGCGCCCCGGGTGCCGGCGGTGCCGGCCATCTCCGCCCGCGCGATCAGCGGATGGCGGGGGAAGACCCGCAGCGCGATCCGGCCGAACTCGAAGCCCGGCGCGATGTCGTGCACCGGCAGACCGGCGTCGGCGGCGGCCAGAGCTCCGCCGCCGGTGGCCACCAGCACGTCGTGGCCGGCGTCGCGGAGGGCGACCGCGAGCGGCACCAGTGGGAAGACGTGCCCGACGAGCGGGGCGGAGACCACCAGCACGCGCATGGGCAGAATCCTATGTCGACGGCGACATCGAGGCAGGCCGCTGGTCGACGATGCGGCGCATCTTGCCCATCGACCGTTCCACGGTGTCGGGGGCGAGGACGTCGACCGCCACGCTCACGCCGATGGTGTTCTTCACCAGCTCAACCAGCGTGCCGCCGGCCCGCTCGGCGGCGTCCACGTCGACGTCGGCTCGCCGCTCCACCCGCACCGTGAGGGTGTCCAGCCGGCCGTGCCGATCGAGGACGCACTGGAAGTGCGGCGAGAGCTGCGGGGTGCGCAGGATCAGTTCCTCGATCTGGGTGGGGAAGATGTTCACCCCGCGCAGGATCATCATGTCGTCGGTGCGGCCGGTGATCCTCTCGATCCGACGCATCGGGCGGGCGGTGCCGGGCAGCAGCCGGGTCAGGTCGCGGGTGCGGTAGCGCACGACCGGCATCGCCTCCTTGGTCAGGGAGGTCAACACCAGCTCACCCCGCTCGCCGTCGGGCAGCACGGCCCCGGTGACCGGGTCGATGATCTCCGGGTAGAAGTGGTCCTCCCAGAGGTGCAGCCCGTCCTTGGTCTCGACGCACTCGGTCGCCACGCCGGGGCCCATCACCTCGGAGAGCCCGTAGATGTCGACGGCGTGGATGTCCAGTTGCTGCTCGATCTCGCGGCGCATGTCCTCGGTCCACGGCTCGGCGCCGAAGATGCCCACCTGCAGTGAGGTGGACCGCGGGTCGATTCCCTGGCGGCGCATCTCGTCGACGATGGCCAGCAGGTAGCTGGGCGTGACCATGATGACCTCGGGTTCGAAGTCACGGATCAGCATGACCTGACGCTCGGTCATGCCCCCGGAGACCGGGATGACCGTGCAGCCCAGCTCCTCGGCGCCGTAGTGCGCGCCCAGGCCTCCGGTGAAGAGCCCGTAGCCGTACGCGACGTGCACCCGGTCGCCCGGGCGGCCGCCGGAGGCGCGGATCGAGCGGGCCATCAGCCGCGCCCAGGTGCGCAGGTCGTCGCGGGTGTAGCCGACAACTGTCGGCCGGCCGGTGGTGCCGGAGGAGGCGTGCAGGCGGGCGACACGCTCCCGGGGTACGGCGAACATGCCGAACGGGTAGTTCTCCCGCAGCTCCGCCTTGCCGGTGAACGGGAAGCGCCCCAGGTCGTCGAGATCCCGGCAGTCGTCGGGGTGCACCCCGGCCGCGTCGAACGCCCGTCGGTAGTGCGGCACGTTGTCGTAGGCGTGCCGCAACGACCAGCGCAGTCGGTCGCGTTGCAGGGAGCGCAGCTCGTCGATGCCGGCGCGCTCGATCGGCTCCAGCTCCTCCGGACGAGGGGTGCGGTCCTGCATCGGCTGCCTCCTTGGCGCGGCGGTCCCGGTGGGGCTGCGGGTACCGTACGCCCGCTGTCGCCCGGACCGACGGGCGGTCAGCGGGTGGCCGGCAGCCGGTGCAGGGCGTCGACCAGCGGCGCCAGCTCGGGGGTCGCCTCCGCCCGGGCGAGCGCGTCGGTGAGCACCCGGTCGTGGGTCGGTCGGGTCTGGGCGAGCAACTCGGAGCCGGCCGGGGTCAGCTCGGTGTAGATGCCGCGCCGGTCGTCGGCGCAGAGGATGCGGGTGAGCAGCCCCCGCTGTTCGAGGCGGGTGACCAGCCGGGTGGTGGCGCTGCCGGAGAGCGCGGCGGCGCGGGCGAGCTGGCTCATCCGCATGTGCCAGCCGTCCTGCCGGGAGAGCGCGTCGAGCACCGTGTATTCGACGACGGAGAGGTCGTGGCCGGCCTGTAGGGCCCGCTCCAGGGACGTCTCGATCAGCCCGTGCAGGGCGGCGAGGGTGCGCCAGCCCTGCGCGCGGATCTCGACCGCGTCGTCGGCGATGCCCATGCCGGCCTCCTGGGTGTGATCTGGACGGACCCCAGGCTACCACGCTTGCGCCGATATAAAGCGCGTGCAAGTATTTCGTTGCCGGCGCGTGTAGTTGCACGCGCCGCATATCTGCCCTCTCCCGATGGGAAGACCATGTCCGTACGCCCACAGTCCCTGCCGCCCGGCCTGATCGCGTTGGCCATCGGCGCCTTCGGCATCGGACTCACCGAATTCGTGATCATGGGGCTGTTGCCCGAGGTGGCCGCCGACTTCGCGGTCACCGAGCCGGTGGCCGGCTGGTTGATCTCCGGCTACGCGCTCAGCGTGGCCGTCGGCGGGGTCGCCCTCACCGCGGCGGTCACCCGCCTGCCGCGCAAACCGGTGCTGCTCGGCCTGATGGTGCTCTTCATCATCGGCAACCTGCTCTCCGCCGTCGCCGGCGACTACGCCGTGATGATGGCCGGCCGGATCGTCGCCGCGCTCTGCCACGGCGCGTTCTTCGGCATCGGCGCGGTGGTCGCCGCCGGCCTGGTCGCACCGGCCCGCCGGGCGGGCGCCATCGCCATGATGTTCGCCGGCCTGACCATCGCCAACGTGCTCGGCGTGCCGTTCGGCACCTTCCTCGGGCAGCACTTCGGCTGGCGGTCGACGTTCTGGGCGATCACCGCCATCGGGGTGGTCGCCCTGATCGGACTGGCCCTGCTCATCCCGGCCGGCGCCACCGCCAACGCCGACCGCCCGGCCGGCGGGCTACGCGGCGAGTTGCGCGCCTTCACCCACCCGCAGGTCTGGCTCTCCCTGGTGATCACCGTCCTGGGCTTCGGTGGGATGTTCGGCGCGTTCACCTACATCGCCTACACGTTGACCGAGGTCAGCGGCTTCGCCACCAGCACCGTGCCGTGGCTGCTCGTCCTCTTCGGCGTGGGGCTCTTCGCGGGCAACCTGCTCGGCGGACGGGCGGCGGACAGGTCGCTGTCGCGCACGCTGGTCACCGTCCTGGCGGTGCTCACTGTGGTGCTCGTCGGCTTCGCGCTGACCGCCACGAATCCGGTGCTGACCATCGTCGCGCTGGTGCTGATGGGCGGGTTCGGCTTCGCCACCGTGCCGCCGCTGCAGATGCGGATCATGCGGTACGCCCACCAGGCGCCGACCCTGGCGTCCGGGGCGAACATCGCCGCGTTCAACCTCGGCAACGCGTTGGGCGCATGGATCGGCGGGGTGACCATCGCCGCCGGACTCGGCTACACCTCGCCGATCTGGGCCGGGGCCGCACTCACCCTCGTCGGTCTGGGCGTACTCCTCGGCGCGCTGCGGCTGGCCCGCCGCGACGAGCCGGCCCGGGCCGACGCGAGCCTGGTGGACGCCCCGGTCTGACGTCGCCGGAAGGAGGACGCCGGGCCGGGCGGAGGCCCGACCCGGCGTCGCTCTGATCATCGCCCTGCCATCATCTCGCAATTGCAAAAGATGTGCAACAAGGTCTGGACAACCTGCTCGTGCCGTAATTAGCCTGATCGCTATGAGCCCTTACATTGTGGATCCGTGGGCCTGGCAGGAGAGCTGGGACCGTCAGCAGGAGGCCTACCTCCCGGACCGGGAACACCGGTTCACCGCCATGCTCGACACCGTCGACGCGGTCCTCGACGGCCGACCGCCGCGGGTGCTCGACCTGGCCGGCGGCACCGGCAGCATCTCGCTGCGGACCCTCGCTCGCTTCCCCGCCGCGGAGCCGACCCTGGTCGACCTCGACCCGGCGCTGCTCGCCATCGCTGCCGCCTCGCTGGCCGACCGGGCAACCATCGTCACGGCCGACCTCGGCACCCCCGGGTGGCGCTCCGCGCTCCCCCACCAGGAGTACGACGCCGTACTCACCGCCACCGCCCTGCACTGGCTGCCGGCCGACCGGCTCGGGCAGCTCTACGCCGAACTGCGCGACGTGCTGCGACCGGGCGGCGTCTTCGTCAACGCCGACCACATGCCCGACGACACCCTGCCGGAGCTGACCAAGCGGCTGATGGACCGAGCCCGGGACCGGCGCAACGCCCGGTATGCCGCCGGCTCGACGCTGTCCTGGTCGGACTGGTGGGAGCGGGCCGGCGCCGACCCGACGCTCGCCCCGCTGGTCGCTCAGCGACACGCCATCTACCCGACCGGGCACAGCCCCGAGTGGAACCCGCCGGTCTCCTGGCACCTGGCCGCGCTCACCACGGCGGGCTTCAGCGAGGTCGGCACGGTCTGGCGAGGCGGCCCCGACGCCGTCGTCGCGGCGGTGCGCTGACGCGGCCCTCGCCGGCAGTCCGTTGACGCCGCGCTCGCCAGCAGTGCGCTGATGCCGCCGTCGCCGCACTACGCTCAGGAGCCGTGCCAGAGCCGTTCGAGCCGCGTACCGACCCCGACGTCGACCTGCGCGTCCCCGCCGACCGCCGCGAGTTGACCGCGCGCCCCGCGACGGTCCTCGCCGTGATCGCGGCCGGCGGGGTGCTCGGCGCGCTGGCCCGGGCCGGCCTGCAACACGCCGTTCCGCACCCACCGACCGGCTTCGCTTGGGCCACGTTCACCATCAACACGTCCGGCTGCCTGCTGATCGGCGTGCTGATGGCGGTGCTGGGGCACCTCGACGGTGGCCCTCCGCTGGCTCGCCCGTTCCTCGGGGTCGGGCTGCTCGGCGGGTTCACCACCTTCTCCACCTACGCGGTCGACGTCCAGCAGGCGATCGTCGTGGGCGCACCGGGCACCGCGCTGGCGTACCTCGCCGCGACGGTGCTCGGGGCGCTCGTCGCGGTCGCCTTGGGGGACGCCGTCGCCGCCGGGCTGCTGCGTCGGGCGACCCGATGACCGTGCTGCTCATCGCCCTGGGCGCGGCCGTCGGCGCGCCGCTGCGCTACCTCACCGACCGGGCGGTGCAGTCCCGGCACGGCTCGGCGTTCCCCTGGGGGACGCTGCTCGTCAACGTGGCCGGGTCGTTGCTGCTCGGCGTCCTGGTCGGGTGGCCGGCCGGCCCGGCGGTCAGCGCGTTGCTCGGCACCGGGTTCTGCGGCGCGCTGACCACCTACTCCACCTTCAGCTACGAGACGCTACGGCTGACCACTGGCGGTCATCGACTCCTCGCGCTGGCCAACGTGCTCGGCAGCGTGGCCGCCGGGCTCGCCGCGGCCACCGCCGGCTACGCCCTGGCGCGCGCCCTGATCGGCTGACCGCACACCAGCCGCGCCCCGCCCATCGCCATCCCCAGCCATGCCTGACCAGGGCCGATCCGCAACACACTGAGGGTATATACGCGAGGTATACCCTCGGTGTAGTCTGCTGGGCATGAGCGTGCCACTGACCCTTCTCGGACTCCTCGAACGCGAGCCCAGCCACGGTTACGACCTGAAGCGCGACTACGACGCCTTCTTCGGCCGAGGCAAGCCACTGCCGTTCGGCCAGGTCTACTCCACCCTCAGCCGACTGGCCCGCGACGGCAAGGTGGTGATCAGCGACGTCGCGCCGGGCTCCGGCCCCGACCGCAAGCGCTACATCATCACCGACGTCGGCGCGACCGAGGTCGAGCAGTGGCTGACCCAACCGGTCGACCCGGAACCACACCTGCAGACGGTGCTCTTCGCCAAGGTCGTGCTCGCGCTGATGCTGGACCGCCCGGCCGCCGAATACCTCGACACCCAACGCAGCGCGCACCTGCACCGGATGCGTGAGCTGACCGAGATCAAGCGCGCCGGCAGTCTGGTCGACGCGCTGCTCGCCGACCACGGCCTCTACCACCTGGAGGCCGACCTCCGATGGATCGAGATGACCGGCGCCCGCCTGGACGCCCTACGGAAAGAGGTGCGGCCGTGAGCGTCGTGATCGAAGCGCGCGACGTCGAGTTCTCCTTCGGCCCGACCCCCGCCCTGCGCGGCGCCAGCGTCGCCGTGGAGGCGGGCGAGATCCTCGCCGTCATGGGCCCCAGCGGCTCGGGAAAGTCCACCCTGTTGCACTGCCTGGCCGGCATCCTGGTGCCCGACTCCGGCGAGATCCTCTTCGACGGGGCCCGGGTGCACGCCATGGCCGAGACCGAACGCAGCAGCCTGCGCCGGGACCGGTTCGGTTTCGTGTTCCAGTTCGGTCAACTCGTCCCCGAGTTGACCGCTGTGGAGAACGTCGCGCTGCCGCTGCTGCTCAGCGGCGTACGCCGCAAGCAGGCGCTGCCCAAGGCGTACGACTGGTTCGCGCGCCTCGGGCTGGACGGCCTGGAGCAGCGGCGCTCGGGTGAGCTCTCCGGCGGGCAGGCGCAACGGGTCGCCCTGGCTCGCGGCCTGGTCGCCGAGCCGCAGGTGCTCTTCGCCGACGAGCCGACCGGCGCGCTCGACTCGCTCACCGGCGAGCAGGTGATGGACCTGCTGGTCGGCGCCGCCCGCGAGCAGGGCACCACCGTCATCCTGGTCACCCACGAGCCGAGGATCGCGGCGTACGCCGACCGCGAGGTCATGGTCCGCGACGGGCGCGTGAACGCGCCGGACCGGATCGCCTCGTGATCCGCTTCGGGCTCCGCCTCGCCGTGGCCGGCGGCCGTGAGGCGCTCACCCGCCTGATCGTCATCGCCGCCGCCGTCGCGGTCGGCAGCGGGCTGCTGCTGACCACCCTCGCCGGGGTCAACGCTGTCAACTCCCAGCTCACCCGGTACGCATCGGTGTATCCCAACGCCTCGACGGCGGGTGACGCCGATCCCCTGCTGTGGTCGACCCGGGAGGACTACTTCCACGGCAAGCAGATCATCCGGATCGACGTCGCAGCCACCGGGCCGAGCGCCCCCACTCCGACCGGCATCCCGAGCACGCCCGGCCCCGGGGAGTACTACGCCTCCCCCGCCCTGCGCGACCTGCTGGCCGCTCACCCGGCCGACGAACTCGGCGAGCGCTATCCGGGGCGCGCCGTCGGCACCGTCGGCCCGGCCGCACTGACCTCACCGGACACCCTGCTCGTCATCATGGGTCGCACCCCCGACGAGGTGGCCGCGCTGCCCACCGCCACGAAACTCACCCGCGTCGGCGACACCCCCGCGCTCCCCGAGACCACGATGAACCTCATCCTGGGCGTGATCGCCGGAGGGTTGCTGTTCCCGGTGCTGATCTTCATCGGCACCGCCACCCGGCTCAGCGCCGCCCGCCGGGAGCAACGCTTCGCCGCGATGCGCCTGGTCGGCGCCACACCGAGGCAGATCTCGATGGTCGCGGCCGTGGAGGCGACCGTCGCGGCCGTCGTCGGCACCGCTGTCGGCTTCGCCCTGTTCTACGCGCTGCGCGGCCTGATGGCCGGCATCCCGTTCACCGGCATGCCGTTCTTCCCCAGCGACATGTCGCTGGGCGTGCTGGACGTGCTGCTCGTTGCGCTCGGCGTCCCGGCCGGGGCGGCGGTGGCGGCCCAGGTCTCGCTGCGTCGCGTGCGGATCTCGCCGCTGGGCGTCACACGGAGGGTCACCCCCCGCGCGCCCAGCGCGTACCGGCTGATCCCGATCCTGCTCGGCCTTGCGGTGCTGTTCTTGGCCATCGGCTTCCGCCCTCCGACGTCCGACGGCCAGACCGCTGTGTTCCTGCCCGCCCTGCTGCTCATCATGGCCGGGCTCGTCCTCGCCGGCCCGTGGTTGACGATGGTCGGCGCCCGCATCCTGGCCCGGTACGCCAACCGCCCGGACACGCTCATCGCCGCGCGCCGCCTCGCCGACAACCCGAAGGCCGGCTTCCGGGCGATCAGCGGGATCATGCTCGCCCTCTTCGTCACGAGCGTGGCCGTGGGTGTGATCACCACGATCGTCGCCAACCGCGGCCCGGCCCCGGTCGGGTCGACCGAGGCGGGACAGGTGTCTCTCTACCTTCCCGAGGACGCGCCGGCGGCGCCCGACACGCTCTTCACCGAACTGCGCTCGGTCACCGGTGTGCGGTCCGCGACCGCGGTTCGCGAGAATCCGGATTGGATGAGTGCCAGCGAGCCCGGCCTGATCGCGTGCACGGACATCCCGAGCGCGTACGGGCGGTGCGCCGAGGGCGCCACCGTCGCGGAGGTGGCGACGGGCCTCGTCCCCTTCCGGGAGTCGGCGTCCTCCGCCAGGGTCTGGCCCTCCGCGTCGGTTTCGCTCGACGATCTCCCACGGCTGCCGGTGATGTCGATCGTCGTCGACACGGACGGATCGGCAGCCGCCGTCGAACGCACGCGCACCGCCCTCGAGGCCGCCTTCCCGGCCTTCCAAGTGGCACCGAACGTGCCCGGTGACTTCGAGTCGGAGTTCGCCAACACGCTGCGCGGCTGGGAACAACTGGCCAACGTCATCATCGTCGCCAGCCTCGCGCTCGGTGGGTGCAGCCTCGCGGTCAGCGTCATCGGCGGTCTCACCGAACGCCGACGCCCGTTCAGCCTGCTGCGGCTCAGCGGCGCTCCGGTGCGGGTCGTGCGTCGGGTGGTGGCGCTGGAGAGCGCCGTGCCGATGCTCGCCGTCGCCGCCGTCGCCATCGGCATGGGCCTGCTCGCCGCCCACCTGTTCCTACGGGCGCAGATGGACTACACCCTCGTCGCGCCGCAGCCGGGCTTCTACGTGATCGTCGTGCTCGGGTTGGCAGCCTGCCTCGGCGTCATCGCCTCCACCCTGCCGCTGCTGGAACGCATCACCGGGCCGGAGACCGCCCGCAGCGAGTAGTCGTCATCCCGTCGGCCCGGTGGTGGTGAGAGCTACCACCGGGCCGAGGACGAAGACGGCGGGCGGGCCGACGCCCTCCCGGCCGGCGGCTGCGCCGATCTCGTCGAGCCGGGCGCGCACCGATCGCTGGTCGGGCAGCCCGGCGTCCTGCACGGCCAGCACCGGGGTCTCCGGGGCACGGCCGTGCTCGATCAGCACGGTCGCGATCTTGGCGATGGTGTCGACGGCCATCAGCAGCACGACAGTGCCCCGGGCCCGGGCCAGCGCCGCCCAGTCGACCAGCGAGTCCGGGTGCCCGGGCGGCAGGTGCCCGGAGACCACGGTGACGTCGTGCGCCACGCCCCGGTGGGTCACCGGCACGCCGGCGAGGGCCGGCGCGGCGATCGCGCTGCTCACCCCGGGGACCACCGTCACCGGCACGCCGGCCGCCACGCAGGCCTGCACCTCCTCGTGGCCGCGCCCGAAGACGTACGGGTCACCACCCTTGAGCCGGACCACCCGACGACCGGCGCGGGCATGCGACACCAGCGCCTCGTTGATCGCCTCCTGGGCCATCGACGGGCCACGGGGCACCTTCGCGGCGTCGACCACCAGCACGTCGGGGCGCAGCCCGGCGAGCAGCCCCTGCGGGGCGAGTCGGTCGACCACCACGACGTCCGCCGCGTCGAGCAGCGCCTTGCCACGTACCGTGATCAGGTCGTCGGGCCCCGGCCCGCCACCGACCACCGCGACCGAGCCGTGGTCGTGGTCGTGGTGTGCGTGCCCGTGGTGGTGGTCGTGCCCGTCGTGGTGGTGGTGGCCGACCGGGTCGTCCGGGTGGTCGTGCGGGCGTTGCGGGCGACCCACCTTGTCCGCGAAGCCGGGCATCAACACCCGGTAGGCGCAGGTGTCGCAGTTCATCCGGATGTCCCCGCCCAGCGCCTCGGCGTACCGCTCTCCGACAAGGTCGGCGAGGGCGTCACAGTCGCCGATCACCTCGGCGACCCGGACGTCCAGGTCGGGGTGGGCGGCGGCGAACTCCGCCGACTGGGCGACGATCCGGTCCGGCAGCACCCCGGCGAACAGGAAGTACGGCGCCACCACGATCCGCCGTGCGCCGAGGCGGCGCAGGCGCTCCAGCACGGCCGGCACCGACGGAGACGCCAGGGAGATGAACCCCGGCTCCACGCCCGCGTAGCCGCGTCCCTCCCAGAGCAGCCGGGCGACCTTGGCGACCTCCGCGTTGGCGTCCGGGTCGGTGGACCCCCGCCCGATCAACGCCACCCACGTGCCGGCCCGGTCGGCACCAGCCAGTGCGGCGTCGATGCGCTGTTCGAGGGCGTCGTGCAGCAGCGGGTGGGGGCCGAGCGGGCGGCCGTAGCGGTAGCTCAGCCCGGGGTGACGCTGCTGCTCCCGGGCCATCGCGGCGGGGATGTCGCCCTTGCCGTGACCGGCGCCGGTGAGCACCAGCGGCAGCGCGACGAGGGCCCGGTGCCCCCGGGCGACGAGCGCGCCGACGGCGTCGGTCAGTGGTGGGCGGGACAGCTCGATGAAGCCGCCCTCGACGTCGCCGATGTCACCGCGACCGCGGACCCGCTCGACGAGAGCGGCGAACTGCTCGACCCCGGCCGCGCTGCGCGTACCGTGTCCGACGATGACCAACCCGGTCATGACTTCTCCTCGACGTAGAGCAGGGCGTTGAGGGCGGCGGCGGCGACCGCCGAGCCACCCTTCTCCCCCACGTTGGACACGGCGGGCAGGCCGCTGGCCCGCAGCGCCGCCTTCGACTCGGCGGCGCCCACGAAGCCGACCGGCAGGCCGACGACGAGCGCCGGTGCGGCGTCCAGGCTGAGCAGTTCGACGAGCGCGGTGGGCGCGCAGCCGACCACCCAGATCGCTCCGGTCCCGACCCGCTCCAGGGCGATCCGGACGGCCGCCGCCGAGCGGGTGATCCCGGCCGAGCGGCCCAGCGCGGCGGCGGCCGGCTCGGCGACCGGGCAGACCAGCTCCAGGCCGGCCCGGGTGATGCCGGCGGCGACCATCGCCACGTCGGTGACCACGGGCGCGCCGGCGCGCAGCGCCGCCAGCCCCGATTCCAGGGCGGCCTCGTCGCAGACCAGCTCGTCGACGTACGCGAGGTCGGCGCTGGCGTGCACCACCCGCTCGGTCACCGCGCGGCTCAGCGGCGGCAGGTGCGACAGGTCGACGCGCTCGCGCAGGATGCGGTACGACTCGGCCTCGATGGGGTGCACCACCCGGCTCATCGGGCTCCTTCACAGGGGTCGGGCTCGACGACGCGGATCGCGTCGACCGGACAGATCTCCAGGCACTCCAGGCAGCCGGTGCACCGGTCGGCGCGGACCGTGAGGCCACCGGCGACCGGTCGGATCGCGTGCGTGGGGCAGGTGAGCAGGCAGGCGCCGCAGCCCTGGCAGGCGTCGATCGTCACGAACGCCACCGGTACCCCCGGGGTGTGACCATCCGGCCGGCGACCAGCCGCGTGTCGCTGCTGCCGACGACCACGACGCTGTACATGTCGACGATGGCCGGGTCGAGCGTGGCCACTGTGGCGAGGTGCACCCGTTCGCCGGGGCGGCTGGCGTTGCGCACCACGCCCACCGGGGTGTCCGGTGACCGGTGCGCGGCGAGGATGCCGAGCGCCTTGCCGAGCTGCCAGTCGCGGGCCCGGCTGCGCGGGTTGTAGAACAGCGTCACGAAGTCACCCTCGGCGGCGGCGGTCACCCGCCGCTCGATGACCTCCCACGGGGTGTGCAGATCGGACAGGCTCAGGTAGGCGTGGTCGTGGCCGAGCGGCGCGCCGAGCAGCGCCCCGGCAGCGAGCGCGGCGGTGACACCGGGCACGCCCACCACGTCGATGCGCTCGTCGGCGTACTCCAGGGCGGGGCTGGCCATCGCGTACACCCCGGCGTCGCCGGAGCCGATCAGCGCGACCGCCCGGCCGGCGGCGGCCTCGGCGACGGCGGCGCGCGCCCGCGCCTCCTCCGCGCCCAGCCCGCTGGAGAGCACCCGGGTGCCGGGGCGGAGCACGTCGCGGACCTGCTCCAGGTACTGGTCGAGGCCGACCACCACGGCGGCGCGACGTAGCTCGGCCACCGCGCGGGGGGTGCGCAGGTCGGCGGCGCCCGGCCCGAGGCCGACGACGGCGAGCCGGCCGCGTGGCGCGTGCCGGGCCACCGCCACGGTGGCCATCGCCGTCGCGGTCTTGCCCACCAGCAGCGTCGCGTCGTCGGACCGGCCGTCCGGGCCGAGCAGGGCCGCGGCCTCCGCCACGCTCGGCGTGCCGACAGCGGCGCGGACCACCTCGCTGGGGTGCGGCACGTCGACCGCCGCCAGCCGCGTCGCCGGCCAGGTCACCAGGCGTACGCCGAGCGCGTCGACGGTGCTGCGGATGCCCGCCTCGTCGGCCTTGATGTCGGCGGTGGCCACGCAGCGCAGGCTCGCCGGGTCGAGGCCGGCCTCGGCCAGCACCCGGTGCAGCAGTTCCGCCACCTCGGCGGCGGGTACGCCTCGACTCGCGCCCACCCCGGCGACCAACGACGGCGGCCGCAGCACGGCGGTCCGCTCGTCGGGTGACACGACCCGGTCGGTGATCAGCAGCCGGTACCCGTCGTCGGTCGGGTCCTCGTCGGCGGCGCGCACATTCGGGGGCAGGGCGGGCAGCGGCCAGTCGGCGTCGGCGATCAGCCGGACCGGCTCGCCGTCCAGGATGGCCCGGGACACTGCGGCGACCGCGCCCTGGACCGGCCAGCCGAGGGTGTCCAGCCCCGGCAGGTCGACAGCGTCGGTGGCGGTGGTGATCACCGGTTGAGCGTCCAGCAGGGCGGCGACCTGCTCGGCGAGCGCGTTGCCCCCACCGGCGTGCCCACCGAGCAGCGCCACGGCGTGCCGGGCCGCCTCGTCGACGACCACCACCGCCGGGTCGGTGCGCTTGTCGTCGAGCAGCGGCGCGACGATCCGCACCACCGCCCCGGTGGCCAGGAACGCGATGACCGCGTCACAGCCGGCCCAGGCGGTCCGCAGCGCGTCGGCGACGGTCTCCGCCTCGACCAGCCGGGCGTGCGGCCAGGCGGCGGTCACTGTGTCGGCGTGCCGGCGGCCGGCGGCGGTGGCCGCCACCAGGCCGATCCGGGCGGGCGGGTTCTGGTCGGTCACTGGCGCTCCCCGGTGAGGACGACCACCGGGTTGGTGGCCGCGAGGCGGATCGACCCGCCGGGCAGGTCGGCGAGGCGGGCGGCGGAGAGCTGGCTGCCCTCGACCGTGTAGCCGGCGGCGCGCAGCAGACCCACGGCCGGTGCGACCCGGTCCAGTGCGGCCAGGGTGAGCACCACCCGCTCGGGCCGGCGGGCCACCACGGCGGTGAGGACGTCGACGCCGCCACCGCCGATGAAGACCGCGTCGGGTTCGGGGAGGTCGGCCAGTGCCGCCGGGGCACGTCCGGTGACCAGCCGGAGGTGCACGGCGTGGGCGGCGGCGTTGGCCTGGACGGTGGCACCGGCCTCGGGGTCCTGTTCGACGGCGAGCACGGCCGCGCCGAGCAGCGCGCACTCGATGCCGACCGAGCCGCTGCCCGCCCCGACGTCCCAGATCAGCCGGCCCAGTCGGGGGCGCAGCCGGGCGACGACGAGGGCGCGCACCTCCGACTTCGTGATCATGGAGTCGCGGTGGGCGTACCGGGCCTCCGGCAGCGCCCAGCCTCCGGCCGGCGCGGCGGCGGGCTGGTTGTCGGCGCGCATTCCGCCGGCCGCGCCCCTCTCGGGCGCAGCATCGGCGGGCACGGCGTTGGCGGGCACGGCGTCGGCGGGCACGGCGTCGGCGAGGCTGAGCAGGACGTGCGGGTCGGCCCAGGTCTCGGCGGCGGCCTGTTCGGGGGTCACCGCGCGGATCCGTTCGGCGGCGGTGCCCAGGTGCTCGGCGACCAGCAGGCGGCGGGACCAGCCGATCAGGCCGGCGCCCAACTCGGCCGCGCCGGCGCCGGGCGCGGTGAGCACCGCGACCAGTGGCAGCGCCCGGCAGGCGTTCACTGCGGCTCGGGGATCACGCCCGTGCGCGGTGACCACGGCGGCGCCGTCCCAGGGCAGTCCGGCGCGCGCGAACGCGGCGGCCACACTGGACACCGCCGGCACCACCCGCAGCGGCAGCCCGGACGCGCGCAGCCGCCGGACGATGCCGAACAGGCCGGGATCGCCGCTGGCCAGCACCACGGCCGGCACCCCGGCGTCGACGGCCTCGGCGAGGCGGCGCAGGGCGGGGGCGAGCGGTCCGAGGCTGATGGTGTCAGCGCCGGCCGGTACGGGCACCGCGGCCAGGTGCCGGGCGGCCCCGACCACCAGTCCGGCGGTGGCCAGCACCGGTGCGAGTGCGGGGTGCGGCGGTGCGCCCGCCGCGTCCAGGCCGACCACTGTCACGGCGGTCGCTGGCGCCGCCGACGCCGTCCGCGTCATCGGGGCCACCGGCCGGACGAGGCGACGACGTGCGCTCCGGCGAAGTCGACCATCGCCACGTCCACGGTGACCGTCGGACCGGCGAAACGCCGCAACACCTGGCGGACCCGCTGGCAGAGCAGGTCCCCGGCCGGGCCGAGCAGCCCGGCGGCCTCCCACAGCTCGTACGCGTGCCGCCCGGTGTTCGCCTCGGTCACGGCGGCGACGAGCGACGGGTCGCCTCCGGCCTCGGCGGTTACCGCGCCGAGCAGGGAGAGGTCCACCTTGGAGCGGGTGTAGTGGGTCATCAGGATGCCGGCCGCGAGTTTGGCGAGCTTGCCGGCCATGCCGACGAAGACCACCCCGGTCATCGCGTCACCGACGGCGGCGGTCACGGCGGCCCCGGTGAAGTCGCCGACCTCGACGAAGCAGACCTCGGGCAGGTCGGGCAGGAGCGTGCGGGCGGCCCGCTCGGTACGCCCTCCGGTGCAGAGCACCACTGTCGGCTCGCCCTGGGCGGCCATCACGTGCACGGCCTGCACGACGCTGGCGCGCCACGACGCGGTGGAGAAGGGACGGACGATCCCGGTGGTGCCCAGGATCGAGATACCGCCGAGGATGCCGAGCCGACGGTTGGTGGTCTTGCGGGCCATGATCTCGCCCCGGGGCACGCTGATCACCACCCGGACCCCGACCTCGCCGAGGTCGACCACCTCGGCCACCGCCTCGCCGATCATCCGGCGGGGGGTGTCGTTGATCGCCGGGCCGCCGACCGCGAGCCCGAGGCCGGGTTTGGTGACGGTGCCGACGCCGGCACCACCGGCCAGCCGCAGGCCGGGTACGTCGGTCCAGTTCACTGTTGCGGTCAGCTCGGCGCCGTGGGTGACGTCCGGATCGTCCCCGGCGTCCTTGACCACCACCGCTTCGGCCCGGACCGGTGGGGTGCCGGTCACCTCGCAGCGCTCCACCGGGAAGCGCACCCGACGTCCGGCGGGCAGCCCGATCTCCACCTCCTGCTGGGTGGTGCCGGTGACCAGCGCGGTGACCGCGGCCTTCGCCGCCGCCGTCGCGCACGCGCCGGTGGTCCAGCCGGTGCGCAGCGCGGTGGGCCGGACCTTCGCGGTGCGCGGCAGGTCCGGCTCGCGCAGCGGCGGCTCGGCGTACGTCATGGTGTGTGCCCCGGTGTGGCTGTCCCCCCGGTGCGGACGCCGGTCTGGCGGCGCAGCTCGGCGCGGGCGGCCGGCTCGGCCCGGCGGAAGGTGTGGAAGTGCCCGGGGTGGTAGAGGTGCGAGCGGGTGCCCTCGGCGGCGAGGGCCGGCCCGACCAGGAAGAGGGTGTGCTTCCACAGCTTGTGCTGCTTGACCGTCGCTTCGAGGGTGCCGACCGTGCAGCGCACCACCAGTTCGTCGGGCCAGGTCGCCTGGTACGCCACCACGGCCGGGGTGTCCTCCGGGTAGCCGCCGGCCAGCAGCTCGGCCTGCACCTGCCCGGAGCGGGCGGCGGAGAGGAACAGCGCCATGGTGGTGCCGTGCCGGGCGAAGTCGCGGAGCCGTTCGCCGGGCGGCATCGGGGTCTTGCCGCCTTCGAGGCGGGTGAGGATGACCGACTGGGCCACCTCGGGCACTGTCAGCTCGCGCCCGACGATCGCCGCGACGGCGGTGAACGACGACACCCCGGGCACGATCTCGACGGCCAGGCCGAGCTCCCGACACAGCTCCAGCTGCTCCTGCACCGCGCCCCACAGCGCCGGGTCTCCGGAGTGGATCCGGGCGACTCTCAGCCCCTGTTCGGCGGCACGCTGGTAGAGCGGCAGCACACCCTCGATGGGCAGCTGCGACGAGTCGACGATCTCCGCGCCGGGGCGGGCGTGGTCGAGCACGTCGGCGTGCACCAGGCTGGCCGCCCAGATCACGATGTCCGCCTCGGCGATCACCCGGGCGGCCCGCAGGGTCAGCAGGTCCGCCGCCCCGGGGCCGGCTCCGACGAACCACACGGTGCCGTCGCTGGTCACAGCTTTCCTCCTCGGTGCTCGCGGCGGGCCGGAACCAGCAGCGTCGACAGGTACGGCAGGTCGTGCTCGGTGTCGTCGACCGGCCCGATCCGTTCACCGGGCAGCCCCAGGCTGCGTCCGAGCACCGCGTCGGCGAGGCGGCCCTGCCGGCGCAGCTCGGCGAGCAGCTCCGGGTGCCGCCGCCAGCCCTTGTAGGCGACCACGGTGCCCGGCCCGGCGAGGGCGTCGGCGAAGAGCGCCAGGCCGGCGGTGGCCGGCAGCAGGGTGAGCGGCTCGCGTCCCTCGCAGAGCGGGGTCCCGCTGCGCGCCGCCAGCTCCTGCATGGCGGTGACGCCGGGCACTGTCGCCACCCGCACGGCCGGGCGTAGGGCGCGGACGCTCTGGGCCAGGTAGCCGAAGGTGGAGTAGACGTTGGGGTCGCCGATGGTGGCGAACGCGACGGACCGCGCACCCGCGTCGATCGCCTCGACCACCACCTGGGCGGCGTCGTCCCAGGCGGCCGCCCGGCGCGCGGTGACCCCACCCCGGTCGTCCAGCGCGAACGGCAGCCGGCGCAGCCGCTCCGCCGCGACGTGGGAGCGGACTGTCGCCTCGGCCCGCCCGGTGTCCGCACCCGGCGGCGTCGCACCGGCGGTCGCGGCGGGCGTGGCCCGGTCCGCCATCACGGGTACGAAGACCAGGTCGGCCTCGCGCAGCAGCCGCACCGCCTTGACGGTGAGCAGTTCCGGGTCGCCCGGGCCGACGCCGACCCCGGTGAGCGTGGCGTCGGTGCTCATCGGCACGCCTCGACCAGTCGACGGGCCGCGTCCGGGTGGCCGGCCCAGTGGGTGTGCAGGTAGGACGCGTGCACCCGACCGGCGACGAAGCCGTGCTCGGTGTCGTTCCAGCGCCACGCCGACGCGTCGCCGTGCCCCGGGTCGGTGGTGGTGCGGTGGAACTCGTGGCCGCGTACCGGCTCGCCGGCGCGCGCCACCGGGGAGTCGGTGACGGCGAGGGCCTCCCGGTAGCCGAGGGTGAGCCGGTCGGTCATCCGGGCGGTCAGGTCCAGTCGGCCGCACATCGGTACGCCGTCCAGGGACCGCCCGAGGTAGAGCAGCCCTGCGCACTCGGCCACGATCGGCCCGTCGAAGTCGGCCAGTTCGGCGCGGAGCCCGCTGTTGTCGGCCAGCGTCTGGGCGTACGCCTCGGGGAAGCCGCCGCCGATCACCACCGCCCGGGTGCCGGTGGGCAGCGCCGGGTCGCGTAGCGGGTCGACGGTGACGACGTCCGCGCCGGCCGCGGTGAGCAGTTCGGCGGTCTCCGCGTACGAGAAGGTGAAGGCCGGACCACCGGCGAGGGCGACCCGTGGTCGCTCGACGCCGGCCGGCCCGCCGACGGCGGCGACCGGGTCCCACGCCGGGGTGGTCAGCGGCGGGGCGGTCCGGGCCAGGGCGAGCACGGCATCGAGGTCCACTGTGGCCTCGACCAGCTCGGCGAGCGCGGTGACGATCGCGACTGATTCGGGTGCCCGCTCGGCGACCGGCACCAGTCCGAGGTGCCGGGCCGGCGCGGCCACCTCGGCGGCGCGGGTGACCGCCCCGAGCACCGGTACGCCCACCTCGGCGAGGGCGTCGCGCAGCAGCGTCTCGTGTCGCGGTGAGCCGACCCGGTTGAGGATCACCCCGCCGATCCGTACCGCCGGGTCGAACGCGGCCATGCCGAGGGTGAGCGCGGCGGCCGACCGGCCCTGCGCGGTGGTGTCCAGCACCAGCAGCACGGGTGCCTCGATCAGCCGGGCGACGTGCGCGGTGGAGGCGTAGTCGCGGCGGCCCACCGCACCGTCGTGCAGGCCCATGACGCCCTCCACCACGGCGATGTCGGCGGGGGTGGGGACGCTCGCGCCGTGTCGCAGCAGGGCGGCGATCCGGTCGGCCCCGACCAGGAACGGGTCGAGGTTGCGCCCGGGCCGCCCGGCGGCGAGGGCGTGGTAGCCGGGGTCGATGTAGTCGGGGCCGACCTTGTGCGGGCTGACCGTGAGGCCCCGTCGGCGCAGTGCGGCGAGCAGCCCGGTGGCCACCGTGGTCTTGCCGTGTCCGCTGGCCGGCGCGGCGACCACCACCCGGGGCAGCGACTGGTGCGCGCTCACCACTCGATGCCCTTCTGACCCTTCTGGCCGGCGTCCATCGGGTGCTTGACCTTGGTCAGCTCGGCGACCAGGTCGGCGGCGGCGACCAGGCGCGGGTCGGCGTCCCGACCGGTGATCACGACGTGTTGGAAGCCGGGGCGATCGGCCAGGGTGGCGACCACCTCGTCGACGTCCACCCAGCCCCACTTCATCGGGTAGGTGAACTCGTCCAGCACGTACAGCCCGTAGCGCTCAGCGGCCAGGTCACGCTGGATCTGCCGCCAGCCCTCCAGGGCGTCGGCGGCGTGGTCGGCGTCGCCGCCGCGCTGGATCCAGGACCAGCCCTCGCCCATCTTGTGCCAGGCCACCGGCGCGCCCTGGCCGGTGCGCTCGTGCACCTCGCCGAGCGCCCGGAAGGCGTTCTCCTCCCCCACCCGCCACTTGGCGCTCTTGACGAACTGGAACACCCCGACCGGCAGACCGGCCGTCCAGGCCCGCAACGCCAACCCGAAGGCCGCCGTCGACTTTCCCTTCATCTGTCCGGTGTGGACGATCAGCAGCGGCCGGTGCCGCCGCTGCCGGGTCGTCAACCCGTCAGCGGGCACCGAACTCGGTTGTCCCTGCGGCATCAGCCCGTCCCCCGTCCCGCGGGCACTCCTGCGCCCGCCTCTTCCGCGATCTTGCAGTTTGTGTTGGTCATATGTGCGTGTGGTCCGTTATGCCGCGACAGGAAGTGCAAGATCGCGGGGGTGGGTGAGGGCTTCCAGGGGGGTTCGGGGGGCCTTCAGCTGGGTGGCCAGGCGGGTGGCCAGGTGCAGGCGGACCGGGCCGGATTCGCAGTCGACGACCACGCACGGCGCCCCGGTGGCGGCCAGGACCTTCGCGGCTGCTGCCGCCCGGTCCAGCGGGCGGGTGCCGGCGGTGGCCCGGCCGTCGGTGACGATGAGGACCAGTGGGCGGCGCTTCGGGTCGCGCAGGCGCTCCACCCGCAACAGCTCCGCGGCGGCGAGCAGCCCCTCGGCCAGCGGCGTACGCCCGCCCGTGGGCAGCTCGGCCAGCCGGGTCGAGGCGGCCAGCACCGACGAGGTCGCCGGCAGCAGGGTCCGGGCGCCGGCACCCCGGAACGCGATCACCGCGACCTTGTCCCGCCGCTGGTACGCGTCGGTGAGCAGGGCGAGCACCGCGTCCTTCACTGTGGTCATCCGCTGCCGGGCACCCATGGAGCCGCTCGCGTCCACCACGAACAGCACCAGATTGCCCTCGCGCCCCTCACGGACCGCCTCGCGCAGGTCGTCCCTGCGCAGCCGCAGCGGACCGGTGAGCCGGCCACGGGCCGCCTGGTGCGGCGCGGCGGCGCGGATCGTCGCCGGCAGGTGCAGTGCGCCGACCCGACCCGCCGGCACCCGGGCGCCGGTGGTGCGGCCCCGCCCGGTGCGGGCCCGCGACCGTCGGCCCGGCACCCCGTCACCCAGGCCGGGCGCGGTGAGCACCCGCGCCTTCAGTCCACCCCGGGGTACGGCCACCGGCTGGGACTCCCCGCCGCCGGTCGGGTCGTCGGCACCGGTTGCCGACTGACGGCCACCGCGCGGGCGCGAGTTCTGGCCGTCGTCGTCGCCCCGGTCGCCCGGCTGGCTCTGCGGCCAGCCGTCGGTGCCGTCCGGGCCGTCGGTGCGCCCGTCCGGGCCGGCGTCGTTCCGCGCCGCCGAGTGCCCGGCCGACCCGGGTCCACAGTGGTCGGCGCCGTCGCCACCGTCGTCGCCGCCCTGCGGACCGTCGCCACTCGGGCCGCCACCGGCCGGGCCGCCCCCGCTCGGGCCGCCCCCGTTCGGGCCGCCGCCGCCACCGGCCGGGCCACCGCCCCGCGGGCCGCCGTCCGGGCCACGGTCGTCCGGGCCGGCGTCGTCCGGGTCGTCGGGGTGGGCGTCCTGGGCGCGCTGCAACGCCTCGTCGAGGCGCTTCTCGTCCAGCCCGGGGGTGTCGAACGGGTCGCGGCGGCGGCGGTGCGGCAGGGCCAGCCGGGCGGCCACCCGGACGTCGTCGATGGTGACCCGGTCCCGGCCGTGCCAGGCGGCGTGGGCGAGGGCGGTCCGGGCGGTGACGATGTCGGCCCGCATCCCGTCCACGTCGAACGCCGCACACACCTCGGCGATCTGCCGCAACGCGGCGTCCGGCAGTCGTACCCCGGGAAGTCGGCGGCGGGCGGCGGCCACCTGGCCGGCGATCTCCGCGTCGGCGTCGGCCCAGCGGGCGGCGAAGCCGACCGGGTCCGCGTCGGCGGCCAGCCGGCGGCGGACCACCTCGACCCGGATCTCCGGGTCCCGGCTGGCGCCCACCTCCACGGTGAGTCCGAACCGGTCGAGCAGCTGTGGGCGCAGCTCCCCCTCCTCCGGGTTCATCGTGCCGACCAGCAGGAACCGGGCCGCGTGGCTGACCGAGACGCCCTCCCGCTCGACGTGGCTGCGGCCCATCGCCGCCGCGTCGAGCAGCAGGTCGACGAGGTGGTCGTGCAGCAGGTTGACCTCGTCGACGTAGAGCACACCCCGGTGCGCGGCGGCGAGCAGGCCCGGCTCGAAGGCGCGTACGCCCTCGCCGATCGCCTTCTCCAGATCCAGTGCGCCGACCACCCGGTCCTCGGCGGCGCCCACCGGCAGCTCGACGAGGCGGGCCGGACGGGTCTCGGCGGCGGCGTCGGCCGGGTGCGGGCCGTCCGGGCAGGCCGGGTCGGGCTCGGCCGGGTCACAGCCGAACCGGCAGCCGGCCACCCGACGCACCGGGGGCAGCAGCGCGGCGAGGGCCCGCACGGCGGTGGACTTGGCGGTCCCCTTCTCACCCCGGACCAGCACCCCGCCGATCGCCGGGGAGACCGCGTTGAGCAGCAACGCCAGCCGCATGTCGGCCATGCCGAGCACCGCACTGAACGGATAGGTCGTGGTCACGGTCATGCCCGGTCCTCCAGGTCGCCCTCGCTGGCCAGGTACGTGTCGCGCAGCCGGTCGAGGGTGGCCGGCTCCGGCTTGGCCCACAGCCCCCGGTCGGCGGCCTCCAACAGCCGCTCGGTGATGCCGCGCAACGCCCACGGGTTGGACTGCTCCAGGAACTCCCGGGTCGTCTCGTCGAAGAGGTACGCGGCGGCCAGGTGCTCGTACATCCAGTCGTCGACCACACCGGCGGTGGCGTCGTAGCCGAACAGGTAGTCCACGGTGGCCGCCAGCTCGAACGCGCCCTTGTAGCCGTGCCGGCGCATCGCGGCGATCCACTTCGGGTTGACCACCCGGGCCCGGAACACCCGCCGGGTCTCCTCGCCCAGCGTGCGGGTGCGCACGTCGTGCGGCATCGCCGAGTCACCCACGTACGCCTGCGGTGACGTGCCGGTGAGGTGGCGGACCATCGCCACCATCCCGCCGTGGTACTGGAAGTAGTCGTCGGAGTCGACGATGTCGTGCTCGCGGGTGTCCTGGTTCTTCACCGCCACCGCGATCCGGGCGAACGAGCGCTCCATGTCGGCGCGCGCCTCCCGCCCGTCCAGGCCCCGGCCGTACGCGTAGCCGCCCCACACCGCGTACACCTCGGCCAGGTCGGCGTCGCTGCGCCAGGTCCGGGCGTCGATCAGGGGCAGCAGCCCAGCGCCGTAGGCGCCGGGCTTGGAGCCGAAGATCCGGGCGGTGGCCCGCCGCTCGTCGCCGTGCTCGGCGAGGTCGACGGCGACGTGCGCCCGCAGGTAGTTCTCCTCGTCCGGCTCGTCCAGGGCGGCGACCCGCCGGACGGCGTCGTCGAGCAGCGCCACCACGTGCGGAAACGCGTCGCGGAAGAACCCGGAGATGCGCACTGTGACGTCGACACGCGGGCGGCCCAGCTCGGCGGTCGGCACCACCTCGACGCCGGTGACCCGCCGGGACCGGTCGTCCCAGACCGGCCGGCAGCCCAGCAGCGCGAGCACCTCGGCGATGTCGTCGCCCTGGGTTCGCATCGCGCTGGTGCCCCACACTGTCAACCCCACCGAGCGGGGGTACGTCCCGGTGTCGGCGAGGTGCCGGGCCAGCAGCGAGTCGGCGAGGGCCACCCCGACGTCCCAGGCGTTGCGGCTGGGGATGGCCTTCGGGTCGACGGAGTAGAAGTTGCGGCCGGTGGGCAGCACGTTGACCAGGCCCCGGGTGGGTGAGCCGGAAGGGCCGGGCGGCACGAACCTCCCGTCCAGCGCCCCGAGGGTGTTGGTCAGCTCGTCCGTGGTGCGGTCCAGTCGGGGCACCAGCTCGGTGGCGGCGAAGTGCAGCACCGCGGCGACGTCCGGCATCGACCGACCGGTCACCTCCGTCACCACGGCGTCAACCGTGTCCACCGCCCAGTCCAGGGTCTCCATGCCCACGACCAGCCGCCGCGCGAGGGCCTCGATGAGGTCGATCGCGTCGGCGGCGGTGCCGGCCGGCCCGTCCACCACGTCGGTCAGCGCGGCAGGCAGCGCCAGTCGCTGTCCCGGCGACGCGAGCAACTCCTGCTCGTCGAGGGAGTACGCGACGGCCAGGGCCTGTCGCAGGCCGGGCAGGGCCCGGGCGCCGCCCCAGATCTGCGGGGCGCGCAGTACCGCGAGGACCAGGTTGACCCGGGGCTCGCCGGTGGGCGCGTCGGCGAGGATGTGCAGCCCGTCGCGGATCTGCACGTCCTTGACCTCGCACAGGTACCCGTCGAGGTGCAGCACGAAGTCGTCGAAGTCGTCCGCGTCGGGCATCGCCTCGGCGTGCAGGTCGTGGTGCAGCTCGGCGGCGCGCACCAGGTCCCAGATCTGGGCCCGCACGGTCGGCACCTTG
This sequence comes from Micromonospora sp. NPDC127501, assembly GCF_040302185.1. Lineage (NCBI taxonomy): Bacteria > Bacillati > Actinomycetota > Actinomycetes > Micromonosporales > Micromonosporaceae > Micromonospora > Micromonospora sp. NPDC127501. The sequence continues at coordinate 210,395 of NZ_JBEORJ010000012.1, read as the reverse complement.
GCCGGGTCGAGGGCCTGCACTGTCGCGTACTCGTCGAGCAGTTGTTCCAGCTTGGCCAGGTCGCCGTAGGTCTCGGCGCGGGCCATCGGCGGGACCAGATGGTCGACGACCACGGCGTGCGCCCGCCGCTTGGCCTGGGTGCCCTCGCCGGGGTCGTTGACGATGAACGGGTACACCAGCGGCAGGTCGCCGAGGACCGCGTCGGGTGCGCAGTCGGCGGCCAGGCCGAGGCCCTTGCCGGGCAGCCACTCCAGGGTGCCGTGCTTACCGAGGTGCACCACGGCGTCCGCGCCGAAACCGCCGTCCGCGACCGGCGCGGTCAACCAGCGGTACGCGGCCAGGTAGTGGTGGCTGGGCGGCAGGTCCGGGTCGTGGTAGATGGCGATCGGGTTCTCCCCGAAGCCGCGGGGCGGCTGGATCAGCAGCACCACGTTGCCGAAGCGCAGCCCGGCGAGCACGATGTCGCCGCCCTCGGTGTACAGCTCGCCCGGCGGCTCACCCCAGTGCTCCCGCATCCGCTCGCGCAGCTCGGCCGGGACCTCGTCGAACCAGCGCCGGTACGTCGGTCCCGGAATCCGGGCCTCGGCGGCGGCCAACTGGTCCGGGGTGAGCCACTCCACGTCGTGACCACCGGCGGCGATCAGCGCGTGGATCAGCGCGTCGCCGTCGTCGGGCGGTGGCGTGTCACCCAGGTCGTAGCCGGCCTCGGTCAGCGCGGCGAACAGCCGGACCGCCGAGGCCGGGGTGTCCAACCCGACGGCGTTGCCGACCCGGGAGTGCTTGGTGGGGTACGAGCTGAGCACGACGGCGACCCGCTTGTCGGCGTGCGGCACGTACCGCAGTCGGGCGTGGCGCACCGCGATCCCGGCGACCCGGGCGGCCCGCTCGGGATCGGCGGCGTAGACCGAGAGCCCGTCGGCGTCGATCTGCTTGAACGAGAACGGCACGGTGACGATCCGGCCGTCGAACTCGGGGATGGCCACCTGCATGGCGGCGTCCAGTGGGGACAGGCCGGCGTCGCTGTCGGCCCACTGCGCGCGGGTGCTGGTGAGGCAGAGCGCCTGGATGACCGGCACGTCCAGGGCGGCCAGGGCACCGACGTCCCAGGCGTCCTCGTCGCCGCCACCGGAGGCGTCCGCGGCGACCGCGCCGCCGGCCGCGAGCACCGTGACCAGCAGCGCGTCACAGCGGGCGAAGAGCCCGAGCGGGCCGGCGCCCGCGGTCAGCCCCCGCAGCGAGCCGCAGAAGATCGGTAGCGGGTTGGCTCCGGCTTTGTGGACCGCGTCCGCGAGCACGTCGACGAAGTCGGTGTTGCCGGCGAGGGCGTGCGCCCGGTAGAAGACGATTCCCACTGTGGGCCGGTCCGGGTCGGCGGGGTGTTCGCCGTGCACGCCGTACGCCGGGGTGGGCGCGGGTGCGGCGAACCCCTCGCCGGTGAGCAGCACCGTGTCGCAGAGGAACCGGGCCAACTGTCCGAGGTTGTCCGGGCCGCCTTCCACCAGGTACGCCAGCGCCTGGGTGACGACCCCGGACGGCACGGTGGAGATGGCCATCAGCTCCGCGTCGGGCAGCGCCTCGCCGCCGAGCACGACCGTCGGCACGCCGGTGGCGAGCACCGCGGCGAGGCCGTCCGGCCACGCCTGCCGACCGCCGAGCAGGCGTACGACGACGAGGGCGACCCCGTCGAGCAGGGCGGGCACCTCCTCGACGGCGACCCGGGCGGGGTTGGCCAACCGGTAGTCGGCGCCGCTGGCGCGGGCGGCCAGCAGGTCGGTGTCGGCGGTGGACAGCAGCAGGATGCGCACGGCAGGCTCCGGAAAATGACGCCCTGGGCCCTCACGGGGGCGACCGGGGCGATGCGGGTGGGTACGGCGTCAGCCGGTACGACGGCCCGAGCGAACCGGGCACCGATGCAGGCGTCGGGGCCGGTCAGCGCCGGGCGATCAGCTCAGCGGTGCCGGTGGCCGGTGTCCTTGGAATGCACTGCCTGGAGCGCTATACGACGATAATCGTCGATGAATGAGACGCCGTGCGTCATCGGGTCCTCCTCGGGTGTCCACGCCCTGGGGTACGTCCCGACGGCCGAAGTATCCTGGCTTCCGGATCGACGCTCTCCCCCGGCCTTCCAACCGCAGACACACGGCCGTGACTCACGAGGGGGGATCGCTCCCCGGTGACAGTGGCGGGACCGCGTCGGATTCGCACCGACTTCCTTCACTGCCGTCAGGCCGCGAATGCTGCCACACCGCCGCGCCGCCGGTCAACGCGGACCCCACCCCCACCCGACCACGCTCACCACATTGACCTGCGGAAATATCGGCGCGCGGGGGATGCATCTCGCCGCAATGGCGGGCTGGGCGAACTGGTTGATCGGCCCTGCGGACTGGCCCGTGGCAGGGGGCGGAGTGTTCACGCGGCCCCTTTGGAGCTGATGTCGTAGACGATTCAGCCGCCTCGGCTCCCGGTCCGCGCATCGGCTTCAGGTCCGGCCGTACGGCGATATCGCCAACGATTCAGCTCCAAAGGCGCCGAACGACACATGCCCGGGACCGAACACGCCACGCGCGACGACCGACACCGGTCGACGCCCCGATCAGCGGGCGTGGCGTTCCGGGTGGGCCCGGCTCCAGGTCCGCATCCGTTCCGGGTAGCCGGTGCGCGCCGCCTCGTACAGCGGCACCGCGTGCTTGCGGGCGATGGCCCCGGCCGCGCGGGGCGTTCCGGTACGGCGGCGGATCCACTCGCCGTCGTGGGCGATCGCCACCACCGTGGTGTCGGTCGCGGTGGTCTCCGGTTCCAGGTAGAACTCCACCCCGCGACGGGTGGCGACGAACGCCTCCAGCGCCGCGAGGTCGTCGCGGGTCGCCTCCCGGTCCAGCTTCGTCGGGGTCGCCTCGGCACCCCGTGACCGGCGGTTGAACCAGCTCATGCCCGCCCCTCTCCTCGACGTCCCTCCAGTGCAGCACCGGTTCCTGGCAATACGCTGCACGCCGGATGGGAGAGAGCTGACCTGCGTCGGGAAATCCCTGTGGAACCCGCAGCGGGTGGGCGGTGTCATGAGTGTGATCCGAACGGAGGCTCCCCTGGACGACGAGGCGCTCGTCACCCGCGCTCGGGCAGGCGACCTGGAGGCGTACGACCTCCTGGTCACCCGGCACACCGCGTCCGCGTACCGGACCGCGGTGCTGCTCGGCGCGGGCTCGGACTCCGAGGACGTCATCCAGGAGGCGTTTGTGAAGGCGTACCGGAAGCTGTCCCGTTACCGGGGCGACGCGTCCTTCCGGTCGTGGCTGCTCGCGATCGTCGCGAACGAGACCCGTAACCTGCACCGCTCGCGTGGCCGGCGCGACGGGCTCGTCCTACGGGCGGCGGCAGCGGACCCGACGTCCGAGGTCGCCGAGGACGACGCGGTCGGCGCGGTCCTCGCCGGGGAGCGCCGAGCGTCGCTGGTGCGGGCCCTGCGACAACTGCCGGTACGGGACCGCGAGGTGATCGTCTGCCGGTTCTTCCTCGATCTCACCGAGGAGGAGACGGTGGCGGCTCTGGGCTGGCCCCGGGGCACGGTGAAGTCGCGGACGTCCCGGGCGCTGGCGAAGCTTCGTGGCCTGCTCGACCGTGAGGAGGTCCGGCATGGGTGACCTCGAACGGGAACTGCGCGACCTGTCCGCCTGGCTGGACACCCCCGATCCGCCCGACGTGACCGCCCGCGTCCGCGTACGACTCGGCACGCCCGCGCCCCGGCGGCGCCGGTGGCGATCGCTCGCCGTGGTCGCGCTCGTCGGCCTGCTGGTGGCGGTGTTGCCGCCGACGCGGGCCGCGATCGCCGACGTCGTCACGGGGCTGCTGCGCTTCGCCGGGGTCAGCATCGCCACCTCACCCGCCCCGACGCCGCCCGGCGGCACCGCGTCGCCGTTGCCCGGGCAGCGGGCCGTCGCCCTGGACGAGGCCCAACGGGCGGTGCGGTTTCCGATCCGCCTACCGGCGATGCTGGGCACGCCCGAGCAGGTGCTGGTCGCCGACCCGGACGCCACGGGCCGGTACCGGGTGGCGACGCTGCTCTACGACGGGGGCGCGCTGCGCGTCGACGCGTTCGACGGTCACCTCGACCTGGCCTTCCACAAGGAGGTGACTCCGCCGGGCGCGAACTGGGTCCAGGTCAACGGCGACTTCGCCGTCTGGGTCGACGGCCCGCACGTGTTGTCCTACGTGGACCGGGCAGGCGGGATCCGCCGGGAGACCGCCCGACTTGCCGGCTCGACCCTGATCTGGCAGGACAACGACGTGAGCTACCGGCTTGAGGGCACCCTCACCAGGGCCGAGGCGATCGAGATCGCGCGCTCACTGGGCTAGTACGCGTTCGGGTCCCAGTCTGCGAGTTGCTCCATCGGCTGGATGTCGCCGGTGGTCTCCAGGTCGTCGAGCGGGACGCGCTCGTAGAAGTAGAGCACCATGTCGCTCGCTGTGCCTCGCATCGCCATGTCGCCCGGCTGCGCGTCGGCGGCGAGGTCGTCGCAGCGGACCCCGTCGGCGTCGAGGGTCAGGCGCCAGGAGCGGCCCTCGGTCGTGTGCAGGTCGATGGTCGCCGGGTTGAACGGCCAGGGGACGGTCGTCGCCGCGACGGTCGTCAGGAACTCGTCGACGCCTTCGACCGCGACGTCCGTCGGCAGCGGCTGTGCGGCCCCCTGGGTGAGTTGGGCGTCGTAGGTGTGGACGGCCAACTCCTGGATCTGGTGTCGGGCCACGGCTCCGCTGGTCTGCGGGGCCTGCGAGCGACCCCACCAGGTCCAGCAGCCGCGGTTCGGGCCGGCCGCGCGCATCGCGTCGAGCATGAGCTCGGTCGACTCGGCCAGCCAGGCGTCCAGGGCTTCGCGGTCGCGGGGCGCTGTCGGGGCGCCCTTCGGGTCCGTCCTCGCCGGGGGCTCAGCACCCGGGCCCGCCGCGATGATGGCGGCCTGGCGGCGGCGGCCGTCGCCGAGGTGCTGCGCCAGGTCGCGCAGCGTCCAGTCCGGACAGGTGGGGACCTGGACATCAAGGTCGGGGGCGGACGCGATCGCGGCGCGGACCGCGGCTGAGCGGTCTTCGATCAACCGCAGGACCTCGGGGAAAGCCAAGATGTTCTGCACCTCGGCTGTGTACCACTACGCTGCGACCACGGACAGCGAATTTGTCGGACGAACGCGTGAACAGCCGCCCGGCGCCGTCCGGAACTCCGCGCACCGCTCGCCAACGGCGACCATTCCTGACCCACGCCGGCCGGGCAGCACTGGTTCCTGGCCGGTCAGCCCGGTCTACGAGCCGTCTCGGCCCTGCCAGGTCGTCACACAAGCCTCGTTACGTCCGAGGCTGCCCGCCGACTCGGTGTCTGTTCCACGTAGGCATCCTCACATGCGCCCGTGAGGGTCTGTCCCCTCCGGCGTCGCCGCCAACCCGGTAGACGTTCCCGGTCACAGGACCAGGAACCCGGCGGGCCTGGGCGGTGTCGGAAAGGTGCGACGAGTTCTCGGCGCGTACCGGAAGGGGCGAGATGGGTTCCTGGGGCAGGTTGATGCTGGCATCCTCGGTGGTCCTGCTGGCGGGGTGCACGACCACCACCAGCGGCGCGGCACCCACGGCGGGTGCGGCAACCACGGCGAGCACCGCGACCACCTGCGCGGCGCGGGTCGAGACGGGGTCCCTGCCCGACTGGGCGGACGCCGGGTTCAGCGGGGACGCGCGGGTTCCGCACGTCTTCGGCGCGAAGGGTGACATCGTGGCGGTGCTGTTCGCCCATCCCCTGCGGCAGGTCCGAACGGACGGGTCGAACAACAAGATCCTCTGGGTGGCTCGCGCCGCCACGACCTCGCCCGACCCGGCCGCACCGGCAACCCTGGTGATCACCGCGAGGCTGGACGGCACCGACACCCGGGTGATCCGGGAGGTCGCCGGTGGCCCCGGTCCGTCGATCATCGACCTGCCGCAGGCCGGTTGCTGGCGCCTCGACCTGCGCTGGTCCGGGCACACCGACACGATGGACCTGGTCTACGCCCCCTGAGCCAGTGCCCCGGCTGGCTAGGCTGCCTGGCGTGCTGGAGGACGTGCGGACCGCGGCCCGCAACAACGCCGAATGGTGCGACATCGTCTGCGGCAGCCACGGGTTGGCCGGCCGTACCGACGCCGACGCCTGGTCGGTCCCGCACCGTTCGCCAACCTGGTACCCGGACGCGGTCACCCTGCGGCCGGGCGTCGACGCCGAGGCCCTGCTGGCCCGGATCGACACGGGGCCCGGCGCGTCGGTGAAGGACAGCTTCGCCGACCTCGACCTGTCCGGGTACGGGTTCCGGGTGCTCTTCGACGCCCAGTGGATCCGCCGGCCGCCGTCGGCACCACCTGTCGACACACCGCTGGCCCCGGTCACCACACCCGACGAGCTGGCGGCCTGGGCGGCGGCCCACGGCGGTGCGGAGCTGTTCCGCCCCGCGCTCCTGGCCGACCCCCGGGTACGGGTTCTCGCCCGCCGCGACGACCGGGGTGTGATCATCGGTGGGGCGGTGCTCAGCGGCGACGGCCCGTACGGCGTCTCCAACCTGTTCACCCGCACCGACAACTCCCGGGACATCTGGCGCGCGGTGTGCGCCACCCTGCCCAACGCACCGCTGGTCGGCTACGAAACCACCCCGGACCTCACGCCGGCGCTCTCCGCCGGCTTCACCACCACCGGCCCACTCCGCATCTGGCTGCACGCCTGACGCTCCGGCCACTGGCTGCGCGCGCGGACAGCTATGCTGGGCGGCATCGGCACCGATCCGGCCATCACCGGGGAGCCTCCGGAAGAACGGGCAGCTCCGCCGCCCCAGTAGAACCGGACGTAGCGGCACGTCACGTCGCGAAATTGAGCGGCGCCTGCACCATCGAGGCGCAAGCGGGGTGGTACCGCGGAGTCCTGGCCATACGCCCGGCACTTCGTCCCCGCGTGGGCAGTGAGCTGATGCCCGCGCGAGCGGACGTGGAGTGTAGGGAGAACGTCGGTGCCGGACGGTCCGTTGAAGTCACCATTCGTGCCACTGCCCACCAAGATCGACCTTGGTGGGATGGACCGTGCGGTCATCGAGTGGTGGCAGGCCAACAACGTGTTCGACCGGAGTCTGGAGCAGACGGCCGACGGTCCGCCGTGGGTGTTCTACGAGGGGCCGCCGACCGCCAACGGCACACCGGGCACCCACCACATCGAGGCGAGGGTCTTCAAGGACCTCTTTCCCCGGTACCGGACGATGCGGGGCTTCTCGGTGCCGCGCCGTGCCGGGTGGGACTGCCACGGCCTGCCCGTTGAGCTCGCGGTGGAGAAGGAACTGGGGCTCAGCGGCAAGCCCGACATCGAGAAGATGGGCGTCGCGGAGTTCAACGCCCTGTGCCGCACCTCGGTGCTGCGGCACGTGGACGAGTTCGTCCAGCTCAGCGAACGCATGGGTTACTGGATCGACCTGGAGCATCCGTACCAGACCATGTCCCCGGAGTACGTGGACAGCGTCTGGTGGTCACTGAAGCAGATCCACGACGGCGGGCGACTGGTGGAGGACTTCCGGGTCGCGCCGTACTGCACCCGCGACGGCACGACACTGTCCGACCACGAGGTGGCCCAGGGGTACGAGACCGTTACCGACCCCTCCGTGTACGTGCGGTTTCCGTTGCGCGGGGACGTAGCCGGCCACAGCGGCGTCGACCTGCTGGTCTGGACCACCACCCCGTGGACCCTGGTGTCCAACACCGCCGTCGCCGTCCATCCCACCGTGACGTACGCCCTCGCCCGCACCGGGGAGGGCACGTTCGTCGTCGCCGAACCGCTGACCCAGCGGGTCCTCGGCGACGAGGCGGAGATCCTGGCGACCGTACCCGGGTCGGCCCTGGAGGGTTTGCGGTACGAGCGACCGTTCGACCTGGTGGACATCCCGGACGCGCACCGGGTGGTCCTCGCGGAGTACGTCACGACCGAGGACGGCACCGGCCTGGTGCACCAGGCGCCGGCCTTCGGCGCGGACGACCTCGCCGTCTGCCGCGCGTACGGGTTGCCGCTGGTGAACCCGGTCGCTCCGAACGGGCGGTTCAACGACGGCATCGACCTGGTCGGTGGGGTGTTCTTCAAGGACGCCGACGCCTTGCTCATCGACCGCCTGAAGAAGTCTGGTCGGTTGTTCCGCCACGAACCGTTCGAGCACCCCTACCCGCACTGCTGGCGGTGCCACACGCCGCTGATGTACTACGCCCAGCCGTCCTGGTACATCCGGACGACCGAGGTCCGCGACGAGCTGACGCGGGAGAACGAGAACACCAACTGGTTCCCGGAGCACATCAAACACGGCCGCTACGGCGACTGGCTGAAGAACAACATCGACTGGGCGGTGTCCCGCGCCCGGTACTGGGGAACCCCGCTGCCGCTGTGGCGATGCCCGGACAACCACGTGACGGCGGTTGGTTCCCGTACGGAGCTCGGGGAACTGGCCGGCGCCGACCTGTCCGAGCTGGATCCGCACCGCCCGTACGTCGACGAGATCACCTTCGCCTGCCCGGACTGCGGCCAGATCGCCACCCGCGTCCCCGAGGTGATCGACGCCTGGTACGACTCCGGGGCGATGCCGTTCGCGTCGTTGGGCTACCCCCACGTGCCGGGCAGCAAGGAGATCTTCGAGCGCACCTACCCGGCCCAGTTCATCTGCGAGGCGATCGATCAGACGCGGGGGTGGTTCTACACGCTGATGGCGGTGGGCACACTGGTCTTCGACCGGTCCCCGTACGAGAACGTCGTCTGCCTCGGGCACATCCTGGCCGAGGACGGCCGCAAGATGAGCAAACACCTGGGCAACATCCTGCTGCCGATCCCGTTGATGGACACGCACGGCGCCGACGCGGTGCGCTGGTTCATGGCGTGCTCCGGCTCGCCCTGGTCGCCGCGCCGGATCGGGCCCGGCCCGCTCGACGAGATCGTCCGCAAGGTGTTGATGACCTACTGGAACACCGCGGCGTTCTTCTCCCTCTACGCGGCGAACTCGACGTGGGCGCCGCATCTGGCGCAGCCGGTCGCCCAGCGACCGGTGTTGGACCGGTGGATCGTCGGCGAGGTCCACGCCCTCGCGGCCGCCGTCGACGAACGGATGCAGAACTACGACACGGCGCGCGCCGGCCGACTGCTCGCCGACTTCATCGACGACCTGTCGAACTGGTACGTACGGCGGTCGCGGCAGCGTTTCTGGGAGGGCGACCCCGACGCCCTCACCACCCTGTACGAGTGCCTCGACATCCTCACGCGGCTACTGGCACCGTTCATTCCCTTCGTCACGGAGGAGGTGTGGCAGCAGGTTGTCCGCCGCGGTGCCGGGTCGGCTCCGGAGTCGGTGCACCTGGCGACCTGGCCCACACCCGACACCGCGCTGATCAGCACGGAGTTGTCGGCACAGGTGGCCACGGCGCGGGCGTTGGCTGAGGCGGGACGATCCGCGCGCAAGGCGAGCAGTCTGCGGATCCGTCAGCCGCTGAGCCGGGCACTCGTGGGGCTGCCGGCCGGCACCGTTTTCCCGCAGGCGTTGCTGGACGACATCGGCGACGAGTTGAACGTGAAGGTCCTCCAGCCGCTCGATCCCCAGAGCGGGGTCATCGACGTGCAGGTCAAAGCGAACTTCCGGACCCTGGGCCGCCGGTTCGGCAACCGCACCCAGCACGTCGCGAAGGCGATCGCCGCCGTGGCCCCCCGAGACCTGGTCGACGGCGTCCGGGCGAACGGGACGTACCCACTGTCGGTCGACGGTGCGCAGGTCGAGGTGGGTCTGGACGACATCCTGATCACGGAGGTGCCGCGCACCGGTTGGGTCGTGGAGTCCCAGCGCGGCGCGACGATCGCGTTGGACACCGAGATCACCCCCGAACTGGCAGCCGAGGGCGTCGCACGCGACGTCGTACGCACCATCCAGCAGGCCCGCCGCGACGCCGACTTCGAGGTCGCCGACCGGATCACGGTGTCGATCGCCGCCCCCGCGGACGTCGCGGCGGCGATCTCCACACACCAGAAGCTCATCGCGCACGAGACCCTCGCGCTCCAGTTGACGGTTGTGGACGCGTTGTCGGAGGGGTTCTCCGGCACGGTGGGCGACGGTCAGGAGATCGTGGTGCACGTCGTGCGGGCCTGAGCGGCGACGGGGTGGACGATCACTGGAGGCGGGTCAGGTCTTCCGGGGTCAGGCGCAGGGCTCCGGCGGCGATGTTCTGCGCCAGGTGCTCCGGGTCCGAGGTGCCGGGGATGGCGAGCACGTGGGGGCCCTGATGCAGGGTCCAGGCGAGGCGTACCTGCTGCGGGGTGACGCCGTGGGCGCGGGCGACCGCCTCCACGGCCTCGCCCTGCGCGGTGCTCGCGCCCGCCTCCCGCTTGGTGCCGGCCAGCGCGAAGAACGGCACGTAGGCGATGCCCCGCTCACCGCAGAGCCGGACGAGCGCGTCCTGCTCCCGGTAGGCGTCCACCCCGTAGTTGTTCTGCACGCAGACCACCGGAGCGATGCCCGCCACCTCGTCCAGCTGTTCCGCCCGGACGTTGGAGAGCCCGAGGTGCCGGATCAGCCCGGCGGTCCGCAACTCGGCGAGCGCGCCGAACCGGTCGGCCACCGGCACCGCACCCGGCCCCCGGCCGAGGCGCAGGTTCACCACGTCGAGCTGGTCGCGGCCGAGCCGGCGAAGGTTCTCCTCCACCTGGGCCCGCAACTGCGCCGGGGTGAACGCCTCGGTGAAGCCCGCCTCCGGGTCGTACCCGAAACCGACCTTGGTGGCGATCACCAGGTCCTCCGGGTACGGGGCGAGCGCCGCGCGGATCAGCTCGGTGGCGTAGCGGGCCGGGCCGGTGCCGACGCGCAGGGTGCCACCGGGCGAGACGTAGAACGCGGCAGTGTCGATGTGGTTGACGCCCAGCTCCACGGCGCGGCGCAGCAGGGCGACGGCCCGGTCGGGGTCGGGGTTCGCGGTGATCCGCATGGAGCCGAAGCCCATCCGGTGCACGGTGCGGTCGCCCAGGGTCCAGGTGCCCGCCGCGGCGGCGGTGATCTCATCGGTTGGCATCGGGCGACCGTAACCAGTGCGGGTGCGCGGCGCAGTCGGCCGCGCACCCGATACCGCCCGGCGGCGAAGTGGGTTAGTTTTTAACTACCGACGGAGCAGTTTCAGCGGAGCGCTGGGGGCGCAGCACCGGCACCAGCAGCAGGGTCGGCAGCAGCAGCAACGGCACCGCCAGCAGCGCGCGTAGGGTGCCGACCTCGTCGCCGACCAGCCCCAGCAACGGCGGGCCACCGAGGAACGCGGTGTAGCCGATCACCGCGACCACGCTCACCCGCACCGCCGCGTGCGCCTCGTCGTCGGCCGCCGCGCTCATCCCGACCGGGAAGCCCAGCGACGCGCCCAGGCCCCACAGCGCGACGCCGATGACGGCCACCGGCCCGGAGCCCGCCAGCACGGCCAGGCCGGCGCCGACCACGGCGAGGCCGATGGTGCCGCTGAGCACCGGTACCCGACCCCACCGGTCCAGCGCGATGGTGCCGACGGTGCGTCCGACTGTCATACCCACCACGAAGACCGCGAAGACCGCCGCGCCGGCGGCCTCGCTCAAATCCCGCCCATCGATGAACGCGACGGCCAGCCAGTCGTTGGCGGCACCCTCGGTGAACGCCGCCACCAGCACGAACAGCCCGATCAGCAGGGTGCGCGGCTCCCGCCAGGCGGCGAGTTGCGCCCGGCGACGGGCCGCCGGGGTGGCGTCCGCCGGGTCGCCGGTGTGGTCGCTGCCCACGGGAAGGAACGTCCGGGCGGCGAGCGCGGTGCCGGTCAACACGACCACCGCCACCGCGACGAGATGCGCGCCGACCGACACGTCGAACCGGGCCGCCCCGGCGCCGAGCGCCGCTCCGGCCACCGAACCGAGGCTCCACCCGGCGTGGAACCGGGGCATGATCGTACGGCCCAGCCGCCGTTCCACCGCCGCGCCCTCGACGTTCATCGCCACGTCGCAGGCGCCGGAGCCGTAGCCGAGGCCGACCAGTCCCAGGGCGACGATGGCGAACGACCCGGTCATCGTGGCGCCCAGCCCCGCCACGGTCAGGCCGACCGCGACCAGCACGGTGGCCATCGTGACGGTGCGGGCCGCACCGAATCGCTGGGCGAGCAGGCCGGAGGTGGGCATGGCCAGCAGCGCGCCGACGCTCATCGCCAGCAGCAGCAGCCCGAGTCGGCCGGCGGAAAGGTCCAGCGCCTCCCGGACCGCCGGGACGCGGGAGAACCAGCTGCCGACGGCGAGCCCGTTGAGGGTGAACGTGACGGCGACGCCGTTGCGGGCGAGCCGCACCGTCCGCAGGGTCGGCGATGCGGTGTCCCGGGCTACGGGTTGACTGGTGGGGGCGCTCACGAGGGTAGGTCCTCTTTCTCGGGGTGATCTCCTGGCACGATCGCACACCTGAGAGCGCTACCACCACAACCGGGAACCGCCCCTTACCGCTGCTGCTCCGGCCAGGGCATGATGTGAGCAGGCGTTGGTCCGACCGGACGGGCCGCCGCAGGAGGCGACGATGACGACAGCGGCACAGCGACCGGCCACTCTCGAGGACGTGGCCCGGGTCGCCGGGGTGTCCCGGTCCACGGCGTCGCGGGTGATCGCCGGCACGGGGTTCGCCTCGCCGGCCGCCCGGAAACAGGTCACGGCAGCCGTCGACCAGCTCGGCTACGTGCCCAACCCGGCCGCCCGGGCGCTGGTCAGCGGCGGGGGCGGCGTACGCCTCGTCGTGGCCGTTCTGGGCACCAGCGCCGCGGTGCTGGACGACCCGTACGTGCACCAGGTGGTCGGCGCGGCCGCCCGGGTGTGCACGCCCGCCGGTGTCGGGGTGGCGCTGTACTGGCTGCCGTTCGGCGACCCCCGCAGCCTCGACCAACTCGACGGGGATCGCAGCGTGTGCGGGGTGATCCTGGTCAACACCACCGAGGACCTGCTGGCCTCGGTGCCCCGGTCGCTGCGCGGTCGGGTGGTCTCGATCGGCGTCGGCTCGGCGACCGTGCCGTCGTTCGACGTCGACAACGCCGCCGGCTCCGAAGCGGTGCTGCGCCACCTGTACGCCTCGGGTCGCCGCCGGATCGCCATGGTGACCGGCCCCCGGTGGCTGCCCTGCGCGCAACGCCCGGTGCAGACGTACCGCCGACTGATGGCCGAGGCCGGTCTGCCGGAGCGGATACTCCCCGGGGACTTCAGGGCGGCGCGCGGCCGGACGGCGGCCGGCGAGGCCCTGCGCCGCTGGCCGGACATCGACGCGATCTACGCGATCAGCGACGACACCGCGCTCGGGGTGATCGCGGGCCTGCGGGACGCCGGTGCGCGGGTGCCCGCGGACGTCGCGGTGGCCGGTTTCGACGACATTCCGTTGGCCGGGATGACCGCCCCGGCGCTGACCACGGCGAGTCATCCGGTGGGGCGGATCGCCGTCGCCGCGGCCACCGCCCTGCTGGACGGGCGCCCGGCGGCCCCGGTGACCCTCTTCCCGTCCGCCCTGGTGGCGAGGGCCAGCGCCTGAGTCGACGCTCGGTCGAGCGCGCTGACGGTTAACCCCGTACGGGCCGGGTAACCGCGTCGGACCTTTCGTCCACCGTGAGGAGCGCCGACCCGTGTCCGACTCCGCGCCGTCGCACTGGGACCCGGCGCCGAGCCCCCGGGACGGCCGGTTGACCGCCCGCCGCCACCCGCCGGTGGCGTCGGGCCGCACCGGGCTGGTGCCGATGACCGGCCCCGACGGTGACCGGCTGGCCCTGGGGTACGCCCCGGAGCTCGCGACCGACGGTTCGGCGTACCGGTTGGTGCTGCTCCTGCACGGTGCGGGCGGTTCGGCGCGACAGGGGCTGGACCTGCTGTTGCCGGTCGCGGACGCGCAGCATCTGCTGCTGGTCGCCCCGGACTCGTCGGCGGCCAGTTGGGACCTGATCGCCGGCGGCTTCGGGGCGGACGTGGGGCGCATCGACGGGCTGCTGGCGACCGTCTTCGACACCTACCCGGTGGCCGACGTGACGGTCGGCGGCTTCTCCGACGGCGCCTCGTACGCGTTGTCGCTGGGCCTGGCGAACGGGGATCTGGTCGACGCGGTGCTGGCCTTCTCCCCCGGTTTCGCCGCGCCACCGGTCACCCACGGCCGGCCACGGATCTTCATCTCGCACGGCGTCGACGACCGGGTGCTGCCCATCGACGTGTGCAGCCGCCGTCTCGTCCCCCGCCTGCACGATCTCGGCTACGACGTGACCTACCAGGAGTTCCCCGGCGGCCACGACATCCCCGCCCCGATCCGCGATTCCGCCGTCGCCTGGCTCACCGCCCATCCTCCACGGGCAGGGAACCAGCGTTGAGCAGTACGGACGTCAGACCGGCGGGAGGCCGAGGGCGTCGTCGACGCGGGCGAGGACGGCCACGTCGTCCTCCGGGTTGACGCCGCGCAGCAGGTCGATGGCCGTTGCCCGGACCTGACCGATGATCATCGCGAGGGGGAGGGTCTGCGTGGGACCGAAGAGCTGCCCAGCGGCGTGCACCGCGGCCAACGCCGACTCGTCGGCCCGGGTGGCGTGTCGGTCGGCGGTGTCCTCCTGCCCGTTCAGGTCCGCGGCGAGGGCGGCACCGGCCTGACGGACCGCCTCGGCCAGTGACCGCAGGGCGGCGCCCAGCTCGGGCGGGGCCGGGGTGTGCAGCCGGCTGAGGGTCACGCCCGCACGGGCCAGCACCCGGACGTTGCGGACCGCGTAGTCGATCTGCCGGATCGACTCGTCCACCGAGCGCAGCCGACCGATGTGCCGACGTCGACGGACGTTGAGCCGCAGCGCCTCACCGGCGGCCAGCACACCGTCGCGCAGCCCGTCCACCCGGGCGTCCATCCCCCGCGCCTGCCTCAGCGCGGCGACCGCCGCCGGCTCGTCGCGGTCGTCCAGCGCCTCGGCGATCCCGCCGAGCAGCCCGGCCAACTCGTCGAAGGTCCGCCGTACCTCGGCGACCAGCGGTGCCAGCGGACGCCGGGCGTCGACCAACAGGCTGGCCGCGAGGGCGACCGCGCCGCCGACCAGCGCGTCGACGAAGCGGAACGGCACCAACGAGCCGTCCGGCGGTGCGACCACCACCAGGTAGAGCGCGGAGACCGCCGCCTGCACCAGCGTCACGCCGGTGGCGCCGAAGGCCACCGCGAGGAGCACGGTGAGCAG
The DNA here is from genome assembly GCF_040302185.1 of Micromonospora sp. NPDC127501. Taxonomy (NCBI): domain Bacteria; kingdom Bacillati; phylum Actinomycetota; class Actinomycetes; order Micromonosporales; family Micromonosporaceae; genus Micromonospora; species Micromonospora sp. NPDC127501. The sequence continues at coordinate 195,179 of NZ_JBEORJ010000012.1, read as the reverse complement.
GATGACGGTGAACACCGTCCAGGTGCTGCCCGGGCCGAGCGCCTGCACCACCAGGTCCGCGACGAGCACCCCGGCGGCGACCCCGAGGATCACCTCGACGGCCCGGCGGATGCGCTGCCCCCGGGCCTGCCCGAGGACGATCAGCGCGGCGGCCGGCGCGAAGAACGGCTGCGGGTGTCCGAGCAACCGGGTAGCCAGCAGCCAGGCCACGGTCGCCGCGACGGTCGCCTCCAGCACCGGCCGCCAGCCGTGCCGCAACCGCCCGCCGGCCGTCCGCAGGCCGCTGAACCGCACCATCGCCCAACCTCTCCCACCCACGCCGGCCGGCCCGCCGCCCCGGCCGACCACCCCGACCCGACACGGCACGGCATTGTCAGGTCACGACAGACACCACCAGCTCACGACGGCACACCGCCAAAGTTCGACATCACGCCGCCGGCTCACCGCAGCACGCCGTCCGCTCCCCCTTTGGAGCTGATGCCGTAAACGAATCAGGCTCGATGTCGTAAACGATTCAGCTCCAAAGGGCCCGCCCACGGCACATGTCGGCAGCCCACGGCATCCCGAGGCGATCGTCTCCCATCACGCGTCGGAGCTGATCACCGGGTTGCCCGCGACCGCCCGAGTGCCAGCGCGCCGTCAGGCCCGCACACCGTCAGGCCCACGGACCACCAGGCCCGCACACCGTCAGGCCCGCACACCGTCGGGTACGCGCGCTGCCGGGCTCGCGCACACCAGGCCCGGCGACCCGCTCGGCGACCGGCGGGGTCGGGTCAGCTTCCGGTGAGGGCGCGCAGCAGCGTACGGACGGCGGCGCTCAGGTCGGCCCGGCTGGCGACCGTACCGGGCTGTGGCGCGCTGAGCGCGCCCGCGCCGGCCAGTCGGTCGAAGAGCAGCCCGTCCACGAACGCCACGAACTGGTCGCCCTGCCGGTCGGGGTCGTTGGCCCCGGCCCGGGTCAGCAGGTCCCGGGCCTGCACCCGTAGGCCGGTGCCGTGTTCCAGGATGCCGCGCAGCTCGGGCCGGTGCACCGCCTCCAGCAGGCAGGCGTAGCGGGCGAGGCTCCGGCTTCGTCCGGTGCTCAACCAGCGGTCGAGCACCTCGGCGACGCCGGCGGCGAGCGCGTCGAGGTCGCCGCTGTCGAGCCGGGGGGCCGGGGTCGGGGGTGGCGGGCCGGTCGGCAGGTCGTACGCGGCCAGGTCGGCCCGGTCCCGCTCGGCGAGCCGTCCGACGACCGCCTCGATCAGCGCCTGACGGGTCCGCAGGTACGCGGAGGTGGTGCCCGGCGGCATTCCGGCGCGGCCGTCGACCGCCCGGTGGGTCAGGGCTCGCATGCCACCGTCGGCGATCAGTTCGATGGCCGCGTCGGTCAGCGTCGCGATCCGGTTCGCCCGCGCCGTCATGGCACTCCTCCCTTCCGGTGGTCCGCAGGTAGTATCACTCTTCTACAGATGTAGAAGGAGGATCGACATGGTCGACTCACACGCGGTGGTGGTGGGCGCCGGCATCGGCGGGTTGAGCGCGGCGCTCGCCCTGCACCGGCACGGCTGGCGGGTCACCGTGCTGGAGCGCGCCCCCGAAATGCGCGAGGTCGGAGCCGGCCTGAGCCTGATGATCAACGCGGTGCGCGCGCTGGACGCCCTCGGCGTCGGCCCGGCCCTGCGCCGGGGTGGACACGGCGAAGCGCCCGGCGGAATCCGCGACCGGCACGGACGGTGGTTGTCCCGGGTGGACGCCTCGGAGATGATCAAGCAGCTGGGCACCACGGCGCTCGGCGTGCACCGGGCCACGCTGCACCGCACCCTGCGCGAGGCCCTGCCGGCCTCGTCCCTGCACACCAACGCCACAGTGCAGCACGTCGAGTCGGGCCCGGACCGCGCCGAGGTGCGCTATCAGGGGCCGGACGGCTCGCACACCCTCAGCGCCGATCTGGTGGTCGGCGCCGACGGCCTGCGCAGCCGGGTCCGCGCCCAGCTCTGGCCGCACCACCCCGACCCGGTGTACGCCGGTTCGACGACGTGGCGGGCAGCCATCGCGTTTCCCGACCCGCTCCCGGCCGCGATCACCTGGGGGCCGGGGGCCGAGTTCGGCATGGTGCCGATCGGCGACGGCCAGCTCTACTGGTACGGCGCGCTGAACGCCCCGCCCGGCGGCCACGCCCCCGACGAGCTGGCGGCCGTGCGGGAACGCTTCGGCGACTGGCACGACCCCATCCCGGCGCTTCTCGCGGCAACCCCACCCGAGGTCGTGCTGCGCAACGACATCCATTACCTGGCCGAGCCGCTGCCCTCGTACGTGCGGGGCCGGGTGGCGCTGCTCGGCGATGCCGCTCATCCGATGACACCCAACCTCGGGCAGGGCGCCGGGCAGGCGATCGAGGACGCGGTGGTGCTCGGTGCGGTCTGCGCCGGCGGCGCCGAGGGAGTGCCCGCCGCTCTGGCGGCGTACGACGAGCAGCGTCGACCACGCAGTCAGTCCGTTGCCCGCGCCTCCTACGTCGCCGGGCGGTTCGGACAGCAGCTGCACAACCCGATTGCCTTCGCGATGCGGACCATCGCGTTGCGGCTCACCCCGGGCCGGGTCGCCCTGCGCAGCATGGCCCGCTACGCGGACTGGCGTCCGCCGGCGGGCTGAGCCGGCCCGGTGATCCGGCCGGTGGCCAGGGCGGCGTACTCCGCCGAGGCGAGGAACTCGGTCAACACCTCCACGGTGCCCGGCGTCCAGGGACGACCGTCGAGCACCTCGGCACCGGGGACGAAGAGCATCGCCGCGCCCTCGCCGAGCACCACGTCATCCTGCCGGGCCCTGGTGCTGCCGAGGAAGTAGTGCTTCACCCGGGCCAGCTCGGGCAGCGTCTGCACGGCGACCGGGTGCAGTGGCCCGTCGGCCCGCAGGCCGGTCTCCTCCAACAACTCCCGCTCGGCGGTCTGCTCCGGCGTCTCCCCCGGCTCGCCGTGGCCGCCGGGCAGCCCCCACACGTTCGGGTGGTGCGTCGCGTCGCCGTCGCGCAGTTGCAACAGCAGCTGCCCGTCGGGATCTACCAGCAGGACGCACGCGACAATTCTCATCCGACCAGACTACGGCCGGCGAGGAACCGTCATGACCCCAAAGCTCCAGAATAGTCATTCGGGTCGCCGTGGGGACCAATCAAAGGCGACAGCGCGCCGGTACAATCGGCGACTTCGTTGTGACCGATCGCTGACTGCTGATGGTGAAAGCGATCACACACACTGAGCCCATGAACAGGAGAGTCAACCGCGGTAGGGCACTCCGCGTCGCGGTGTGCCTCCTTCTTCTCGCCGCGCTGAGCGGCTGCATGCAACTCAACATGGGGTTGACTGTCAACGCCGACGACACGGTCGACGGGCAGCTCCTGCTGACGGCCCAGAAGTCCGTGCTGAGCGGCCGCAACAAGAACCTCCCGGTCGCCTTCGCGGAGTTGCGGCAGAACATCCCCGCCCTACCGGCGGGCGAGGAGACCCTCTACCAGGACGACACTTTCTACGGCTCCCAGATCAGTTACCGCAAGGCGCCGCTGGCCGGTTTCGACACCGAGAGCGTAAAGCTGGTCAGGGACGGCGATCTGTACCGCTTCACGCTGCCGCTCGATCCCAAGAAATATGGCGGAAAGGTTGCGGAACAGAATCCGCAGAACCAACAGGCGTTCCTCAAGCTCATGTCGTTCGAGATCTCGGTGACATTTCCCGGCCGGGTGATCGACAGCAATGGCACCGTCAACGGCCGTTCGGTCAGTTGGAAGGTCGATCCCAACCAGGAGAAGCCAGCCGAGCTGCGGGCCGTGGCCGAGGCGCCACCGCGAGCGTCCACCTCCCCGGTTGCCGCCGGCGAGGAGGACGACGGCGGATTCCCCTGGCTGCTGGTCGTCGGCGGTGTCCTCCTCCTGCTGCTGCTCGCCGCGGTGGGCGTACTCCTGGTTCGCCGCCGTCACCCCGCGGCGCCGGCTGCGCCCGGTCCGACCCCGCCGCCGGGCCCGCCCGCCGGCGCCCCGGGGCCCGGCTGATCCATCCGGTGGCCGGCTCAGCCGGCCACGCCAGGCCCCGGCCGCCCCCGAAACGATGGCGACCGGCCCCGGTGCTCCCCGCAGGGGCACCGGACCTCACCACCACCACATCCCGGTCGCACCATCGCAGAAGGGGGATCGTCATGAACGATCTCTTCACCTGGGCAGCCCTGGGGACCATCGCCGGCGCGAGCGCCGCCACCCTGCTGGCCACCAACGTCATCGGCGGGCTGATCGGCCCGAGCGGCGACAAGCTCCGCAAGTGGATCGCCATCGCCATCGCGCTGCTGCTGTCCTACGTGACAGCGGCGTTCGCCGACGACGCCGGCGGCGAGAAGTGGGTCATCGCGTTCTTCAACGCGCTGGTCATCTTCTCCGCCGCGCTCGGCGTCAACCAGTTCCCGCCCGGCAACCGACAGGCGACGCCGACCCAGGTCGCGAGCGGTCGCGAGCCCCGAGTCTTCCGTTCCTGGGTCTGAGGGGTGTCGTCATGGTCTTCGGAATTCTCAGCGCAGCCATCCAGGTCGGCTTCGCCGCCCTGCTCGGCTTCCTCGCCGGTGGCTCGATCGGGCTGCTGATCGGCGCCGTCGTGGGCCTGGTGGTCGGCGCGGTCTTCGGCTGGTCGGTCGCCTCCGCCGGGGTGTACGCCTCGGACGCCCGCGGCATCTTCCTCTTCGTCGTCGACCACACCTGGAGCCTGCTCAACACCGTTGTCGGCGCCATCTACCTGACCGTGCACCTGGTCTTCGGGCACTCACTGGACCGGCCAACGTCACTGAACAGCGGTCGGGTATGTGTGGTGGAGGGGGTCTCGCCTCGCTACGCCACCACCATCGGCACCGTCTGCGCCGGCTCCAGCCCCGGCATCCAGCGGCACGAGGACGTGCACATCTTCCAGGGTCGCCTGCTCGGGCCGCTCTACATCCCCCTCGTCCTTGCCAACTACGTCCTGTTCACCATCGCGCCGGTGTGGCTGCTCTACCACGACCACACCAACGCGCCGATCAACCGCTTCACCCGGTACTTCGAGATCGGCGTCTACCCGCACGTGTGGAACGAGGCCATCGCGTACCGGATCCAGGGGACGCCGCCGCGATGACCACCCACGGGCGCGGACCGATCGAGACCGCCACCGCCGAGCTGGTCGCCTGGGTGACCAGCGCGGCGGGGGAACCGGTCCCGGTCGGCCCGCCCCGCGCGTGCGACGACGACGCCGAAGGGCTCACCCTCTGGCCGATGGAGCTGCGCCCGGCCCGGCAGACCCGCTCCAGCGGCGCGGTCCGCGAACCGTACCGGTTCACGGTCCGCCACCTGCTCTGCGTCACCGGTCCGGCCGGGTTGCCCCGGCTGGACCGGGTGCTCACCGCCGCGACCAGCGACGGCAGCTACCCGGTCGTACTGGAGGCCGGTGATCCACCACTGTGGGCGGCGTTCGGTACGGCGCCCCGACCGGCGCTGCTGATCGACGTTGCGGCGCAGGTGGACCATCCGACTCCAGCCGCGCCGCCGGTGCTGCAACCGCTGCGGTTGCGGCAACTCGACGTACGCAGCCTCAGTGGGCGGGTGGTCGGCCCCCAGGAGCAGCCACTGGCCGCGATGCGGGTCGAGCTGCCCGGCACCGGGTCCGCCACCCGCACCGACACCGAGGGTCGGTTCCTGATCGTCGGCGTCCCGCACGACCCCGAGCACCCGGGCCCGGTCCGGCTGCGGCTGACCGGACGCGGGCTCGTCCTCACCGCCGACGTCGACCCCGCCGAGGACGACATCGTCATCGTCTGCGCGCCACCGACCCACTGACACCCACAGGCACAGGAGGACCGATGCCCAGTTACTTCTCCCCCGGCATCTATGTCGAGGAGGTCCCCAGCGGCGCCCGACCGATCGGGCCGGCGAGCACCAGCATCGCCGCCTTCGTCGGCGTCGCCCCGGACCGCTCCGCCCACCTGGGCAAGGCGGTGCCGGTCAACAACTGGACGGAGTTCCTGCGGCTCTTCGCCGGTGGGGAGCGGGTGGAGAGCACCCCGTTGGCCCGGGCGGTCTTCGGCTTCCTCGACAACGGGGGTGCCCGCTGCTGGGTGGTGAACGTCGGCGAGGGCGGCGCGATCACCGGCTCCGGGCAGCGGCGTGGCGGTCTGCAACTGCTGGAGGCCGTCGACGAGATCTCCATCATCGCCGCGCCAGGTTTCCACGACGTGGTGTCCCACGAGGCGCTGCTCAGCATGGCCGAGCGCACCCGCACCATGGTCGCGATCTGCGACCCGGCGCCGGACATCGACGACATCTCCGCGTTGACCCGGGTCGCCACGCCGTCCTCCGGCAAACCCCCCAAGCCCGCCGAGGGTACCGGCGGTGGCGCGGCCGGCGGTCCCGGCGGCGGTCCGGCCCAGCCGGGCGGCTCCGGCGGCCACGAGGGGGCCGCCTACCGGCCGCGACAGTCCGAGTTCGGCGCGTTCTACTACCCCTGGCTACGGGTGCGCGACCCGATCAGCGGGGAGTTGGAACTCACCCCGCCGAGCGGGCACCTGGCCGGCATCTGGGCTCGCACCGACGCCCTGCGGGGGGTGCACAAGGCACCGGCCAACGAGCCGGTGCGCGGCGCCGTCGACCTGGGCTACCTGGTCACCCGACCGGAACACGACGTGCTGAACCCCAAGGGCGTCAACGTGATCCGCTACTTCGCCGGCGAGGGCATCCGCGTCTGGGGCGCCCGTACGCTCGCCGCCGAGGCCAGCGAGTGGCGCTACCTCAACGTCCGACGCCTCAGCATCGCCATCGAGCAGGCCATCGCCAACGGCACCCGGTGGATGGTGTTCGAGCCCAACGACTTCACCCTCTGGCGTTCGATCCGACGCGACATCGGGGCGTTCCTCACCCGGGTGTGGCGCGACGGCGCGCTGCTGGGGCGCAGCCCGGAGGAGGCGTTCTTCGTCAAGTGCGACGAGGAGACCAACCCGCCGGACGTCCGCGACGCGGGCATGGTGATCGCCCACATCGGCATCGCGGTCGTCAAGCCCGCCGAATTCGTGGTGTTCAAGCTGAGCCAGTGGGCCGGCGGCACCGAGACCGAGACGATCGGAGGCTGACATGCCCACCACCGCCACCCCGCAACCCGGGGCCCCGGTCGACCCGTACCGGGCGTACAACTTCCGACTGCTCATCAACGGCGTCACCAACGGCCACTTCACGGAGATGACCGGGTTGGAGGTGAACATCCCCGGGCAGCCGTACCGGGAGCACGGCCTGGGTCGGATGCGGATGGTGCCCGGTCAGGCCGAGTACGAGCCGGTCACGCTGCACTTCGGCCTCACCGCCTCCCGCGAGTTGTGGGACTGGGTGAACGCCACCGCCCAGGGCACCCTCAACCGGCGCAACGTCTCGGTGGTGCTTCTCGACTCGGTCGGTACGGCCGAGGTGCTGCGCTGGAATCTGATCGACGCCTGGCCGACCCGGTGGCGGGGGGCACACCTCAACACCCTCAGCCACGAGATCGCCATCGCCTCGCTGACCCTGCGCTACGAGGGCCTGGAGCTGGAGACCGGCGGTGCCACCGCGCCGACGCCCGCGTAGCTGGCTGGCCGGCCGGCTGCGCTTGGCGGCCGGGGCGGTGCAGCGCCTCGCCGGGCGCGTCGAGCCCGCCGGCCACCCTCCGCCGCCGTCGCAGACACCCGCGGCGACACCACGCCGTTTCGGGGAACCGCCGCGGCACTGGCTGGACCTGGTCGCCGCCCACGCGCCCGGCCTGCTGCACGACCTGGACCTCGACCCGTCCCCGGCCGGCAACGCCCAGGCCGGGGCCCGCAGCGGCGGGCAGGGCGAATCGACCGGTCGGGTCGACGCCGACAGTGCGCCCCCGGTCGCGAACTCCAGGTCCGGCGGGTCCGGCAGGATCGGCGGGCTCGGCAGGACCGGCAGGATCGGCAACGAGGGGGACGTGGGCGGTCCCGGTGCGAACGGAGACAAGAGGCCGACGAGGTCGCGGGCCGAGGGCCGAACCGGCAGGTCCGGCCGTTCGTCACGGGCCTTTGACCCCGACGGTACGGGCGACGGTGCTGCCGGCCCATCCGGCGACCGGACACCTTCGTCGAGCTCGGACGGCACAACCCGGCCGGCCGGATCCACCTGGCCGGACCCCTCGACCCCGCCAACCGGTTCGACCTGGCCGGCGGGACCGGGCGCGGCGGTGCCGCCGGTACGCCGGGCGGCCCGGGGCGACACCACAGCCCTCGACACCACGGCCTCCGACACCACGGCCCTCGACGCGAGCGGGTCGCCCCGGGCGGATGGACCCCGGCAGCCGGTCCGTTCCATGGTCTTCGGGCCGGGCAGTTCGCCGAGCGGCCGCCCGCGCCGGGCGGAGGCCGAAGCAACCCGAACCACCGCACACCCGCCCCTGGACGCACGGTGGTCCGGCGAGGTCGACCACGGCCGTTCCACCGGCTCGTCCCCCGTACGACCCACGGCCGATCGGCTCTCGGGTGATCGCGACGGGTTCCGGGGCGACTCGGACGGTCAACCCTCGCCCAGGGAGGACCAGAGCGGGCACCTGCGTGGAGATGCACCGAGCGCGAGCCGGACGCCACCGGTGGACGCGGTGGTCGTGCACCGCCTTCCGAACCGGCCGAACCCGGGCGGGATCGACGCATCCTGGACCGGCTCGACGGCGACGAGCGCCGGGAACCCGTCGGCCTCTGCGCGCGACGACCTGGATCGTCTCGTGGACGGTGGACCCTGGCTGGCCCTGCCCGGCGAACCGGCACCACACGGGCACCCGGCCGCGCTGCGCGATGCCGGGACGGGAACGGGCGACGGCGGGACGGGAACGGGCGACGGCGGACGGGCGACGGGCATCGACGGGCCGCCGCCCAGCGCGGCGGTGCGGAGCGTCGACCCGTGGCCGGCACTGCCCGACGACACCGCACTGTGGTCCGTCGCCGGCGCGGCGGTGGACACCGCCCAGCTGATCCGACTCGACCGGGAACAGGCGGGTGACTGATGGAACGCGTCGCCTTCCTCATCGACTCCTCAGGCGTTCGGGTGGACTGCCTGCTCAACCCGGAAACCGTCCAGGTGACCCGGCTCGCCGGCGTACGGCAGCGGGGTGCCGGCGGTGGGCAGCTCACCGGGTCCGGTCTGGCCGACGATCCGCTGGTCTTCACCGGCGGGGGCCGTACCGAGCTGGTGTTGGACCTGCTCTTCGACGTCGACTTCGTGGAGGCGCAACTGCGTCCGGCCGACGTCCGGGTGCTCACCCGTCCGCTGTGGATGCTGGCGGAGAATTCCACGGCCGAGCATGGTTGGCTGCGACCGCCGTTGGTCCGGTTGGTCTGGGGCAAGACCTGGAACGTGCCGGGTGTGATCATCGCGGTCGCGGAACGGTTCGACGCGTTCACCGGCACCGGGTCGCCGCGGCGGTCCTGGCTGCGGCTGAAGCTGGTCCGAGCCGCCGAGACGGCCGATCAGGCCGAGGCCGGCTTCGCCGAGGAGTTGGCCGCCGCGAGCACCCCGACCGCCGCGCCGGGCAGCGCGGTGATCGCCGCCGGTGACGGCGCTGCCGAACCGGGTCGCTCCGGTGTGCGTTTCGACCTGCTGGCCAACGACGCGCTGGGCTCGCCGCTGCGCTGGCGGCTGCTGGCCGAACACAACCGGATCACCGATCCCCTCGCCGTGCCGGCCGGCACCACCCTCGCCGTCCCACCGAGCGCCGGCACCGGTTCGGTGAGCGGGTTGGCGCGGACGGTGGCGGGTGCGGTGGCCGCCGGAGCGTCGTGCCTGGGCGCCTCGGTCGCCGGCGCGCCGTGGGACGCGGCCACCGGCCCGACCGCCGCGGCTCCGAGCGCGTCCGGCAGTCCCGGGGGTACGCCATGACCAGCCTCGCGCCCCGGGCGTTGATCGTCCTGCTCGACGGTGTCGAGCTGGTCGGCGCGGCTCGTCAGCGGGTCCGCTCACTGCGGGTGGCGGCCCGGCTCAACCAGCCCACCCAGGCCGAGTTGGTGCTCGCCACCACCGCCGGGACCGGGGCGTTCGATCCGGCGGTACGCCCCGGCACGGCCCTGGAGGTACGGCTCGCCGACCACGCGGACGCCCTGTTCACCGGTGAGGTCACCTGCGTGGAGGTGGAGTACGCCGCCGACGGGGCGGCCGTGTTGCGGCTGCGGGCGTACGACCCGCTGCACCGGCTGCGCAAGCGGCAGGGGTTGCGGGTCTTCACCTCGGTGACCGCCGTCGAGCTGGCCCGGGAGATGTGCGGCGCGGTGGGGCTGACGGTGACCGCCGAGGTCGACGGCCCCCGGTTGGAGCGGCTGCTCCAGCACCGGCACAGCGATCTGGAGCTGCTGCGCGAGGTGGCCGGCCGGGCCGGGCTGCACCTGGCCGCCGACGGTGACGGCGTCCGGCTGGTCACCCTCGCCGGCTACGGGGAGCCGGTCGCGTTGACGCTCGGCGCGGGGGTGCACACCCTGCGGCTGTCCACCAACACCGACCAGGCCAGCGGTGCCAGCGCGGCCCTGGGCTGGCACCCGCAGCGGGCCGAGGTGATCAGCCAGCAGGTCGACGAGGCGCGCTGCGGCCGATCCGCCGACGACCGCCCGGACCCGGCCGACGTGGGTGCCGACGGCGTTCGCACCGCCGTGGACCAGCCCGGCCGCAGCGACGACGAGTTGGCGGCGCTGGCCCAGGCCCGGCTGGACACCCGGGCGGCGGCGCTGGCCACCGCCGAGGGGGTGGCCGAGGGCGATCCGGCGCTACGGCCGGGCCGCCGCGTCGACCTCGGCGGGGTGCCCGACCCGATCGCCGGAACGTACGTGCTGACCGAGGTGGTGCACACCGTGGACGGCAACGGGCACCTGACCCGTTTCTCCACGGTGCCACCGGCCACCCCGGTGACCCCGACCGGCGGGGCGGTGGTCACCCTCGGCAGCGTCACCGACGTCGCCGACCCGGACGGGCTGGGCCGGGTCCGGTTGACCCTGCCGGCGTACGGGGACCTGGACGCCGGCTGGCTCGCCGTGCTCTGCCCCGGGGCCGGGCCGGGCAAGGGTCTGGTGGCGCTGCCCGATCCGGGTGACACCGTGCTGGTGGTGCTGCCCGGCGGCGAGCCGGCCTCGGGCATCGTGCTCGGTTCGCTGTTCGGCGCCGTCGAGCCGTACGACGCGGGCATCGACGACGGAAAGGCCCGCCGCTGGACGATGCGCACCGCCGGCGGGCAGTCGATCGTCGTCGACGACGTGCGGCGCAGCCTACGGCTGGGCACCGAGGGCGGCAGCTTCCTGGAGCTGACCCCCGACCTGGTCACCCTGCACGCGGCGTCCGACCTGGTGATCTCCGCACCCGGCCGGGCCATGGTGGTGCGTGCCCGCAGCGTGGACTTCCTGCACGCCGACTCGACCGAGGACCCGACCACCGCGGCGGAGCAGGCCCGTTCGCTCGCCCGCGCCCACCACGAAGGAGGCGGCTGATGCGCTGGATCCACCGTGACTCCGTGATCACCTGCGATCACGACGGCCGGGTCGAGAACCGACCCTCGCGGCAGTGGGTGACCGTCACCGGTGTGCCCGTGCTCGTCGACGACGACCCGGAGGGACGCACCATCGTCGCCTGCCCGAACTACGGCCCGACCATCAAGCCGTGCACGACGACGCTGACCGTCCGGGTCGGCTACAGCGACTGGGTCCGCGTCGACGGGCACCGGGTGGTGCTGTCGCACCTGGAGGGGTTCACCAACGGCACACCGCCGGGGCTGGTCAGGCACACGGTGCGCGACGCCCGCCAGCAGTTCCTGGGGGCGGACCGATGAGGGCCTTCCGCTTCGTCGGCGCCGGCTTCGACGCCGGCCGCACCGGCGGGTTGGCCCTCACCGCCGCCGGCGGCCTGGCGATGACCGAGGGCGACGAGAGCGTACGGCAGGCGCTGTTCCTGCTCCTGTCGACCACGCCGGGCGAGCGGCTGATGCGACCCGGGTACGGCTCCCGGCTGCACCGGTTGGTCTTCGCGCCCAACGACGACACCACGGCTGGTCTGGCCATCCACTACGTCCGGCAGGCCATCGCCCGTTGGGAGCCCCGGGTCGAGGTGATCGACGTGGACGCCGGGCCGGACCCGGACGACGCGTGGCGGTTGGTGATCCGGTTGGACTACCGGGTGCGGGCCAGCCTGACCCCCGGGCAACTGGTCTTCTCCGTGGACCTGCTCCCGGTCGACGAGCCCGCCCAGGGAGGAGGGTCATGACGCTGCCCGTGCCGCACCTGGACGATCGCGGCTTCCTCGACCTGGTCACCGAGGCCCGGGAACGGATCCGCCAGTCCTGCCCGGCGTGGACCGACCTGTCCGCGCACGACCCCGGCATGGCGCTGGTGGAGACGTTCGCACACCTCACCGAGGTGATGATCTACCGGTTGAACCAGTTGCCGGAGAAGGCGTACGTCTCGTTTCTGAACCTGCTCGGGGTCACCCGGCACGCGCCGACCGCGGCCTGGGCGGACGTCCGGTTCACCCGTACCGGCACCGACCGCGGCGCGGTCCGGATCCCGGCCGGGCTGCGGGTCGCCGCGGCCCGGGGCGCGGACCCTCGGCCGGTCGTGTTCGTCACCACCGAGCCGACGCTGTTGCCCGCTGACGAGACGTCGGTGACGGTACGGATGCACCACTGCGAACCGGTCGAGGCGGAGTTGCTCGGGGTGGGCACCGGCCAGCCGGGGCAGGTGCTGCGCGCGGCGCACGCGCCGCTGACACACACCGCCGAGGCGCTGGACCTGCTGCTCGGGGTGGAGGTGCCGGCCGGCACTGTCGAACTGGGCGCGGCGGCCCGCGAGCACGACGGTCGCACGTTCGAGATCTGGCAGCCGGTGGACAGCTTCGCCGGGCTCGGTCCGCAGGCCAAGGCGTACCTGGTCGACCGCTGCTCCGGCACTGTCATCTTCGCCCCGGCCCTCGACCTGCGGCCCCCCGCCGGGGGGACCCCGCACGGCGAGGCCACGGACGACGCGGCCGCGCCGACGAGCACCGTACCGCCGGTGACCGTCGCGGCGGTGCCGCCGGCCGGACGGCAGATCCGGCTCTGGTACCGCGCCGGTGGCGGACCCACCGGCAACGTGGCGGCGGGCACGCTGACCAGCCTGCGCGATCCACTACCCGGGGTACGCGTGGACAACCCCGCCCCGGCGGCGGGAGGCCGGGAGATGGAGGCGCTGGAGTCGGTGCTGCTGCGCGGCCCGTACGAGTTCTTCGCCCAGCAGCGGGCGGTCACCGCCCGCGACTTCGAGGTCCTCGCGACCAGCTCCGGTGCGGTGGCGCGGGCGCGGGCGTTCACCCGCGCGGCGGTGTACAGCTTCGCCCGGCCGGGCGAGGTCGAGGTGGTGCTGGTGCCGTACGTGCCGGAGGCGGCCCGACCGGGCGGTCGGCTGCCGGTTGCGGTGCTGCGCGAGCACGAGGTGCCCGAGGCGCGCCACCGGGTCGAGGCGGACCTGGAGGAGCGCCGGATGGTCGGCATCCGCTCCCGGGCCACCTGGGCGCGGTTCAAGGCGGTGTCCGTGCGGGCCCGGGTGGTGGTCCGCCGCGAGGAGGACGTGGACGCGGTCCGACGGCGCATCCACGACCGGCTGCACCAGACGTTGAGTCCGCTGCCCACGGCGCTCAACCCGACCGGCTGGCCGTTCGGGGAGCCACTGCGAGCGTCCAACGTGTACCGGCTGCTGGAGCACGCCGAGCCGGGGGTGCGTTACGTCGAGTCGGTGCGGTTCGTGGTCGACGAGGCCCCCGACGCCGAGGTCCGCGCCCTCGCCGTGGACCAGTACCAGCCGCGCACCTGGTATGCCGGGCGAGGCTCGGTGTTGTTCCGCTCCAGCAACGGCGGCGCGGGTTGGGAACCGGCCGGTCGCTTCGACGACGAGACGGTGCTGCGGGTGGCGCCCGCGCCCGCGCCGGTACGACCGGGCATCGTGGCGCGTCCCGGCTCGGTGGCCGTGGTGACGCTGCGCGCCTCGGGCGGCTCCCGGGTGCACCTGAGCACCGACCTGGGCGAGACGTGGTCACTGCTCACCGACCTGGACTCGCGGATCTCCGACGTGGCCTGGCTGGACCGCGACGGCGCGGGCGCGCTGCTGGTGGCCACCGACACCGGCCTGTACGAGGTGTCGCTGCTGCCCGGGGCGGTGCCGTTGCAGATCCTGGTCGACCCGTCGGACGCCGACCGGGGCTTCTACGCGGTCCGCACGTTCGTCTCCGAGCGGGGCGCGCCGGGGGTGGCGGTGGCCGCGCAGGCCAGCTTCGGGGTGTACCTGTCGACCAGCGGCGGCCGACCCGGCAGCTTCAGCCACGTCGGTCTGGCCAACGTGGACAACCGGGTCCTCGCCGTGCAGTACGACGGCCCGGCAACCCTGCTGTGGAGCGGCGCCGGCGAACCGGATCCGAAGAAGCCCGGCCAGGGCTGCCACCGCACCCGGCTGTTCGAGTCCGACGTGAAGTGGCAGTCGATGCAGGCCGGGTGGCTCGGCGGCACCTGCCGGGACCTCGCGTTCACCGGTCAGCAGGCGGTGGCGGCCACGCAGAGCGGCGGGGTGCTGCGGCTGGACACCCTGGCCGCCCAGCCGCAGTGGCAGGCGGTGTCGGTGAACTGCGGGTTGCCGTTGCGGGACCGGACCCGGTTCGTGCCGGTCGACGCCATCGCGGTGAGCGGCCCGACGGCCGCCGGCGCGACAGCCGGCGGCACCAGCGCGGCGGAGCGGTTGATCCTGGCCGGCGGCGAACGCGGCGTGCACCGCAGCGCCGACGCCGTCACCTGGACGCCCAGCGCCAACCAGGCCACCGCCGACGTGGTGACCGTTCCCGATACCTGGCTGCTCTGCTCCGGCGAGCACGACATCGAGGTGGTGCGCCAGGATGCGACGCTCGGCGATTGAACGGCTGCTGCCCGCCGCCTACCAGCGGGCCTGCGTGCCGCGCAGCGTGCTCTGGGCGCTGCTGGACGTGATGGAGGGGCTGCACGCCCCGGACGAGGCGATCCTCGCCGAGGTGGACGCGCTGTTCGACCCGTACCGGGCACCGGACGGGCTGGTCGTGCGGTTGACCCGCTGGGTGGCCATGGACCACGTGGTGGCCTCGCCCCGGCCGGACACCCCGCTGCCGCTGCCGGTGGGTCGGCTGCGTGACCTGGTGGCCAACGCCGCCCTGCTGGCCCGCTGGCGCGGCACCCCCTACGGAATGCGCCGAGCCCTGGAACTGGCCACCGGGATGTCGGGCTTCGTCATCGACGAGCCCGCCGAGCGGGCCTTCCACGTCGTGGTGCGGGTGCCGGTCGCCGCCGCCGGTCAGCTCGCCGTGATCACCCGCATCGTCGAGGCGGAGAAACCCGCCTCGGCCACTGTCGAGATCGTCCTGGAAGAGGAGTCGTCATGACCACCGAGTGGGCGGTCGTCGCCGCCGCCGAGCAGTTCACCCTCGACCCGCGCAACAGCGGCGAGCTGACCTTCACCGTCTCCAACCCGGGCAACGCGCCAGACACCGTGGTGTTCGACGTGGCACCCGGTGACGGCTCCCAGCGGGCGTGGTTCACCGTCGCCGAACCCCAACGGGTGGTACCCGGCCAGGGCTCGGTGTCGTTCCTGGTCAAGCTCGCCGTGCCGGCCGGCACCCCGGCCCGCCGCTACGACATGACCGGGTTCGCGTACTCGGCGAACACCGCGCCGGAGGAGAGCTCCCGCTCCAGCGGCCGGGTCACGTACGAGGTGCGGGCGGTCGCGCCGCCACGGCGTACCCCGTGGTTGTGGATCGCCGCCGCCGCGGCGTTGGTGCTGGTGGTGGTCGCCGTGGGGGTGGTGTTGCTGACCCGCGACGGCGAGCCGGCACCGGGCGAGCCGCGGGTGGTCACCGTCGAGGCGGAGAGCCTGGTGCCGGGCGCGGTGGTGGACTCCCCGAAGAAGAGCGGGGCGAAGGTGGAGGCCCAACCCAACTGTTGCGGGGTGACCTGGTCCGGCGACAAGCAGTTGTTCTTCCAGGGGCTGGCCATCGGCGACAAGGTCACCGTGACGGTGCAGATCCCGGCCGACGGCACCTGGCGTTTCGCCGCGGTGCGCACCACCTCCTTCGACTACGCCAACACCGTCTTCGCCATCGACGGCAACCAGGTCGGCGGCACGTTCCTCGGCTTCACGCCGACGGTGCGGAAGACGGAGTTCCTGGACGTCGGCACGGTCCGGCTCACCAAGGGCCCGCACCAGGTCACGCTGCTGGTGGTCGGCAAGACGCAGGGCACGAACCGCTACTTCGCGGGCGTCGACGAGATCCGGTTCACCGAGATCGTGGCGCAGGCCGTGGCGCGATGAGTGGTCGGCAGAAGGCGCTGCTGGGGTTGCTCGCCGTCCTGCTGGTGGCGCTGTTCGTGGTCGCGGTCGGCGCGGGCCGTGACGACCGGGGTGATCCGGGGGCCCGGCACGGGTTCGTCGACCGGTTGGGCGCGCTGGGCGGCGAGCGTTCCGCTGTGGATCCGGCGACGGTCAGCGCCGACTGCGCCGACGCGGTGGGCCGGTTGGAGTTCACCGGCAGCTGCGTGGTGCGGGTCGCGGACCCGGGCGGGCTGCGCACCCTGGTGCTGCGCAGCGCGGCGCGGTTCACTGTCGTCGCCCCGGCACCCGGCGACGCCGACCTCACCATCCGCGACGAGGTCGAGCCGGCGGCGGACGGCACCGGTGCGGTGGCGAAGATCGCCGTCGATCAGGCCACCGAGGTGGGCCTGGTCTGTCCCGGCCTGGGCGGTTGCACGGTCGCCGTGGCCACCTCCTGACCCGACCTGGACTGAGAGGAAGGTACCGCCGTGGGTGATCTCCGCAAGCCGTTCCTGCTGCTGGCCATGCTCGCCATCGTCCTGGCGATCGGGGTGGAACTCGGTGCCGGGATGCTGCTCGGCGGCGCCGACGCCGGTGCGGCCCTCGCGGACAGCGCCGGCGCACTGGACGTGGAGATCGACGACGTGTCCGGTGTCAGCGAACCGTCCGGCCGGGGCACCGGCTACCTGGCGTTGATCGACGCGGTGGCGGTCTGGAGCACCGGGCTGTTCTGCCTGGGCCTGCTGCTGCCCGAGCGTGTCCAGGGTCGGGTGCAGGGCGTCGCCAGCCTGATCTTCTCGATCATCCTGATCATCGTCGCGCTGGTCGCGCTGGTCGTCGCGTTCGTCGAGCTGTCCATCATGGTGTCGCTGTTCCTGGCCGTCCCGTTCGGCACCCTGGCGTACCTGGCGCTGTGGGGGTTCTTTCCGGTCGGCGAGGCGGCGGTGCTGCTCGGGTTGGTGCTGCTGCTCAAGCTGGTGTGGGCCGGGATGCTGGTGCTGGCCCAGCCGCGCTTCCTGCAGAACAAGGGCCTCGTCCTGCTGATCCTCACCACCCTGCTGTGCACTGTCGTGCTGGAGTTCCTGCACAACCTGGTGCCGGTGATCCTGGTCAGCATCGTCGACGACGTGGCGGCGCTGGTGTTCGCGATCATCGCGATCATCTGGGGGCTGGTGCTGTTGATCGGCTCCATCCCGGCGATCGTCAAGGCCGTCCGCGTCACCGCAGCCCTCCCCGCCCGTTGACGTTTGCGGGATCGGCAGCGCCCGGGTGGATTGTCTGTGACCCTGACGGCGTGGACAGGACGCCGGGGCGCGACGCCGTCGAGCTGCGAGTACACGGCATCTCCGGAGTCACCGCCGAACGCATCCTCGACCACCCGATGGTGGTCCGGGTCGCCGGAGACACGCACGCCGGCTTCTTCCGGCCCCGGCCGGGCAGCGGCACCGCCGGCGGCGCCACCGACGACGTTGCCGTCGAGGCGTACCGCTGGGGTTCGTTGACCGCCGGCGCGGCGGTCCGGACGGCCTCGATGTTGCTGCTACTGCCCTTCATGCTGAGCAACCTGGCGATCTGGCTCCGGCCACCGGGGCGCGACCGGTGGGGGCTGCTCGGCGCGCTGTGCCGGTTGCTCGCCGGCACCCTGACGGCCACGTTCATGCTGGCGGCGGTGGGCGTCACCCTGGACCTGGTCGGCTGGCAGTGCGTGCCGTACCCCGGGTGCCGGGCCAGCCGCCCCTACCTGGCCTGGCTGCACACCCTCCCGACCGGGCCCCGGCTGGCCCTGCTGTCGATCGTTCCGCTGCTGGCGCTGCGGGTCGTCTGGGCCATCGGCACCCGGTCGGCACGGGCCTTCGAGGGGTTCGGCCCGTCGTCGGCGCAACACCGGCCCGGCGACCGGACCGCCAGCCTCACCGACGCCGACTTCTGGCAGGACGAGCAGACCACCGGTTGGCTGCGCCAGCTGCACGTGGTGCTCGGCGTCGGGACGCTGAACGTCGCACTGCTCGCCGGCATCTCACCGGGTGGGGTGGGCGCGCCCGGTCACGGCCTCCTGTTCGGGATCGCCGTCGGGCTGCTCGTGGTCGAGGTGGTCCTGCTCGCCCTGCCCGTGCCGGCCAGCCCGGCGGCGGCCCGACGGTTCCTGCGCCCCCTCTGGGCGGTCACCGTCGTGGTGACCGTGTGCTGCCTCGGCACCGCCACACTCGCGGACCCGGCACCGGCCGGCTTGGGCAAGCTGCCCGGGTACGAGGGCGCCGCCGCCGGGGTGGTCGCCACGCAGGGCGTCCTGCTCGTCGTGCTCACCGTCGTCACGTACACCCGCCAGCGCGCCGCCCGCGGCGACGAGCGTCCCTTCCTGCGCGGGCTCGGCACCCCGATCATGGCGGCGGCGGCGGTGAGCGTCGGCGCCGCCTTCACCGCGACACTGGTCTACCGCGTCGCGGACGTCCTCGACCACGGCGACATCCCCGATCCGATCCGGCCCAACCCGCCGATCGTCGGCCCGCTGGAACCGCCGGTGGCCTACTGGTGGGCGGCGCTCGCCGGGCTCGCCGCGCTGCTGATCGGCGCGGCGGTGACCTCGGCCACCCTCCTGCTGACCCGCCGGCGGCGACGGAGACTGGCGGCGCGGATCATCGAACGGGACTACCCCGACGTGCCGGCGCAGGACGCGCACCGGCTGCGCCTGGTCCGGGAGACCATCGCCCGGTCCCGGATCACCGAGGAGCTGGGCCCGGTGCTGATCGCGTTCCTGGCGATCGCGTCGCTCGGTCTGGTCACCGTCGCCTTCGACGTGATCGGGATCGGTCCCACCCAGCTCGCGGACCGCCTCGGCGGGCACGGTGGCGCGGCCGCCGCGCTCGCCGCCTACGTCACCGACGCCGGTGTCTGGGTGATCAGCCTGCTGGTGATCTGCCTCATGATCCTCGGTTTCCGCGCGTACCGGTCGGCCCAGACCCGGCGGGTGGTGGCGGTGCTGTGGGACCTTGGCACGTTCTGGCCCCGCACGGTCCACCCGTTCGCGCCGCCCTGCTACGCGGCCCGCGCCGTCCCGGAGCTGGCCAAACGGGTCACCGGGTTGACCGCGCGGGGACCGGTGGTCATCTCCGGGCACAGCCACGGCTCGGTGCTCGCCGTGGCCACCATTCTGCAACTACCGCCGTCGGTGCTGGCCCGGGTCTCGCTGTTGACCTACGGCTCACCGCTGCAACGCACCTACGCGCGGCTCTACCCGGCGTACCTCGGGCCACGGACGCTGCGCGACGTGGGCGGGCGGATCGGGTGGCGGTGGCGCAACCTGTGGCGCGACACCGACCCGATCGGCGGGCCGATCTTCCCTGCCGGCCCGGACGGCCCACCGCCCGGCGCCACCCCGCCTGGCGGTGTCGACATCCGACTGCGTGACCCCCGCAGCCTGACCATCGACCCGGCGGACACCGTACCGCCACCGATCGAAGGGCACTGGCCGTACCACACCCAGGCCGCGTACCAGGTGGCCATCCGTGAGCTGACCGACCGATCCGGCTGACCACCGGGCCCACGTGGCTTCACGGCACCGTCGCGACCAGGGCGGCGACACCATCCCGGTCGAGGGTCCCGTCGGCCACCCACACCAGGTACCGGCCGTGCCGGCTCCCACCGACCGGCACCACCGCCGGGCGGTCGAACGCGAACGCCACACAGACCCCCGGATACATCCCGGTCCGCACGAACCACCGGTCGTGGTGGCCGAGGCCCGCGAAGACCAGGGTGTACGCCCCGCCGCCCGACCCGACGCCGGTCAGCGCGAGCCACGGCGCCGCGCTGCCGTTGACCGTCTCCTCTCCGGCCGCGTCGGCGGTGAACACGGCCGGTTCGCCGTCGGCGGCGGCCCGCCAGAAGAACCCGCCGTAGCCGGCCCCGCCCGGGCGGCCGTTGGTGGCCGGGCTGCCCAGCCGGATCTCCCGGTCGTCCGGGGCGACGAGAACGGACTCCACATCGAGCCGCCAGGCGTCCGGCGCGACCACCGACGCGGCGAGCCACCTTCGCTCGGTCAGCAGCACTCCGCCGGCCCGGTCGCGCCACTGGAGATCGTGCGCGTACCGGCCCGGGGACCGTTCGACCTCGCCGGTGTGCGCGATGACGCCGTGGTCGTCCCGCCAGGTGTAGCCGACGTCGCGGACGTACGTACGCCCGCCCCAGAGGTTGCTGCCGTCGACGTCCTGCACCGCGAGGGACGCGCCGAGGTGCCACACGTGGTCGGCGGGAAGCGCGTCGGTGACCACAGTTCCGCCGAGCGTGCGTACCGGGTGCAGGTACGGTCGGGGCCCGTGTCGCGCGTCCAGCGCCGGGTCGAGCACGTACTCGGCCACCTCCGTGGCCCCGGCCGTCAGCCGCACCGGCTCCCCGCTCACGGCATCTCCCGGCGGCCGGCGACGGCGACCGGGGCCGGCCGGCGGACGGTGACGGCGTGCAGGGCGGCCACTGTGTAGCCGGCGAGGATCGGCACCGCGACCGGGGTGACCAGGACGGTGAGCAGCCCGGCCAGCGCGACGACCCCGGTGAGCGCCGCCCAACGGGTGGGCGCGTCGAGGCAGGCGCGGGCGGCGGCACGGGCCGAGGCCCGCCACTGCCCGCCCTCGTTGCCGCCCACCTCGACGACGACCAGCCCGGCGTAGCCGGCCAGGCCGGCCGCGATCAGCGCCGTCACGAGCAGCGCAGCCGGGCCGCCCGGCACCCGGCCGGTGGCCAGCGCCGCCAGGTCGGCGACGAGCAGCGCGGCGCCGGCGAGCGCGAGCAGGCTGACCGGCACACCGGGCAGCACCGCACGGCCGAACCGGCGCAGTGTCGTGCGCGCCGACGGCCAACTGCCGGTACGCGTCCAGTCGTGCACCGCCGCGCTGGCCGTGCCCGCGGCCGCGGCGGCGGTGAGCAGGGGCATCGCCGCGAGGGTCAACAGGATGCCCAGCAGTGCCAGGTCGGCGGCGTCGCGGGCGACGTCGCGCCAGTCCCGCCGCCCGCCGGTGTCGGCGGGTTCAGCCCTTGATACCACTGGTGTTGATCCCCTCGACGAGCATCCGCTGGAACGCGACGAAGAACAGGAAGACCGGCAGCAGCGACAGCACCGACATGGCGAACATCGGGCCGACCGCGCTCTGGCTGGTCGAGTCGATGAACAGGGTCAGCGCGACCGGAACGGTGTAGTCCTCCAGTTGGGACAGGAAGACCAGTTGGCGGAAGAAGTCGTTCCAGGTCCAGATGAACGAGAAGATCGCCGTGGTGACCAGCGCCGGGCGGCTCAACGGCAGGATGATGTGCCGGAAGATGCCGAACGGGCCGGCGCCGTCGATGCGGGCCGCCTCGTCCAGCTCCCGGGGGACGCCCCGCATGAACTGCACCATGAGGAAGACGAAGAACGCCTCGGTGGCCAGGAACTGCGGGATGAGCAGCGGCAGGTAGGGCCAGTCACCGCCGACCAGCCCGAGCGTGCGGAACAGGATGTACTGCGGAACGATCAGCACGTGCTGGGGCAGCAGCAGTGTGCCGATCATGACGGCGAACCACATGCCGCGCAGCCGGAACCGCAGCCGGGCGAAGGCGTACGCGGCCAGCAGGCAGGAGAGCCCGTTGCCGATGACGGTGAGCAGGCTGACCATGGCGCTGTTGAGGAAGAACCGGCCGAAGCTGACGTCGAAGTTGGACCACCCGGTGGTGTAGTTGCCCGGGGTGAAACGCTCGGGCAGCAGCCCGACGTTGTTGACGATCTCCTCCTGGGACTTCAGCGAGGTGCCCACCATCCAGATCAGCGGGTAGAGCACGACGACGACGATCGCCACCAGGATCACCAGCCGCAGCACGGGCCGTCCGCCGGGTCGTCGGCGCGCGGTCGGCGGCGCTGCGGTCGTCGGGGTCACCGTCACCATCACCGGTCCTCCCCGTCGGAGTAGTGCACCCAGAACCGTCCGGTGCTGAAGAAGATCGCGGTGATGACCGCGATGGCGAGCAGGAACACCCAGGCCATCGCCGAGGCGTAGCCCATGTTGAGGTCGGTGAAGCCGGTGATGTAGAGGTTCAGCGTGTACATCAGGGTGGAGTCGACCGGGCCGCCGGTGCCGTTGCTGAGCACGAACGCGGCG
Source organism: Micromonospora sp. NPDC127501 (assembly GCF_040302185.1). Classification (NCBI taxonomy): domain Bacteria; kingdom Bacillati; phylum Actinomycetota; class Actinomycetes; order Micromonosporales; family Micromonosporaceae; genus Micromonospora; species Micromonospora sp. NPDC127501. The sequence goes on along the minus strand of NZ_JBEORJ010000012.1, from coordinate 172,728 downwards.
GTGAAGCCCTGGAAGCCGTTGATGGTCTCCAGTACCAGGTTGAAGAAGATGACCGGGGAGAGCATCGGCAGGGTGACGTTGCGGAACTGACGGAACCGGCCGGCCCCGTCGACCGACGCGGCCTCGTACAGCTCGGTGGGCACCTGCTTGAGCCCGGCCAGGAAGATCACCATCGGTGCGCCGAACTGCCAGATGGCCAGCACCATCAGTGTTTCGAGGGCCCAGTCGGGGTCGTTCACCCACGGTTTGCCGGTGATGCCGAAGAGGCTCAGCAGCGAGTTGAACGCGCCGTCGCGGTTGAACATGTTCACCCAGACGATGGCCAGCGCGACGCTGCCGCCGAGCAGCGACGGCAGATAGAACAACCCGCGGAACAGCCCGACGCCGCGCCAGGCGCGGTTGAGCAGCAGCGCCACGCCGAGCGCCGCGGCCAGCTTCAGCGGTACGGCGATCAGCGCGAAGGTCAGTGTGACCCGCACCGCGTGCCAGTACGACGGGTCGGCGGTGAACATGCGTTCGTAGTTGGCCAGCCCCACCCACTCCACCTCGGAGAACGGGGTGAGGATGTCGTAGTTGGTGAAGCTCAGGTAGAGCGACAGCAGCATGGGGATTGCCGTGACACCCATCAGGCCGATGAGCCACGGCGACAGGAAGACGTACCCCGCCAGACCTTCGCTGTGCCGGAAGCGTCCGGGCCCACGCCTGTCAGCGTGGGCCCGGTCGGATCCGGGGCCGCGTCGGGTCGGGTCGGGTGCCGTGGTCAACGCCACGAACAGCTCCTCTCCTCGCCTTGACGGCGTCAGGCGATGGCGGACTTGCACGCCTCGATGAACTGGGCGGCGGCCTCGGCGGGGGTGGCCCGGCCGTACTGCGCGTTCTCGGCGGCCTTGATCAGCTCGGACTTCACCTTGCTGTGGCCCTTGATCGGCACCTGCGGTGACTTGCCGAACTTCTGGGTCAGCTCCGCCTCGACGGCGATGGACTGCTTCATGGCCGGGTCGGTGGTGTCGTCGCTGACCACGCGGCGCAGGTCCAGGTTGGACGGCAGACCGCGGTCGGTGCCGAGCAGCTTGACCGCCTCCTGGTCGTTGTTCAGGAAGTTGATCACGTCGACCGCGACGTCCTTGTTCTTGCTGCCCTTGAACACCGACCAGTACATCGAGGCACGGGCCCACTGCGCGCTCGGATCACCGGGGTACGCGATCACGCCCAGCTCGTCCTTGGTGTTCTTCTTCAGGTCCGGCATCTGGTTGGCCCAGACCCAGGAGGTCGCCGACTTGCCGGTGACCACCAGCTGCTTGGTGACGTCGCTGGAGTTGCCCTCGTGGATGACGTCGGCGCTCGGGGTGGCCTTGCGGTCCCGGGCGCCCTTCCACAGGTCGAACCACTTGGTCACGTCCTCGGCGGTGAAGCCCAGCTCCTTGCCCTTGTAGAGGTCCTTGCCCTGTTGGCGCAGCCAGACCCAGAACGCCTTGTAGTCGGCGCTCGGGTCCTGGGTGCCGGGCACCTTGGTCTTGGCGGTGACCTGCTCGGCCCAGGCGATGTGCTCCTCCCAGGTCATCCCGGTGGTCGGCTCGGGCAGGTTGTGCTTGGTCAACAGGCTCTTGTTGTAGACCAGGCCCTGGGTGTTCTCCCCGGCGGCCAGACCGGCGAGCTTGCCGTCGACCACGCCGTACTGCCAGAGGCTCTCAGGGAACTTGGAGGTGTCCAGCTTCCCGGACTTCTGGTACGAGGTCAGGTCGAGCGTGGTGTTACGGGCCGCGTACTCGGCGAGGTAGTTGTCGTCGATCTGGAACAGGTCCGGCGGATTGCCGCCGGCGGTGAGCGTGGCCAGCTTGTCGAAGTAGCCCTGGTTGGCCTGCCAGGTCTTCTCGAAGGTCACGTTCGGGTGCTTCCTGGTGTAGAGAGCCAGGGCGTCCTCGGTCAGCTTGGCCCGGGCGTCGCCGCCCCACCAGAAGACGGAGAGCTTCACCGGCGCGTTCGGGTCGGCGGCGCCGCCGCTGTCGTCTCCGCAGGCGGCAGCACCGAACATCAGTGGTGCGGCGACCGTCACGGCGAGCAGGCCACGCAGCAGGCGCCGCCGGGGCAGCGGGGTACGGTGGGCGCGCCCGACGGGCGCGTCAGTGGTGGGGGGCGTTGCGGGGTGCATGTGCGCTCACTCCTCGGCATTAGGAGGCGACGGCGTCACCGGTGGCCGCAGTCGGGATGCCCGGGTCCGCAGGGCAATGCGGGCCCGGGCCACGTGGTGCGGCCAGGGGACGTGCCGGTCGGGCGTACGGGCCCGGGCCGGTCGAGTCGCGGATGACCAGGTCGGTCTGGAGCATTACCTGTGCGGTGGTACGACGGACGCCGAGCGCCGTGCCGGCACCGGACCCCCGCGCACCGCGCGGTGACTCGATGTCCTGTTGCAGCAGCATGTCGACGGCCGTCCGGCCGGCGGCCCCGGTGGGTGTGGCCACCGTCGTCAGTTTGGGGCGGGTCAGCCGGCTCAGGGTGATGTCGTCGACCCCGACGACGCTCACCTCCTGCGGCACCCGGACCCCGAGCGCGTCCAGCCCTTCGATCAGGCCGATCGCCATCAGGTCGTTGTAGGCGAGCACTGCCGACACGCCACTGCGTCGCACCTGCTCGGCGACGGCGGAGCCGCCGACCTCGGTGGGCGCGTTGGGGCCGAGCATGGTCAGCTCCGCGCCACCGGCTCGGGCGGCCGCGCCGGCGGCACGGCGCATCTCCCGGTTGGTCCACGAGCTGCGCGGGCCGCCGAGCAGCGCGATGCTGCGGTGTCCCAGGCCGACCAGGTGCTCGATCGCCGAGCGGGCGCCCTGCCCGACGTCCATCAGCACGCAGGGCAGGCCGGTCACCTGGCGGTTCACCACGACCAGTGGCACCTCGCGGCTGAGCTGCTCGATCAGGCTGTTGCTCATCCGAGGGCTGCACAGCAGCACCCCGTCCACCTGCTTGGCCAGCGCGTGGACCAGTTCTTCCTCGGCGGTCGGGTCCTCGTTGGTGTCGGCCACGAAGACGTGGTAGTCGCGGTGCCGGGCCTGACTCTCCGCCGCCTTGATCAGCGGCGGAAAGAACGGGTTCGCGATGTCCGCGATGATCAGCCCGATGTTGTGGGTCCGCCCGGTGATCAGGGCCCGGGCGGCGCGGTTCGGCCGATAGCCCAGGTCCTCCGCGCAGGCCAGCACCCGGACCCGGGTCTCCGGGTTGACCAGGTGTGGCGCGGAGAAGGTGCGGGACACGGTGGAGATGTGCACACCGGACGCCCGGGCGACGTCCCGGATGGTGACTGGCACGGCGGCCCCTTCGTCCGATGTGGTGGCGGTCACGCAGGTGTCGCCCATTAATGCAAACGGTTGCGCCAGTGTCAACGGTCAATGATTACGGCTTCGTTGCATCCACGCTCCCCTTGGTCACCATCCACCCCCCAAACATTGACAAATAACGCCGATCCCGCCGTCGTCGTTGACGCGAACGGATCGATCGTGATTACTTCATTGCAAACCTTTGCAGCACCACGGGAGGCGACCGCATGTCACCGAGAGCCGCCGGGCGAGTCCGGTACGCCGTCGTGGGCACCGGCGCGCGGGCCGAGATGTTCGTCCGGGCGCTGGTGCTCGACCACGCCGACACCACCGAGCTGGTCGCCTTCGCCGACGTCAACCAGGCCCGGATGGACGCACACAACCGCTGGCTGGGCGAGCTGGGTCACCGCCCGGTGCCCACGTACCCGGCCGGTGACTTCGCGGTCATGCTCGACAAGGAGCGCGTCGACGTGGTCCTGGTCACGAGTGTGGACGTGACCCACGACGAGTACGTGGTCGCCGCGCTGCGCGCCGGCCGGGAGGTCGTCACCGAGAAACCGATGACAGTGGACGTGGCCCGCTGCCGGCGGATCCTGGACACGGTCACCGAGACCGGTGGGCGGGTGACCGTCGCCTTCAACTACCGCTACAACCCGCTGCACGAACAGGTTCGCCGGCTGCTCGCCGAGGGCGCGGTCGGCGAGATCGGCTCGGTGCACTTCGAGTGGTTGCTCGACGTCCGCCACGGCGCCGACTACTTTCGCCGCTGGCACCGCGACAAGGCCACCTCCGGCGGGCTGATGGTGCACAAGGCCAGCCACCACTTCGACCTGGTCAACTGGTGGCTGGCCGCCACGCCCGTCGAGGTGTACGCGGCCGGCCGACTCTTCTTCTACGGCGAGGACGGTCGCCGGCACGGCTACGCCCGCGACTACGACCGGGCGCACGGCTCCCCCGCCGCCGCCGACGACCCGTTCGCGCTGCGGCTGGACGCGCACCCCCGGTTGCGCGAGCTGTACCTCGACGCCGAAGCCGAGGACGGCTACCAGCGCGACCGCAACGTCTTCGCGCCCGGGGTGAGCATCGAGGACGACATGGCGGTGCTGGCCCGCTACTCCACCGGCGCCACCATGACCTACCACCTCACCGCGTACGCGCCCTGGGAGGGCTACCGGGTGATGGTCAACGGCAGCCGGGGCCGACTGGAGCTGGACGTGGCCGAGAACGACTTCGTCGACCGGGGCACCGCCGGCGCGGTCAAGGGCGCCGCCCTGCACGGTGCCGAGGCGCCGGCCGAGGGCGGTGACGCGACGCTTACCCTGCGCCCGTTCTGGGCCCCGCCCCGGCAGATCCCGGTGGAGGGTCGCAGTCGGCACGGGCACGGCGGCGCGGACGCCCGGATGACAGGGGTCCTCCTCGGCGGTCAACCCGACCCGTTGGGCCGCGCCGCGACCGCCGACGACGGCGCGTTGGCCCTGCTCACCGGTCTGGCCGCCAACCGGTCCTTCGAGACCGGCCAACCCGTCCGCGTCGCCGACCTGCTCACCCCCCGCTGACACAGGAGACGAGGAGCCCCACTCCGTGCCCACGTTCGACCACACCGACCTGCTCCTGCCGCCCGAGCCGGGCCAGCGCGCGCTGGCCCGGGAGCTGTACGCCCTGGCGGCGGAGCAACCCATCATCTCGCCGCACGGGCACGTCGACCCGGCCCTGCTCGCCGAGGACCGACCCTTCCCGGACCCGGCGCAGCTGCTCATCGTGCCCGACCACTACCTGACCCGGATGCTGCTCAGTCAGGGCGTACCCCCGGCGGACCTGGGGGTGCCCACCCGCGACGGCAGCCCGGTGGAGACCGACGGGCGGGTGATCTGGCGACGCTTCGCCGCGCACTGGCACCTGTTCCGGGGCACCCCGTCGCGACTCTGGCTGGAGCAGACCTTCCGCACCGTGTTCGGGGTGCACACGCCGCTTCGCCCGAGCACCGCCGACGCCCTCTACGACGAGATCGCGGCCCGGCTCGCCGAGCCGGACTTCCGGCCCCGGGCGCTGTTCGAGCGCTTCAACATCGAGGTCCTCGCCACCACCGAGTCGCCGCTGGACGACCTCGCGCAGCACGCCAAGCTCGCCGCCGACGGGTGGGGTGGGCCGGGCGGCCGGGTGGTCACCACGTTCCGCCCGGACGACGTGGTGGACATGGAGTTCGAGGGCTGGTCGACCAACGTGGACCGTCTCGGCGACCGGGCCGGTGAGGACACCGGCACGTACGCCGGCTATCTGGCCGCGCTGCGGGCCCGACGCGCCGCGTTCATCGCCGCCGGCGCCACCTCCTCCGACCACGGCCACCCCACCGCGCGCACCCTGGACCTGACCCCGGCCGAGGCCGAGCGGCTCTACGACCGGGGCCGGCGCGGCGAGGCCGACGCCGCCGACGCGGAGGCGTTCCGGGCGCACATGCTCGTGGAGTTCGCCCGGATGTCGCTCGACGACGGCCTGGTCATGCAGCTGCACCCCGGCGCGGTGCGCAACCACAACCGGTGGTTGCACGCCCGGCACGGCCGCGACGTCGGCGGCGACATCCCGCAGGCCACCGAGTACGTGCACGCGCTCGCCCCGCTGCTGGAGCGCTACGGCAACGACCCCCGGCTGCGACTGGTGCTCTACACCCTCGACGAGGACACCTTCACCCGCGAGCTGGCACCCCTCGCGGGCGGGTACGCCGCACTGCTGCTCGGCGCGCCCTGGTGGTTCCTGGACTCCCCGGAGGTGCTGCGCCGCTTCCGGGAGGCGGTGACCGAGAGCGCCGGCTTCTACAACACCACCGGTTTCGTCGACGACACTCGGGCGTTCTGCTCCATCCCGGTACGCCACGACGTGGCCCGCAGGGTGGACGCCGGCTTCCTGGCCCGGCTCGTCGCCGAGCACCGGCTGCCGATGGACGAGGCCGCCGAGACCATCGTCGACCTGGCGTACCGGCTGCCCAAGCGGGTCTTCAACTTCGGAGGACAGGCTCAATGACCGTCACCATCACCTCCGTCGAGGTGCACGACGTGCGGTTCCCCACCGCCGCCCGGGGCGACGGCTCCGACGCGATCAACCGGGGTGACTACTCGGCGACGTACGTGGAGCTGGGCACCGACGCCGGCCCGACCGGCGCCGGGTTCACCTTCACCAACGGCCGGGGCAACGAGATCACCTGCGCGGCGGTGCGCGCCCTGGCCCACCACGTCCAGGGGCGCACCATCGAGGAGATCACGGCCGAACCGGTCGCGTTCTGGCGCTCGCTCAGCGCCGACGTGCAGCTGCGCTGGCTGGGCCCGGAGAAGGGCGTCATCCACATGGCGACCGGCGCGCTGGTCAACGCGGTGTGGGACCTGCGGGCCACACTGGCCGGCAAGCCGATGTGGCGCTTCCTCGCCGACCTGCCCACCGACGATCTCGTGGCCAGCGTCGACTTCCGGCACATCACCGACGCGCTCACTCCGGACGAGGCGGCCGCCATCCTCGACAAGGGGCGCGACGGGCTGGCTGACCGGTTGGCCACCCTCGACCGTGACGGCTTCCCGTCGTACACCACCTCGGTCGGGTGGCTCGGCTACCCCGACGACAAGGTGCGGGCGCTGACCCGACAGGCGTACGCCGACGGGTGGCGGGCGATGAAGATGAAGGTCGGCGGCCCGCTCGCCGACGATCTGCGGCGGGCCCGGATCATCCGGGAGGAGATCGGCCCGGACGCGCTGTTGATGATGGACGCCAACCAGGTCTGGGACGTCGACGAGGCGATCGCCGCGATGGCGGCGCTGGCCGAGGTGGACCCGTACTGGATCGAGGAGCCCACTCACGCCGACGACATCCTCGGGCACGCCCGGATCGCCCGCGCGGTGACCGAGTTGACCGCCGGCCGCTGCCGGGTGGCCACCGGGGAGGTGGCCGCCAACCGAGTGATCTTCAAACAGCTGCTTCAGGCCGAGGCGATCGGGGTGATGCAGGTCGACGCCTGCCGGGTCGGCGGCGTCAACGAGGTCCTGGCCGAGCTGCTGCTGGCGGCGAAGTTCGACGTGCCGGTCTGCCCGCACGCCGGCGGCGTGGGCCTCTGCGAGTACGTCCAGCACCTGGCGATCTTCGACTACCTGCGGGTGGGCACCGGTCTGGACGGTCGAATGATCGAGTACGTCGACCATCTGCACGAACACTTCGTCGATCCGGTGCGGACCCGCGGTGGCCGCTACCTGCTACCCGAACGGCCCGGTTACAGCGCCACCATGAAGCCCGCGTCGATCGCCGAGTTCCGCTTCCCGGACGGTCCGGCATGGCGGTGACCGTCGGCTCCCGGCTCGGCCTGGGCATGCTGCGCCGGCTGCCCGCCGAGGCCCGCCCGCTGATCCGGCCGGGCACCGTGCCGACCGGCGTCGTACACCTGGGGTTGGGCGCGTTCCACCGGGCCCACCAGGCCGTCTTCACCGAGGCGGCGGTCGGCGCGGCCGGCGGTGACTGGGGAATCGTGGCCGTAGCCCCGCGCAGCACCGCCGTGGTCGAGGCGATCGCCGCGCAGGACAACCTCTTCAGCGTCAGCGCCCTCTCCGCGGCCGGCAGCTCCACCCGGGTGGTGGGCGCCCTGAGCGGTGTCCGGCACGCGCCCAGCGACCCGGACGCCGTGGTGGCGCTGCTCGCCGACCCGGCGGTCCGCGTGGTGACCCTGACCGTCACCGAGAAGGCGTACCAACTCGACCCGGTGACCGGCCGACTGTCCCCGGACTCGGCGCTCGCCGCGGACCTGGCCGGCGGCGGACCGCCGACCACGGTGCCGGGGCTGCTGCTGCGCGGGCTGGCCGCCCGGGCCGCCGCGGACGCCGGGCCGGTGGCCCTGGTGAGCTGCGACAACCTGCCGGCCAACGGTCGACGACTGCGCGGCATGCTCGACCAGGCGGTCAGCCGGGCCGACGCGGTGCCCACCGGGCTGGTCGAGTGGGTGGCCGGCAACGTCACCTGCCCGGGCACCATGGTGGACCGGATCGTGCCGGCCAGCACCCCGGAGACCATCGAGGCGGCCCGGCGGGCGCTCGGCGTGACCGACCTGGCCGCGGTGGCCGCCGAGCCGTACGCGCAGTGGGTGATCGAGGACGACTTCCCCGGCGGTCGGCCCGGCTGGGAGTTCGCCGGTGCGGTGCTCACCGACGACGCCGGGCCGTGGGAGCGGTTGAAGCTGCGCGCCCTCAACGGGGTGCACTCCGCCATCGCGTACCTCGGAGCCCTGGCCGGTCGGGAGACGATCGCCGACGCGCTGGAGATCCCGCACCTGCGTGAGGTGCTGCGCCGGCTGATCGCCGAGGACGTGGCGGCCAGCTTCACCCCACCGGACGGGGTGCGGGTGGTCGACTACGGCGAGCAGGCCCTCGCCCGCTTCGGTAACCCGGCGATCCACCACCGCACCCTCCAGGTGGCGATCGACGGCTCCCAGAAGCTGCCGCAGCGCGTCCTGCACACCATCGCCGACCTGCGCGCGACCGGGCGGTCCGCGCGCTGGGGCGCGCTGGTCGTGGCGTCCTGGTTGCGCTTCGCGCTGGGGTACGCCGACGACGGCCGGCCGTTGCCGCTCCAGGACCCGCTGGCCGGGCCGATCCGGGCCGCGCTGGACGCCGGCGCGCAGACCCCGGCGGGCGCTGTCGACGCGGTCTTCGCGCTGCGCGACGTCATCCCGGTGGAGGTGGCCGAGGACGACGAGGTCCGCGCCGACGTGATCGCCTGGCTCACCGCGTTGCAGCGGCACGGCGTCGAGGCCACCCTGGTCGGTGCCCGGTGACCGGGTCGACCCGGACCGGTCGGCGGTGAGCGGGACAACCCCGCCGCCCCGGGTGGCGGTGATCGGGGCGAACGGGCACGGTCGCTGGCACCGGCGGGTGATCGCACCCCTGCACGCCGCCGGTCGGCTGCGGTTGGTCGCCCTGGTCGACGTCCGGCCGGTGGAGGACGACCCGGCCGCCCCGGTGCCGCCCGGGGTGGCGGTGTTCACCGACCACCGGGCGATGCTCGCCGCCACCCGCCCGGAGGTGGTGGTGATCTGCACGCCGCCGCACACCCACCTGGCGATCGCCCGCGACGCCCTGGCCACCGGCGCGGACCTGCTGCTGGAGAAGCCGCCGGTGCTGTCGTTGGCGGAGCACGAGGAGCTGACCTGGGCCCTCACCGCTGCCGGCCGGGTGGCTCAGGTCGGCTTCCAGGCGCTCGGCTCGGCGGCCCTCACCGCGCTGACCGACGCGCTGGCCGCCGGCCGGCTGGGCACGGTCACCGGCATCTCCACCATCGCCGCCTGGCAACGGCCGGACGCCTACTACGCCCGCTCCCCCTGGGCCGGTCGACGGAGCGTGGACGGCCGACCGGTGCTGGACGGCGCGCTCGCCAACCCGCTCGCGCACGCGGTGATGCAGTGCCTGGCGATCGCCGAGGCGCTCGCCGGGGCGACGCCGTGGCCGGTCGCGATCGAGGTGGAGCGCTACCGGGTCCGGCCGATCGAGGTGGAGGACACCGCCGTGCTGCGGGTCCGGTTCCGCGCCGGGCCACCGGTGCTGGTGGCGGTGACCCTGGCCGCCGAGGAGTTCGTGGCGGGCGAGGTGGTGGTGACCGGTACGACGGGGCAGGCGGTGCTGGAGTACCCGACCGACCGGTTGCGCCTGCCCGGGGACGTGGTGACCCGCCGGGTGCCGGGGCGGCTGGGGCTGTTGGAGAACCTGCTCGCCCACCGGGTCGACCCGGCGGGCGTGCCACTGATCGCGCCGCTGGCCCGTACCGCGCCGTTCACCGCGCTGCTGGACGCGTTGCGACCCGCGCCGGAGCCCCGGCTGCTCGACGGCGAGCTGGTGACCACCCTCGGCGAGGGCGGGGAGCGGGTGCGCCACCTGCGGGGCGTCGTCGACGTGTTGCGCCGGTCGGCCGAGCGGGGGGCGCTGCCGAGCGAACTGGGGGTGCCGTGGGCGTCCGCCGCCTACCGCGCCGAGCTGGCCGGATAGCGACAGACACCACCTGGGACGGACCTCCACCACCAACGAATGGAGTGAGTCGATGCGCAGGATCCTCGGCGGCGCCACAGTGGTCGCCCTTCTTCTCGGCGCCGCCCCGGCCGCCGCCGCTGCCCGTCCGGACGTCCCGTCCGCCGACCGGCTCTCCTGGTTGGCCGACCACCTCGGTCGGCAGACGCTGCCCGAGCAGGACGGTTGGGCGGCCGACGGCCCCGGCACCACCGGCGGCTCGGTGGCCACCCCCGAGCGGACCCGGGTGGTCCACGACCGGGCGGAGCTGGTCGCCGCGCTGGGTGGGGACAACGCCGGGAACGCCGCCGACGCCACCCCGAAGCTCATCTACGTCGACGGCGTCATCGATGGCTTCGAAGGACCCGGCGGCACGCCGCTGAGCTGCGCCGACCTGGCCGATCCGGCCTACCGGTTGGACGCCTACCTGGCCGCGTACGACCCGGCGGTGTGGGGACGGGTGCCACCGAGCGGGCCGCTGGAGGAGGCTCGGGTGCGCTCGGTGGCCAACCAGACCCGGCAGACCCAGATCAACGTCGGGCGGAACACCACGATCGTCGGGCTGCGCGGCGCTCGACTGACCGGCCTCACCCTCATGATCGACCGGGCGTCGAACGTCATCGTCCGCAATCTGACCCTCGTCGACGCCCGGGACTGCTTCCCCGCCTGGTCGCCGACCGACGGCGAGGCGGGCAACTGGAACAGCCAGTACGACCAGATCTCGGTACGCCGCAGCGAGAACGTCTGGGTCGACCACAACACCTTCACCGACGGCGACAACCCGGACAGCGCCCAGCCGGTGTACTTCGGTCGGCCGTACCAGGTGCACGACGGGTCGCTGGACGTCACACACACCGCCAGCCTGGTCACCGCCTCGTGGAACCGCTTCACCGGACGGGACAAGCTGCTGTTGATCGGCTCGTCCAACACCGTCGGCCCGGACGTGGGCCGACTGAGGGTCACCCTGCACCACAACCTCTTCGACGACGTGCTGCAACGGCTGCCCCGGGTGCGTTTCGGTCAGGTCGACGTCTACAACAACCACTACCGACTCGGTGGGGACGACTTCCAGTACGCGCTCGGCGTCGGTGTCCAGTCGGCGATCTACGCGCAGAACAACTTCTTCACAGTGGACGCGGCGGTCGACCCGGCGGACCTGCTCTACGACTGGGGCGGCACCGCGTTGACCGAGCGAGGCTCCTGGGTCCGCCAGGGCGGCGGCGCGGCCCGACCGGTCGACCTGCTGGCGGCGTACAACGCGACCCATGACCCCGACCTGGCCGCGGACGCGGGCTGGACGCCCACCCTGCGCCGCGACCCCGTGCTGCCGGCGCCGCTGGTCCCCCTCCTGGTGGGTTCGCTCGCCGGCGCCGACCGGCTGCCGATCTGACGGCTCGGTGCACCCGCGACTCGCGGTCGGGTCGGCGACGTACGGGCTCATCGATGTGGTGAAGATCGGCTATAAGTGACGCATGGACTTCCCGCCGCACCTGGGCAGCATGCCGATGCACGCGATCACCGAGATCCACGGCGAACCGGGCCTGCTGGAACGTTTCCGGTTGGAGGTCCAGCAGTTCGACGACGCCGCCCGGGCGCGGTTGACCGCCGCGCTCGACCTCGCCGCCGAACTGCACCGCGACGATCGACGCGTCCGCGAGCCGTACCTGAACCACCTGCTGCGGGTGGCGATCAGGCTGATGCACCACTACCAGGTGCGGGACGTGGACGTGGTCGTCGCCGGTCTGCTGCACGACGCGGTGGAGGACCACCCGGTCGAGCTTGCCGACGGCGACCCGGGCACCGACCCGACCGGGGCCGCGCTGGCCGCGCTCGCCGCGCGGTTCGGGCCACGGGTGGCCACCCTGGTCGCCGCGGTCACCAATCCGGTGTACGACCCCGAGCGGGACCGCAACGCGCAGTACCGGGAGCATCTGGCGGTCAGTCTGGACCGGGAGCCCTGGGCTCGGGTGATCAAGGTGTCGGACTTCACCGACAACGGGGTGGGCGTGATCCACACCGTCGGGCCGAAGGTGATCTCGTCGGCCCGGAAGTACCGGCCGCTGGTGCCGCTGTTCCGGGACCTGATCGGCCGGCCGGACACCCCGTTGTCGCCCGCGGTGAAGCGGCACATCTTCGGCCAGCTGGACCTTGCCGAGGAGCGGTTCAGCGCCATCCTGGACCAGCCCGCCCCGAACTGACCCCGTCCCCGGATCACCCGACCGGGTTCCGTGACAAGTTCTCAGATCTGCCAGGAAGCCTCGGGCATTACGGTTGGTTTCGCGCCAGATGAAAGGAAATGCCCCTCTCGGTTCGCTTTTCGGGCGTGTCACCAATCGAGAGGATTCGGACCATGCGCGACCTTTCCCGTCGTGATCTGCTCAGGGCGACGGCCGTCGGCGCCGGAGCGGTCGCCATCCCGAGCGTGATCGCCGGCAGCTCGGCCGTCGCGGCCGACGGTCCCAGGTGGCCCTCCGACACGGGTTTCCGCCGGCACAGCTGACCGGCCGGATCGTCCGCCCGCAGAGCCCCGACTACGCGGAGGCCAGCCTCGGCTGGGACGAGCTGTTCGTGCACTATCCGCTGGTCATCGTCTTCGCTCAGGAGACCCAGGACGTGGTCAACGCGCTCACCTGGGCGCGGCAGCACAACGTCGCGCTGCGGGTACGCAGTGGCCGGCACAACCTGGAAGGCTGGTCGAACGTCGACAACGGCATCGTGATCGACGTCAGCGAGCTGAAGGACGTCCATATCGACACCGCCACCCGCACGGCGAAGGTCGGCGCGGGGCTCAACCAGTCGGAGGCCGTGACCGCCCTCGGGGAGCACGACCTCGCGGCGACGACCGGCACCGAGGGGACAGTGGGCCTCTCCGGGGCCACCCTCGGCGGCGGCTTCGGCTTCCTCACCCGCTACCTCGGGATGGCCTGCGACAACCTGATCGGCGCGGAGATCGTCGTGGCGGCGGGCGCCGACGGGGCGAAGGTGCTCGAGGTGGACCCGTGGAACTACTCGGACCTGCTCTGGGCGCTGCGCGGAGCGGGCAACGGCAACTTCGGGATCGTCACCTCCCTGACCTACAAGGTCGCTCCGCTCACCAGCGTCGCCTACCTGCAGGTGACCTGGCCCGGTCTCGGCGACCTGCACGAGGTCTTCGACGCCTGGCAGCGCGTCGCACCCTTCACCGACCCGCGCCTCGGCACACAGGTGGAGGTCCACCCGGACGAGATCCTGCTGTTCGCGGTCCTCGCAGAGGGGTCCGAGGCGGAGGCCAGGGAGCTGCTGGCGCCGATCCTGTCGATTGGCAGCCCCACTGTCACCGTGCAGATCGGCGGCTGGGGCGACGTCTACGCCGGCTTCCAGATCCCGAACGAGGAGGAGCCGGCGAAGTGGAAGTTCTTCTCCCAGTTCACCCGCGAGCCGTTCCCGGAGAAGGCGGTCAGCGTGATCCAGGCGTTCATGGAGAAGGCACCCTCACCCGACAGCAACTTCTTCACCCAGGCCTTCGGCCGGGGGGCACAACGGCAGGAGCCGTTCGGTGGCACGGCCTTCCCGCACCGCGACGCGCTGTTCTACTCCGAACCCGGCGTCGGCTGGGGCACCCGCGGCGAACCCGACAGCGACGACGCCGTCACCCCGATCGCCCAGACCTGGATCGCCGAGTTCAGCCAGGCCCTGCGGCCCTACGTGGACGGCGCCTACGTCAACGTGCCGAACATCGGCATGGCCGAGTGGGAGAAGGCCTACTGGGGGCACAACTTCCCCCGGCTGCGCAAGATCAAGGCCAAGTACGATCCGCACAACGTCTTCCAGTACGAGCAGAGCATCCCGCCCGCGACGCACTGACCTGGATGACCCGGCGGTGCGGGTGTCGCCGACCCGACCCGTACCGCCGGGCCACCAACCTCGCGTCCGGGAGGGAGGCGCCGCCCGGCGCGGGAGGCGTGTCACGTGCGACATACCTCAGAGTCATATTCATACCTCTGAGGTATGTCGCTCATCGAAGAAACCGCCCCCCGGCGGCCGTCACCCGCGGTGAGATGCCGTCCCCGCCGCGACGGAGGGGCTCTACCCACCGGTCAGGACGGCGGGGTCTCGTTAAGGACGACACGCAGCGGGTGCGGGGCGCTGGTGGCGAGGTCGCCGAGCACGGCGAGCAGCAGACCGTGCTGATCGGACGGCTCGTCGACGAGCAACTGGCCGGCGTCGGTGATCAGCAGGGTGAGCGGACCGGCGTCGAGCCGGTCCCGGAGCACGTCGGAGAGGGCGTCCCAGGTCTCCCCCAGGTACGCCGGCAGGGCCAGCGCGTCGGCGAGCGCGGCGAAGAGCCCGGCCCTGGTTCGCGTCGTCGCTCCGGCCAACACCACCGCGCCGGGCACGTCGAGGCCGCCGTCGTGGCAGACGATCAGCCAATCGGGCAGCCGACCCGCGTGCTCGTCGACCATCACGTTCCTCCTGATCTGACCGGTACGACATCCGACGGGGCGACATCCGACCGGGACGACGCGCAGCGGGGCCGGCCGACCGAGGCCGGCCGGCCCCCAGGTCGGTCAGAGTCGGTAGAAGTCGGTGTAGTGGTTGGGCGAGAACCAGGTGACCCCGGTGCTGCGGTTCACCACGATCCGGTACGCGTCCCGGGCGGCGCCCTGGGTGCGCGGGTAGACGTCGTACTCGTAGTAGGTGGCGTTGGTGGGCAGTTGACCCTCGTAGTTGTAGAACTGGCCGCCGGCGAAGTTGGACTTCCCGCCGCTCCAGGAGTACCAGCCTCGACTGGTCGGGAACCCCTTGGCGGACCAGCCCGAACGGGCGGTGCGGGCGTCCGCGCAGCGGCTCATGGTGCAGGAGCTGTAGACCGCCGCCGAGGCCGGGTCGGTCAACCGAGGGGAGACCACGGACGGGCCGACCAGCGCGGCGGCGACCATGGCGAGGAGCAGGGCGAGGGTGGTGGTACGCCGGCGGATCGCGCCGAGCGTGACCGGCGGGGACACGAGGGTGGACACAGGCTGCCTCCAGACCATCCGATCCATCGATCCGCGTGACTGTCGGACCGAACCCAGTCTCACCGCTGCCGGTCGACGAGAACACCCCTCGGTACCCCAACTGCTCCACAATGCTCGGTTAACCCCGGATGATCATCAGTCTGGTTTGCGTCGACATGCCGTCTGCTCGGTAACGGCGTGGCGGCGGGCAAATCGGTCACCGGTTGTTAGCGTGAAGCGCGGATCCGTGACCGTGGAGGGGTGCCATGACGGACGCCCCCGACGGGAGGCCGAGGCCCGCGGACCAGTGGCGGCACCGCGGCGTACGAGGGTTGACCGTCGCCCGCGACGCCGGTGTACGCGGCTGGCGGTGGTGGGCGCGTAGCTGGGATCGGCTGGTCGCCGCGCTCCAGGACGAGGCGCCCGTCGGCTCCGCTGCCGCGCCGTCGCCGTCCGGTCCACTCGTCGAACAACGCGACGCACCCCGGCTGATCGCGGTCCCGGCACGCGGATACGTGTACTCGTTCTACCTCCGCGCCACGTTCGCCTGGTCGTCACCGGCGAGCCTGCGGTCCGAGGTGCTGAGCTGGTACGTGCAGTACTTCCAACCGAACGCGATCCAGCGGTTGACCCGGCTGGCCGCCGACGCGGCCCGGGACCTGCCCCCGCACCGGGCCGGAGACCTGGAGGTCGCGTTGCAGCGGGCGCTCGCCGAGGATCCCGTGTGGCACTACCAACGGGGCGACGTCACGCTCACCTGCCGCCCCGACGCCGCCGTACGACTCGACGAGCGGATCCTGCCCGCGCTCCAGCCGCACGTCGACCGCCTGGTCAAGCTGGAATACCAGTTCGACGAGCAGATCCGAAAGGCCCGGTACGCCGAGGAGCTGAGCCGTCGGTGGACGGCGATCCTGAACGAACACGTCGATGAGACAGCTGAGCAGGACATCACCGGCGCCCGCGACCACATGCTCACCGCCCAGCAGGACGCCGCACGCTGGATCAACGAACTCCTCAGCCACCACCGCGACCACCCCGCCGACCCGACTCCCTCTCCCTCCATCCCACCCCAACAGACTCGCTCGGCCCCTGATTCACCCCCTTCATGATCACTTTATGGTGGGTGGTTCGGTGCGGGGGGCTCTTGCGGCGTTCCGGGGTCAGGTAGCGGGGAGATACGTCACTCGGGCGGGTTCGACGAGCACCGCCCGTGCCGCGGGGACATTCGCCAATCGGGCGGCAAGAGTAGCGACAGCGAGGCGCTCCGGCAGGGGCAGCGCTGAATTTGAGACCGGCAAGTTCCTTGTCGGTGACGTCCGGTAGACAGATCCTGCTCCACCGCATCTCTCATTGCCGCCCGTACCGTCCGACGGTCCAGGTCCGCCCGCAGCCGGATCGACGCGTCGTCATATCGTTGGGTCGGGTCGGCGAGCTCGCTGAGCGTGGCGATCAACGTGGCATTGGCACGGAAGCCAGCCCAGGTCCACCACCGCAGCGCACCGTCATTTCCCTGGCAACCACCGTGCCTCCGGGATGGATGACAGACGTCGCGTCATCCCGCAGATCGGAAAGTCTCGTCTTCGCCCGGCCGGTCAGAGCGATCGAGGCCGAGACGCACTGCGGCGAGGTGCGGAGGGTGGAATCGACGTCGGCGACACTGTCGGCGAGCTAGAGCACGAAATCGCTCGTGCTCGTGCGCTCCGGGATGTCGATGTAGTCCCAGAGCAACGGCGCAGGGGTGGGCGAAGACATGCTGCATACCGTACCGAGGTAGGTGCTGATCGTATCCGCCCTGGGTGTGGAGCGGGTCCGCACCGCTGCGGGGTCTGGTACGAACAGGCGTATACCTTCACACGAACCGTCCGGGGCAATGAACGATCGGCAGAGGCACTGTCCGGTACATGCCATTGACAGGGCGTCATGAAGTTGACAAGACTTTGCATTCCCACGCCGCCGATCAGCCACAAGCCGACGGTCGCCTCTCGTGATCCGGTCACTCTGCGCGACCCGCGCTGCCACTACCGCCGCTGCGCTGGCCGATGGGCAGGCCATCGGCCAGCCACCTCAGCGTCCTCGAGCTCCGTCCAGAAGCGACGCGAAGTGCTGCGCCAAGTCCGGTGTGGACATGTAGAGCAGAAGGGAGTTCTCGTGGAACTTCATCCCCGCGGCGCTGTTCGAGTTCCTCATCGGCGCGTAGGGAAGCGCCTTCTTGCTGATGATGAGCACCATGAACGTTCCGCTCACGTGAACCATTCGCTCCACCTCGGCGACCTCCGAGACGGCGATCTCGCGTTCGAGCTTCCGCTTGAATTCCATGACCCGTTGCGATGTGAGCACCGCCAACCGTTCGAACCCGCCATTGAGGAAGCCGGGAACGATGGTCAGCAGATCCTCCCCACTGCGCAAGCTCGCATCGATGGCGCCCTGCCCCGCGGCGAGCTTCTCGCATCCGGTCCGGTACGCCCGCTTGCCGACCTCGTCCGGTTCAAAGTACGGGCTCAGGGCGTCCGCGTACTTCGAGGTGAGCGGTGTCGTCGAGGAGAACAGCCCCAAGATCAGTGCCTTTCTGTGAAGGACATGGTACGGCCGGTTGAGCACCGGTGGCCTGTCCCGGCGTGCTGGGACACGCCACCGGTACCGCCGTTTACTTCGAGCCCTGCGCGCCCTTGATGGCCGCGCTGCCCAGGGCTGACTTGGTGCGGTCCGACACCTCCTTGCGGGGCTTGGTCTCACTCGCGTTGGGGCTTTCCTTGTTCTCCGGCGATCGGGGCATCAGCTTCTCCATCTCATGACTAGTCGATATCGGTCCACCGGCCCAGGATGGGCGGTCGGCACCACCCGGAACCGATGTGGTCAGCCTCGCCCGTTAGCGACAGCCACGTCACCGGCACGGGACAAAGATGGGACAGCGACTTCATGGACGATCGACTCCTCGCCTCAGACCACGAGATCGGTGCCGCATTGAAGCGGTTCCGGGGACGGCGGAGCCTCCGGGATATGGCGGAGGCGGCCCACGTGAGCAAGTCCAGCCTCAGCCGTTACGAGAACGGCGCACCGATCCCGCTACACCTGGCTTCGGTGCTCGACCGTGTCTACTCGGCCCGGGGCTGGATCGAAGCCGCTGTCCTGTCCGGCAGTCGGGGCCACTGGGATCCGTGGCGCACCGACGAGGTCAGTGGGCTTCACGTGCACACTTGGCCAGCCGGGTACAGCGGCCTGGTGGCGATACACCTGCGGCCGACGCCGGCAACCGTCGGCCGGACACATCAGATACGACTGGCCTGGGGTCCCTGGAGTGCCCGGTTGACACTGGCCCTCCCCCGACCCGGCCTGCGGCTGATGACCGGCAAGAGCCGCGACGAGGTGTCCGTACCAGTCCAACTCGACTGCGACCCGCCCGTACACGCGCTGTTCCTCGTCGGCCCGCCGGACGATGAACCACACGTCGACATCCGGTCGCTCTGGTACCGGGCGGTGGACTGATGCTACGGATCATGTTGTGCGGCGCCCACGACACAGAGCGCTACCGCGAGGACTTCATCCACGTCGCCAACGGCTTTGACGCGGAGGTCTGGCACTACCTGTCCGGGGACATCTTGCACGTCAACCATGCGCAGGCGAGCTGGGAGACCAACTCGCGCGACACAGTGCAGCACGCACATGTGTGCGTGTTCGTCATCGTCGAGGCGTACGGGGAGATCACTTGGAGGACGGAGCTGCGGGAGGCGCTGGCCATCGGGAAGCCGACCCTGGTCTTCTGCCTCGATCGGACCTACCAGGTGTACAAGACTCTCACCAGAGAGGCCGCCGGAATCCTCGACCCCGACAAGCAGAAGCTTGTCGACATCCTCAGCGAGGTGGAGTCAGAGCGACGGCTGACCATCATCCCGTTCTCGTACGGAGGCTTCAAGGACCGCTTCAAGAGTCAGCTGTCCAGACTGACGGAACTGGCCCTACGCCAGATGGAGGAGCGCAACAAGCGGGCTGCGGTGGCCCGGCTGTTCAATGAGCCCACTCGGCTCAGCCGGTCGGAACTACTGGTCGGCGCTGAAATCGCGGTCGACGAGTTCGAGAACAAGATCGCCCGTAAGCAGGCGATTCGCGTGCTCGCCGCGCACCGTGCCGCAGACGAGGAGATCATCATCGCGCTGATGTCCAGCATGGAGCAGGGCGTACAGCGACTCGCGATCGAGCTGCTACCGCAGCTCTACGTACCCCGGCCCGCCGATCCGGAGTTCTTCGCGCACTGCATCTCGGTGGCAAACCGGGCCGCTGACGTCGGCGTCGCCAGACGCCTCATCCCGGCGCTGGTCGACATCGATCTGCCCGCCGCCGTCCGCGCGATGGCTACGCTCGAACTCGTCGAGTCCGGTGCCCGCCGTCGGCTGGCCGAAACCCTCGAGACGTACGAGCAGCACATCACCGATCCCGAGGTGGTCGACGGTGTGTGTTCCCTGCTCACGCGCTGCCTGACGAGCGAGGCGGAATTGGACTGGAAGAATCGCTGCCGCGCGTTCTACGAACGGCTGACCTCGGGTCGGCCCCGCGACCGCGGCCACTCCGGCCACAATGGGGATGGACGGCCGCAATGTCCGGACGACGGCAACCGAGCGGCCGATTGAGCCACCCGAAGCTCCAACGCAATTTCGTCCGAAAGTCATCGTCGAATTGACAGATCTTGCATAGCGCGCGGATCAGGGGTTGCGGTTTCCCTGTGAGTAGAGTGCACTCACTTTTGCCCCGGATGATGGGCAGAAGGCCAGCGCGACCGAGCAATTACTTCTGACGCATGAGCGCCTTCTCCGACCAAGAAACGGCATAGGAGGGTCAACATGGCGACTTGGGCCGACCTCAAATCCTACGTACGGTCGAACTACAAGATTTCCGATGAGCAGCAGGACCTGATCAAGCTCGTCTTCGAGACCGGGAACCTCCGTTCGCAGGTAGTGCTGCTCTGGCATGTCACCCTGGCGGACGGGTCCGAGGAGTGGGTGCAGATCGAGTCGTCCTTCGGGGAGCTGCACTCGGTCAACGTGGTGCAGGCACTGCGCGAGATTGGAAACACGGTCTGCGGTGGGATGTCCGTCCTGGGCGACATGGTGACGTTCCGCCACGCCGTGCCGCTGCTCAACCTGAACATCAACGAGTTCGAACGGCCACTGGCGCTCGTGACCTCGACCGCCGACCGCCTTGAGCAACTTCTCACCGGAGCCGACCGGTACTGAAGCGTGACGCGTCGAGGGCAGGCAGGCGAAGCTGGGCTGCTGAGGAGACACCGGGGGTTGTCATCGGTCGGCACCAGTTCGCCAGCCTCTGGCCCAACCATTGAGGAGCTCCACGCATCCAGCCGAAGGATGTCACCCGAAGGGACGGTAGGGTGCCTATTGTCGATCAGTATTCTGTGACGGCAGATAAGGGCTCGCCGCCCTCTGAACGACCATCCATCACTCGCACCCCTGGGCGCCGTCTCCGCTGAGAGCGTGTTCGAGAAGGTCTGCTGAAAACGGCGCGGTGGGATGACATCCGCCGCGGGCCGGGCAGGGCCACACGTTCTCGCGAGGGCAAATTCACGACAGTTGAGGAGAGACGTGCGATTCTTCCATCTCGACGAGCCACTCGACACGCGCTTCTCGAACGTCTTGTTCACTCGAGGGAGTCGCTCACGGCAGGCGGTGGCAAAAGGACAGACCGGGATCCGAGGTGCTTTGCTGCCGGATGAGCAGGTGCTAGGAATCGCCTTGGACGAGCGCTCGCACGACGACACCGTCGTGCTGACCGACCGACGCGTGCTGGTGATGCGCAGGGGCGGCCGCACCCTCGTGCGGGCGACCGATATTGCGGAGGTTCCCGGCGCGTACACCGAGGTGACGCCGGGTGGCGGGGCGTTCGAGCTGGACCGGATGGGCGTGCGGATCCACGTCGATGATGTGACCGCCGCCGATGCGCTGACCGATTTGGTCAACGGCCAGGTGCTCAAGCATCGCCCACGCACGATCCCGCCGCTGTACCCGGATTACTGCCTCGGTCTGCTGTCGCGCGGTGGCGTTCCGGACACCCCGGTGAACCGTGCCAGGCTGGCAGAGCGCACGGCGTTCACCGTCGGCTCGCAGGCCGGTGCCTTCACGGCGCAACTCCGGGATCCGGGGGCGTTCGAGGAGTTCGTGAGCCGCTTCGGCGTCGCCTCGCCGGACAGGCGATTGCAGCAGGCTGACGACATGATCGACTGGCTGTGGGCGTGGCATCCCCTGTGCCACCACGGCTTGACGAGGCAGGTGGCGAAATGGCACGACGCACTGCGGCAGCCAGGGAGTTTTCTGACCGCAGCCGCCGGCGGCGAGATACCAGCCTGGAACGATTCGACCGCCGACACGAAGCAGGCGTGGCGGCTGGTGTTCGAGAAGAACTGGCGCGGGTGAAGCGCCCGCGAAGTGAGACAGGAGGCAAACGTGGGCTGTGCATGCGTCAAGGCAGGCAAACCGAAGTGCGCGTGGTGCAAGGAGGCTGAAGGGCTCAGGCGGAAGCCCTCGGGCCACAACTGTCAATGGGGAACTTGTTCCTGAGTAACCGCCGAGCCATAGATGCCCCTGATCTGTCCGAGCTGGCCAGGTCAGGGGCCTTCGGAGCTGGGCAAACCTGCTCAGTATTCGTGAGCGGTCGGCCAATAGCATCCGTTTCGTCAATCGATCTACGAGCCGGTTGTATCCTGCTCCGGTCGGCTAGTGCGGGCAGGCCGGCAAGATGAGCCGGCCTCTGTCACGCTCACTCAGTCTTTCTCGTCGCGTTCCTCGTTGTTCCCGCGCCGGCGGAGCGTTCGCTCGGCGATCCGGCTGGAGAGCTTGCCGTCGCCCATTTGGCCCGGCCGAGGGTCTCGTCGCCGAGGCGCCTGGCGGCACCAACGCCGCCTGCTCCCGTCTCGAGCGTCTTGTCCCTCGCCTCCTTGGCCGCGTCCGTCCATCGTCTCGCCTCCGATGACTGGCGAGCGCCCTCGGTCCCGAGCCGCCCGTGGAACTCGACGATGGCGATCGAGACATGGTTGCTCGACTTCACCACAGCCGGGAGTCCATCGGATTCAGCAGCACCTTGGCGTTGACTCTGCCCGCGGCCACGTCCATGCGGGCCACCCGGCGCTCGGTACACCGGGAGATGAGTTCCAGCCGGTTCTGCCGGGCAGTCCTCAGCCCGAGGCGATACCCGTCCAACTCCTCCGGCGATGCGTCCAGCACCCGGTCGAGTTCAAGCACGGCGATCGCGTCCTGCAGCAGGCAACGCGACAGCCAGACGTCCGGATCTTCGTTCAGCTCCCGGCCTCCACCCCGCGCCAACCCGCTGACCGAGCGGAGTGCGACGCCGGGTCGGGGCAGGCCAACCGATCAAGTCAGGGTCAGGAGCGCCAGTCGTTGAGGAGATGGCATCCGTCCAGTCGGGCCCGACCAGCGTCCCGTCGGGAGAGGCGGTGGCAGGGATGGGCGAGATGCGGTGGACGAACTCCCACATGGATGCCTACCCGTGGCGCACCTCGTCGCCTGGCGCCCTACCCGTGGTGAACAGGGCATGGGCGAGATCGTCCGTCGTAAACTCCAGAACCGCGTTTGGTGAGATCAGCCCCGCGGGAAACGCAATGGCGCGGCAGGAGGCCGTGAACCCGTTCCGATGCGGCATCACGCACCTACCACCTCCGCCGCCGTGGGCTGCACCTGGTCGACCTGCACCGCCAGCCAGCGGAACTCGCCGTTGCGGCCGTCCAGGCGGGCGAAGTCCCGCCAGATCAGCGGGTAGTCACCGAGCAGGTCGCGCTGATTCGCCGCGAAGTAGCTGCCCTCGGTTCCCCAGCGAAGCCTGCCGCGAAGCCTGCGTCCCTCGTGCAGGCGGAACTCGCCGTCCCGCGTCGGCCGAGAGCCGGCCGGTGGGCTCCACATCCCACGGTCGTTGGTGAGCAGAACGGCCAGACCGTTCATCGGGGCGGGGCCGGGATGGCAGAATCGTTCCAGCCGGGCGACGTCGACCACGAATCCCAGCCGGGCCAGGTCCGGGGCGCCGTGGTGGCGCAGCCGGAACTCTTCGCCGGTGCGAGGGTCAACGCCGTCCCAGAGCGCGGTGAAGTACTTGAACTCGATCGCCGTCCGGCCATTCGGGCCATCGCAGAGCAGATCCAGGTACGCCCTCTCCTCCTGCCGGACTTCGAGCCGCACCTGCATCTCGTTGTCCAGGCAGTGCACCGCCCAGGCGAAGGCGTGCTGAAAGTCCGCCTCCGAGTGGAACACGGTCCGCTCGGCCCGCAACGCGTCCATCGCCACCGCAAGCGGGAGCGATCCAGCGATTCGCACCTCTGCCTGCTGATCCACAGTCCTATACCGTCAGCGGTGGTTGTGGTTGCCGGCGGCGGGCTTGCCCCCGACTCCGCGGCAGGTCGGGCAGGTTTCGTCGACGTAGTAAGCGTTGCCGCGGTCCATGCGCGTACGCCGCACGACACCGGTGCCCCGGCAGGTTCCGCACTTCATGCAGTTGTCGCAGTTCGGGTCATAGCTAGTCATGGTTCCTCCGTCGTCAGATACTCGGTCGGGGAAGCGGGATGTACTGCTCCAGCTCTGCGCTCGCCCAGTGGGGCGGTGACTGCAGCGCCAGGCCGACATTGATGAAGACCTCGTAGAGCGAGGCGGCGTGCTTCCACTGGCTGCGGGAGCGGGTCGGCTCCTCGTCGCTGTACCGCGCGTCGATCAGAGCGAGGTAAGCCCCTGAGTCGTCCCGACACACGTGGACGGTGTTCGAATCGCGGTCGGCGGTCAGCGTGGCGACGTGGCGAACCTCGCCCGGTGCCAGCTCACGCAGCCCGGACCGCTCCGGCGGCGGCGGCGGGATCGTCGGAAGCCAGTTGTTGACATCGCCGCCGGTGTCGACCCACCGGTTCCACTCGTAACCACGCACCCGCAGCGGCGGGACGCCGTTCTGGCGCAGGAAACGGATTCCACCGTCCAGCACGACCTTTGCGTCGTCACCCTCGAAGCCGAGGCCGAGCAGCTCGGCCACCGCCCGGCTCGCCCCGTACGCCGACCAGCCACCCAGCGGGGTCACCTCCTGGGCGAGCGCGGCAGTCAGACCGGCCGGGTCGGACTGGCTCAGCGGCAGCAGCTTCAACAGCAACCCCCACGCCTGTTCGGACCCGATGCCGCTGCGCTCGCCGTACCACTCGTAGCGGGCGAAGTCCGCCAGCATGGCGGCAGTGCCAGGCGGCAGTTTGCCCGGATGGCCGCGGTGATTCGACATACCCGGGTCCTCTCACATCCCGGCGGCGCGCCGACGCCGCTCCCTCGCCTTGTCGTTGAAGACAATCGGTGGCTCCGGGCGGCCCCGGGCAAGCCAGACAACCAGGCTGACCGGCCAGAACATCAGAGTCAGCAGGGACCCGACGAACCATTCCAGACCGACTCCGCCGTCACCAATGACCTTGATCCGGCCCTGCCCGAGACCCGCCCTGGCTCGCACGAAGATCATGCCGATGAAGAGGCCGACGAAATAGATCAGCGGCAGGACACATTCCATTGACGAACTCCCATCGCACACGGGCCACCCGTGGTGGCCGAGGGGCTGAGACTGAATCTTCTGCCGATCCATGCCGCATCCGCGCTGACGGTCGAGCCACGCTCACTTTGCGGCGGGTGGAGGCTCACCGTACGGAGTCTCACGAAGCGACATCAAGGACTTCGGATGAGTTACCGTCGGGTATGGACGATGCGGTCCCGTCTACGAGACCGGATCGGATTGGGCAGGCGGGAGACGGCCATCAGAAACTGACCGGTCGGCCGGCCACTTCACCTACCGGCCCGGCCGGCGAGGCCGACTCGGTTGCTCAGGCCAGTACGCTGCGGTGGGCGTTGACCACCCAGGCGTCCGATAGGGCGATCCACTTGTTGTCGCCCACCCGCACCACCGCACCGTCCAGTTTGGGCAGCAGGGCCGGGTCCTCCGCTCCAGTTGGAGCCGCTGGAGATCAGCCGGCCGTTCAGGCTCTTGATCTCAATGAGGCAGAGCCCGCCCGGGGACGCGACCAGCAGGTCAACCTCGTAGGGGTGCCTGGTCTGGGCGGTGAGGTGAAGTTCGACCAGGCGCGGTAGGGCTCGGTGTCCGGTAGCAGAGCCTGGACGTGGGCCAGCGCCTCCCACTCTTGCGCGAACTGCGACGGGGTGATCGTCGTCCACCGGCCCTCCTGCATGCCAGAGATCCTAGGGCCAGGTGACCAGGGGGCCGTCGCCCGGCGCTCCCCATCGGTCAGGCTCGTAATGGGTCAGCGACCAAGTTCGCGATACGCCCGCGGAAGATCGTCCACGGCGAGCACCTGCACCGGTGCCCTGTTGGCCTTATCCGTCACCAGTACCAGCGGGTAACCGCCGTCGGCGTCGTCCGGCCGGTGCAGAGCCGACTCGAGCGCGGCCACGGCGCTCGCGAGGGTGGCCGAGGGATCGAGTTGAGTCGGCCGCACCGGACCGACCTCTGGGTGATCCGCGAGTTCCGACACCGCTGCGCTCAGATCGAGCAGCACCATTCCGTCGGCTTCAGCCTTGGCCTCTGCCCATCGGCCGACCTGTTCCCTGGTCACGAGGAGCCAGCCGCGCCGCTCATCCCGGTAGGGCAGCTGGGAGAAGTCGCCCCGGTGCATCGTCTGCAGCGCCTCGCGCAGTGGCGTGGTCGAGAGACAGGTGCTGGCCTTGGTGGCGATATCCCCGACCGTCCGCGGATGCTGCAGGCCGCCCAGGATCTTCTCCAGACGCTCGACGATCTCTCGTGGTGGGGACGCGATCGGCCCCGAGTAGCCCTCGAACGACACGTGCGCGTAGGCGTTGCGGACGCTGCGGCAGCGGTCCAGGAACCGCTCCTGATCGGTGGTGAGCAGCTTCTGGTCCCGAGCCCAGGTCAGCATGCCGAATGCCGTCTGCTGCTGCCTGGAGCCGCCTCCGGTCCGCTCCCTCCAACGATGCTTCAGTTCCGATTCGAGCGCCTTCCAGGCCGCGTCGAAGCGATTTGCCATTGATTCCCTGTCGTGCTTCGCCATCAGCCAACCCCTTCATCCGCGCTGGTCGTCCGGGGCCAGCCCGGTGCCGCAGCGGACGATCATAGGGCCATGATCAGCTCAGGTCGCAGCGACGACCTACCCGGCCGCCCCAAGCGTCAGCAGCCCACCACCACGCTCCACCAACTCCCGAAGCACCGAGTTCACACCACGAACCGTGACGTCCCACCCCAAGCGATCGCAACTACGTCACACACCCCTCTGTGGACAACAACCAGCCGCGCCCAGGTCTTTGCTAGCGCCACCGATTGGTGACAGTTCAGCGGGGCTGGCGTCGGCGCGTCGAGTGGCTCAGCTGCGAACGATCAAGGGAACACGTCACGATGGGACGTCGCGCATGCGGAAGGCGGCCACGCCCGCCGTGAGGAGCAGCGCGGCCACCGCCGCCAGCACCAACAGGGGAAGCGCCGCCGGGTCGACAGCGGGCACGGCCGGCACATGGGTGTACGGCGAGACGTTGAGCGCGGCCTGCGGCAGCTCCAGCACCGCGCCGAGCTGCCCGAGCAGCAGGAAGACCAGCAGCGCCGTCCAGGACAGCACCACCGACCAGCGGGGCAGCAGCCCGAAGATCGCGGTCACCACCCCGGCGATCACGAGCAGGGCGGGCAGGCGCAGCAGTGCGGCACCGCCCAGCTCGACGGCCTGGCCGAGCGGGTCTCCGGTGACGATGCCGTAGCCGAGGCCGGTGGTCACGCCGGCGACGAGCAGCAGGGTGACCGCGCCGAGTGTCGCGGCGAGCACCTGGGTGCCGAGCCAGCGGGTACGGCTGACCGCCGTGGCGAGGGCGGCCTCCAGCACCCCGTCGGCTTCGTCGCCGCGTACGCGGAGCAGGGCCTGCACGACGTACGCGCCGATGGTCAGGGCGAAGAGGCCGAGCATCGCGGCCAGGTACGCGTTGATCAGGTCGGCTCCGCCACCCATCGCGTTGATCGCTTCGGCGGCGGCCGGATTCGCGTCGATCATGTCGTTGAACTCGTCGCCGGCGATGCCCATGGAGAAGCCGAGCACGGCCACCCCGACCGCCCAGCCGAGCAGCGTGCCGCGCTGCATCCGCCAGGCCAGCCCGGTGGGGCTGAGCAGCCGTGGCGCGCCGGTCGAGGGGCCGCGTCGGGGGGCGATCAGCCCGGCGCCCTGGTCGCGTCGCTCGGCGAGGGCGTACGCCAGCGCCACCCCGGCGAGCAGCAGCGCGACGGGCAGGGCGAGCACCCACCAGCGTTCGCCGTCGAAGGCTCGTACCTGGTTGCCCCAGCCGAGCGGGGAGATCCACGACGGCCAGGCGCTGCGCACGCGGGTGCCGTCGGCGCTCTGTTCGCCGAGGACGTCTCCGGCGGCGCGCAGCACGAAGGCGAGCCCGACGGTGGCGGCGGCGAGCGCGTTGGCGCCGCGCGAGGTGACGGAGAGCTGGGCGGTGACCGCGGCGATCGCGGTGAAGGCGACCCCGACGCCACCGATCGCGGCCGCTGCCGCGACGGAGCCGGCGAGCGGCAGACCGGCGCCGGCCAGCGCGACCGCGAGCAGCGCGGCGGCCACTGTGTTCGCCGCGACGATGACGAACAGCGCGGCGGTGAGCGGCGCGTACCGGCCGACCACGTTGGCGCCGAGCAGTTCGGCCCGGCCGGTCTCCTCGTTCTGGCGGGTGTGCCGGGTCACCGCGAAGGTGCTCAGCAGCGCGACGATCAGAGCCAGCGTCACGTACGTCTCGGCGACGACCACGGCACCGAGGTCGGTGCCGTGGATGGGCCCGTTGAAGGCGCGGGCGACCAGGCTGGATGCCGAGGTGGTGGCGTAGCCCAGCCGGGCCTCCTGGTCCGGGTAGATGCCGGCGACGCTGCCGGCGAGGGCGTAGCCGAGCAGGGGTGTGCCGAGGATCCAGATGGCGAGGCGGATCCGGTCGCGGCGCAGCACGAGCCGGGCCAGGCGGGTCGTGCCGGTGAGGGCGCTCACCGGGCACCGCCCTGCGGGGCGTCGATCTGCGCGTCGGCGTCCGAGGAACCGGCGGCGGAAGCGCCCGAAGCGGCGGCGGGAGCGCCCGGTGCAGCAGCGGCGGGAGCGCCAGATGCAGCAGCGGCGGGAGCGCCAGATGCAGCGGCGGCGGGGTCGTCGCCGTAGTGGCGTAGGAAGAGCTGCTCCAGGGTGGGTGGCGTGCTGGTCAGCGCGCGGACGCCGAAGCGGATGAGTTGGCCGAGCAGCTCGTCGAGGTGGGCGGGCTCGACCTCCAGGTGGGTACGGCCGTCGACCTCGTGCACGTCGTGCACGCCGGGCAGGGCGTCCAGGCCGGTGACCGGGCGGGCGGTCTCGACGGTCACCGCCGTACGGGTGAGGTGGCGCAGCTCGGTGAGGGTGCCGGATTCGACGGTGCGGCCCTCGCGGATGATGCTGACCCGGTCGCAGAGCGCCTCGACCTCGGCGAGCACGTGGCTGGAGAGCAGCACTGTGGCGCCGGCCTGCTTGACCCGCCGGACCTCGTCCTGGAACACCGCCTCCATGAGGGGGTCGAGGCCGGAGGTCGGCTCGTCGAGCACGTACAGCTCCACCGGGGAGGAGAAGGCGGCGACGATGGCGACCTTTTGCCGGTTGCCCTTGGAGTAGGTGCGGCAACGGCGGGTCGGGTCCAGGTCGAAGCGGTGCAGCAGCTCGTCGCGGCGACGCCGGTCGAGGCCGCCGCGCAGTTGACCGAGCAGGTCGATGGCTTCCCCGCCGGTGAGGTTGGGCCAGAGGCTGACGTCGCCCGGCACGTACGCCAGCCGGCGGTGCAGGCGGACTGCGTCGCGCCACGGGTCGGCGCCGAGCACCTGGGCGTCGCCGGAGTCGCGGCGGAGCAGCCCGAGCAGGATCCGGATGGTGGTGGACTTTCCGGAGCCGTTGGGCCCGAGGAAGCCGTGCACCTCCCCCTGCTCGACGTGCAGGTCCAGCCCGTCGAGTGCCCGGATGGCGCCGAACGTCTTGACCAGGTTGTCGATCGAGATGACGGGCATGGCCCCTCCTGCCGTTGGCTGCGTCGACCGTCACCACTGTACTGACCGACGGTCAGTGGAATCAACGGTGATCGTGCCCACCGGTCAGGGCGTCGCTAGGCTGGCCGGCATGACCGCCGATCCCGCGGACGACACCCGCACCCGGATCCTGCGCGCCGCGCTCGACCTGTTCGCCGAACACGGCTACCAGCGCACCTCGCTGCGCCAGATCGGCGAGCGGCTGCGGCTCACCAAGACCGCGATCCTGTACCACTTTCCGGCCAAGGAGCATCTGCTCGCAGCCCTGGTCGAGCCGTTGGTGGCGGATCTGGAGGCGCTGCTCGACTCGGCTCAGACACAGCCCACCGAGCGGGCCCGGTGGACGGTGCTGGAGGGCTGGCTGGACGTCATGCTCGCCCACCGCCGGCCGCTCGGCATGCTCTTCCACGACATCGCGCTGATCGGTCGGGGCGACACGTACCACCGCCTGATGGAGGTCGCGATGCGGGCCAACGACCTCATCGCCGGGCCGAACGCGGGGCGCCGCGAGCGGGTCCTCGCGGTCCAGGCGGTGGGCGCGTGCAGCGATCCGGTCGTCTTCTTCACCGATGTGCCCGACGAGGTGCTGCGCGCCGACATGCTCGACGGCGCACGCCGACTGCTGGCCCCGCATCCCGCGGACACCGCGGCCGACCCAGCCGTGGGGTCCGCGGTCGGGTCGCGCACGGACGCCTCGGCCGGGCCCCACGCAGACGCCGCAGGCGGGCCACACGCAGGCGCCGAAGGCGGGCCACACACGTACGCCGCCCCGGCCGGGCCCCACACGGACGCCGCCGCCGGGCCGCACGCGGACGCGAACCCGCGCAGCGCGACCCCCGCGACGCCAGCGGGCGCGGCCGGCGGGGCGACGAGCCGACGTCGGCGGCCGGGACGGCCGCCAGCGCTGGGCCGGGAGCAGGTCGAGGCGGCCCGCCGCATGCACGCGGCGGGCACCCACTCCGTGGACGCCATCGCCGCCGCGCTGGGTGTTTCGCGGGCCACCGTCTACCGCCACCTGACCGCACCATAACGAGACAGTTCCGAGACTGTTTCGAGACGGTTGTGATCCGGCCTTCAGCCCGCCAGCGTGGCGTAGCGGCCGTTGCGGTCCAGCAGGCTGGCGTGGGTGCCGGCCTCGACGATCCGACCGTGGTCGAGCACCGCGATCTGGTCGGCGTCGCGGACCGTGGAGAGCCGGTGCGCGATGGTGATCGTGGTGCGCCCCTGGGCGAGCACGTCGAAGGCCCGCTGCACGGCGCGTTCGGTCTCGGTGTCCAGAGCGCTGGTGGCCTCGTCGAGGACCAGGATGCGCGGGTCACGCAGCAGGGTCCGGGCGATGGCGAGGCGCTGCTTCTCACCGCCGGAGAACCGGTGCCCGCGTGAGCCGACCACTGTGTCGTACCCGTCGGGCAGCCCGACGATCAGGTCGTGGATCTGGGCGGCGCGGGCGGCGTCCTCGATCTCGGCGTCGGTGGCCGCCGGCCGGGCGTAGCGCAGGTTCTCCCGGACGGTGGTGTGCAGCAGGTACGTCTCCTGGCTGACCACGCCGACTATCGCGGCCAGGTCGGCCAGTCGCAGGTCGCGCAGGTCGACGCCGTCGATGGTGACCCGGCCGGCGGTCGGGTCGTGCAGTCGGCTGACCAGTCCGGCGAGGGTGCTCTTGCCGGAGCCGGTCTCACCGACCAGGGCGAGGCTGGTGCCGGCGGGCACGTCCAGGGTGATCCCGGCGAGGGCGGCGGTGTCGCTGCCCGGGTAGCCGAAGGTGACGTCCTCCAGGCGCAGGTGGCCGCGTACCCGGGCGGGGTCGAGGCGGACCGGATCGGTGGGGTCGGCCACGTCGACGGGCAGGTCCAGGTATTCGAAGATCCGGGCGAAGAGCGCCAGCGACGCGGTGAGCGAGACGCCCACGTTGAGCAGACCCATCAGCGGTCGGAACAGGCCGCCCTGCAGGGCGGTGAACGCCACCAGGGTGCCGATGCTCAGCGTGCCCGCGGTGCCAGGCAGGCCCGCGGCGAGGTAGATGACCGCCGGTACGGCGGCGAAGATGATGCTCATCGAGGCCATCCGCCAGCGACCGGCCAACTCGCTGCGCAGTTCCAGGTCGACCAGGCGAGCCGACGAGGCGGTGAACCGGTCGACCAGCGCGGGGCCGGTGCCGAGGGTCTTGGCCAGTTGCACGCCGCTGATCGAGAGCCCCTCCTCGACTGTGACGTTGAGGTCGGCGAGTTCGCGTTGCCGTTGGGCGGTGATCTCGCGGCGCATCCGGGCGACCCGACGGGTCAGCCAGATGGCTGGCGGCAGCACCACGAGCGAGACCAGGGAGAGCTGCCAGGAGAGCGCGACCATGGCGACGGCGGTGGCGACCACGGTGGTGAGGTTGGCGGCGACGGCGGTGGCAGTGGAGGTGACCACCGACTGCATGCCGCCGATGTCGTTGGTGATCCGGGACTGCACCTCGCCGGTGCGGGTGCGGGTGAAGAAGCCGAGCGACTGGCGCTGGAGGTGGCTGAAGACGTCGGTGCGCAGCCGGTGCATGACCCGCTGGCCGACCTGGGTGGAGATCCAGGTCTGCACGACGCCGAGGGCGGAGGTGACCGCCGCGACGGCGACCATGCCGAGGACCAGCCAGACCAGCAGCGTCACGTCGCCCTGCGGCAGGGCCTGGTCGATCACGGCACGCAGCAGGAACGGGGTGGCCATCGCGATGATCGAGGAGACCACGATGATCGCCGTGACGGCGGCCAGCGCGGGCCGGTGGGGGGTGAACAGGCGGCCGATGCGGCGCAGGGACACCTGTCGGGCCTGCGTCTTCTCTTCGGCGCTGAGGGTGCGGTGGCCGCGGTCGCGGCCCATCGGGGTGGGTTCCAAGGGGGCTCTACCCTTCGTCGGCGATATTGCTGAGGTTACCTCATCATGAGGGAGCAACCACATATCCTGCTACCGTATTCCGGTGACCGAGCACACCGTCGACAGCGCCGACGACGAGAGCCTGGCGGAGACGTTCTGGGCGGTGGCGTCCCGTCTGCGCCGGCAGACCCGGGACTCACTGGCGCCCTGGGACGTCACCCCCAGCCAGTCCCGGGCCCTCGGCGTACTGGCCCGGCACGGCGAGGTACGCCCCGGCACCCTCGCCGAGCACCTGCGCATCGCGCCCCGCTCGGCGACCGAGGTCGTCGACGACCTCCAGACCCGTGGGCTGGTCGAGCGCCGACCCGACCCGGCCGACCGTCGGGCGACCCTGGTCGCGCTCACCGACGAGGGCGAGCGCGTCAGCACCGCCATCCGGGCCGCGCGCCGGGCCGAGGCCGACCGGTTTTTCGGCCACCTCAACGACACCGACCGCGCCGAGCTGGCCCGCATCCTGCGCACCCTGCGCGGTTGACGGGTTTGCCCGCCGCGCGCACGGGTAGCCAGCGCCCCCGTCCGGTCGGCGGGACCGGCCGGCACCGGTCGGGGGCGAGGTGACGGGAGGCCCGGCTGATGTGCGGGATCAGCGGGGAGGCGCGATTCGACGGGCGCTCGCCCGACGCGGCGGCGGTCACCCGGATGACCGAGGCGATGCGCTCACGCGGCCCGGACGACGAGGGTCTGTTCGCCGACGGCTGGGTGACCCTCGGACACCGCCGGCTGACCATCATCGACCTGTCCGACGCCGGCGGGCAGCCGATGGTCCGCGACGACCTGGGCCTGGCACTGGTCTTCAACGGCTGCATCTACAACTACCCTGAGCTGCGCGAGGAGTTGCGCCGCGCCGGGTACGCCTTCCACTCCACCAGCGACACTGAAGTGATCCTGGTGGCGTACGCCCACTGGGGTGAACGTTTCGTCGACCACCTGGTCGGCATGTTCGCGATCGGGCTGGTCGACCGGGTGCGGCGGCGGCTGATCCTGGCCCGCGACCGGCTCGGCATCAAACCGCTCTACCTCGCCGAGACACCGGGACGGCTGCGGTTCGCCTCGACCCTACCCGCGTTGCTGCGGGCCGGCGACGTCGACACCGGCATCGACCCGGTGGCGCTGCACCACTACCTGTCCTGGCACTCCATCGTGCCCGCGCCGCGCACCGTGCTGCGCGGCGTGCGCAAGCTACCGCCGGCCACCCTGCGGGTGGTCGAGGCGGACGGGCGCAGCCGCGAGGAGGTCTACTGGCGACCCGACTACGTGCGGGAGCCCGCCGACGCGGGGATGGACGCCGCCGACTGGCGGGCCGCGATCGGCGACGCGCTGCGCGCGGCGGTACGCCGACGACTGGTCGCCGACGTGCCGGTGGGGGTGCTGCTCTCCGGCGGACTGGACTCCAGCCTCATCGTGGCGCTGCTCGCCGAGGCCGGCCAGCAACACCTGCGTACGTTCAGCATCGGCTTCGACAGCCGCGACGGCGAGTCCGGCGACGAGTTCCACTACTCGGACCTGGTGGCCCGCGCGTACGACACCGACCACCATCGGATCCGACTGGCCGACGACGACCTGGTGCCCGCCGTCCGACGGGCCGTGCTGGCGATGACCGAGCCGATGGGCAGCCACGACGTGGTCGCCTTCCACCTGCTCTCCGAGCAGGTGGCGCAACACGTGAAGGTGGCCCAGTCGGGTCAGGGCGCCGACGAGGTGTTCGCCGGCTACGGCTACCACCAGCCGCTGGTCGAAGCGCCCCGGCACGGTGCCGCCGAGACGTTCGCCGCCGCGTTCTTCGACCGCGGCCACGACGAGCTGCGCCGCATCGTCGGCCCGGCCTACGCGCTGGAGCACGACGCCAGCCGGGACCTGCTCACCGGGCACCTCGCCGCGCCCGGGGCGCAGACCGCGCTGGACGCCGTGCTGCGCCTGGACACCCACCTGATGCTTCCCGACGACCCGGTCAAGCGGGTGGACAGCATGAGCATGGCGTGGGGTCTGGAGGTGCGGACGCCCTTCCTCGACCAGGACCTGGTCACCCTGGCCGCGCACTGCCCGCCGGAGCACAAGGTCGCCCAGGGCGGTAAGGGCGTGCTCAAGGAGGTCGCCCGTGAGGTGCTGCCCGCCGAGGTGATCGACCGACCCAAGGGCTACTTCCCGGTGCCGGCGCTGCGCAAGGTGGACGGCCCGGTGCGCGAGCTGGTGGCCGAGGCGTTGCAGGCGCCGGCCGCGCGCGAGCGAGGGCTGTTCCGCCCGGAGTACGTGGCCCACCTGCTCTCCGAGCCGGACCGGGCGGAGGCCGCGGCCGGCAGCAACAAACTATGGCAGCTCGGCCTGCTGGAGCTGTGGCTCCAGACCCACGACATCCGTTGAGCCCCCGGTCCGATGCGACGCCCGGTCAGCCGGCGGCCGTGCGGGCGATCAGGTCGTCGAGGACCGCGTGCAGGTCCCCGGCGCGTTCCAGCACCTGCCGCTGCCGCATCGCGCCGGTGCCGTCGCGGCGCAGCCGGGCGAGCTGCGCCAACACGTACCCGAGGTCGCCGTGGCGCAGCAGGGCCGGGGCGATCACCGCCATCAGCTCGTCGACGAGCGCCCAGGCGGGCCGGGTGCCACCGGCACGCAGGTCGATCAGCTCGCCGTCGAGACCGTCGTGGGCGGCCCGCCAGTGCGCCGCGGCGACCAGGCAGTCCCGGACGTCCGGGGCGCTCACCCCGGCGCGTACGTCGTCGGCGAGGGTGGCCACGAGGGACCGGACCAGCGCGGCGACCAGCACCGCGTCGTCCACCTCGGTGCAGACGTCACCGACCCGCACCTCCACCGTCGGGTACGTCGACGACGGCCGGGCGTACCAGTAGACCATCGCCGCGTCGAGCATGATGCCGGCGGCGATCAGCTGGTCGACCGTGCGGTCGTAGTCGGCCGCGGAGTCGAAGTACGGCGTCGGTCCGATGCTGGGCCAACGTTCCAACTGCATCGAGCGCCAGCTGGCGTGCCCGGTGTCGTACCCGTCGTGCAGCGGCGAGTTGGTGGTGATCGCCTGCACGACCGGCAGCCACACCCGCAGGTGGTTGCAGACCTGCACGGCCAGTTCCCGGTCGGGCAGTCCGACGTGCACGTGGCAGCCGCACACCGCCGGGTCGTGGGCCACCGGCCCGTACCGGCGCGACATCGCGTGGTAGCGCGGTTCGTCGGGGACCGTCCGGTGCGGTTCGGCCACCGGGGTGGCGCCGACCGCCACCAGCCGGGCCCCGGCCGCCGTGGCGGCCTCCGCGGCGGAGCGGCGCAACGCCACCAGGTGCGCGCGCAGTTCGGTGAGATCGGCGCAGACCGGGGTGACCATCTCCACCATGCTGTGCCGGAACTCCTGGCGGCTCTGGTCCCGGGCGGTGCCGCGCAGCGCGGCGAGTACCTGGTCGGCGACCGGCAGGTTCCGGCCGCTGCCCGGGTCGAGCAGCAGGTACTCCTCCTCCACCCCGAGCGTGAGGGTGGACAGGTCGGGCACGGTGTCGACGGCGGTCGGTCGGTACGCCATGGCCCCTCCCCATCCCCTGCTGCGGCGGTGCCTCGGGTTCCCGGCCGCCCCTGCGGCAAACGCGCCCTCAGGGCGTCGCCAGGGCCGTCGCGCGGGCGGTGAGGAAGGCCCGTTCGGCCGCGTTGTCCGTCAGGGCGACAGCCGTCCGGTACGCCTCGACGGCCTCCCCGCCCCGGCCGAGCCGAGCCAGCAGGTCGGCGCGGACCACGTGGTAGACGTGGTAGCCGACCAGGTCGAGGCGGTCCACCTCGGTCAGCGCCACCGCCGGTCCGGACAGTTCGGCGAGCGCGACGGCCCGGTTCAGGGCCACCACCGGGCTGGGGGCGACGACCGTCAGCTGGTCGTACAGCTGAAGGATCTGCGCCCAGTCGGTGTCGTCGGCGCGCCGCGCGGCGCTGTGCACGGCGGCGATCGCGGCCTGGATCTGGTACGGGCCGGGCCGGTCGCGGCGCAGGCAGCGGCGCACCAGCGCCTGCCCCTCGGTGATCAGCCCGGCGTCCCACCGGGCCCGGTCCTGGCTCGGCAGCGCCACCAGCTCACCCTCGGCGTTGGTCCGCGCGTCGCGGCGGGACTCGGTGAGCAGCATCAACGCGAGCAGACCGAGCGCCTCCGGCTCGTCCGGCATCAGCTCGACCAGCAGCCGGGTCAGCCGGATCGCCTCGACGCACAGCTCGGCGCGGACCAACTGTCGCCCGGTGCTGGCCGTGTACCCCTCGTTGAAGATCAGATAGAGCACCGCGAGAACCGCGTGCAACCGGTCGGGCAGGTCGGCGTCGCGCGGCACGCGGTACGGGATCCGAGCGTTTCGGATCTTCGACTTGGCGCGGACCAGCCGCTGCGCCATGGTCGGCTCCGGCACCAGGAAGGCTCGGGCGATCTCGGCGGTGCTCAGTCCGCCGAGTAGCCGCAGGGTGAGTGCGACCCGGGTGCTCGGGGCGAGCGCCGGATGGCAGCAGGTGAAGATCAGCCGTAGTCGGTCGTCGTGCACCGGTCCCTCCTCGACGGGACTGTCGGCGGCGAACAAGAGGGCCGCCTGGGCGTGCCGGTCGACCCGGGTCGCGTCGCGACGCAGCCGGTCGATGGCCCGGTTCCGGGCCGTGGTGATGATCCAGCCGGCCGGACTGGGCGGCGGGCCGGTCGTTGGCCAGCGCGCCACAGCGACGACGAAAGCGTCCTGGACGGCCTCCTCGGCGAGGTCGATGTCGCCGAGGAGGCGAACCAGGACGGCGACCGCGCGGCCGTACTCCGCGCGGAACACCGCCTCCACGTCCGGCACTGTCAGTCGCCGGCCCCGCCCTGGAAGGGGCGCACCTCGATCGGCAGGGTGGTGGCCAGCGCGTAACGGCGACCCCAGTGCAGGGCGGCGTCCAGGTCCGGCACGTCGATGATGGTGATGCCGCCCAGGTACTCCTTGCCCTCGACGAACGGGCCGTCGGTGACCAGGACGTCGCCGTCGCGGGCGCGCAGCACGGTGGCGGTCTCCGGGCCGTGCAGTCCCTGACCGAAGACCCACGATCCGGTGGTCGCCAGCTCGTCGCGCATCTCCCCGAGTTGGCGCATCACCCCGGCCAGGAACTCCGGCTCCGGCGGCAGCTCACCCTGCGGCTGGTGGATGCTGAGCAGGTAGAGCGTCATGGTTCCTCCTCACGGGCGGCCGGCCCGTCGCCGACCTCTCATCCTCCACACGATCGGCCGCCGCCCAGATCGACAGGCCGGCGGGAAATTCTCGGCCTCCGACCCGGCCCCGCTGTGCGCCGCGACCGGGGCCGGTAGTCATGCTTGCGACGGACGTACGGCCCGCACCTGCGGACGCCGGTGGGGCGGGTGTACTGGGGGGGCACCGAGGCGGCCACCCGCTGGAGTGGCTACCTGGAGGGCGCGGTGCGCGCCGGTGAGCGGGCGGCGGCCGAGGTGCTGGCCGGCTGAGCCGGCACGACCGAGCCGGCCCGGTCTCGGCGGGACCGGGCCGGCAACGGCCCTGGGTGCTACCCGGCCGGCCCGGTCACACAGGACCGGGCCGGCGCGGGCGCCCCGGTCAGGGGTAGGTGGTCAGGTACACCTGCTGGTTGGCCGCGTTCGCGGTGCCACCGGCGTTGTTGATCACCCGGTTGATGGTGCCGACGCCGCCGAGCGAGACAGTGACCATGTTGGTGAAGCGCACGTTCGGGTTGTTGGGCACCTCGAAGGCCCGCTCCTCCACGACGGCGGGATTGACGTTGAAGTAGCTGTAGCTGCCCAGCCCGAACGCCTGGTGGCTGGTCACCGAATCGGCCACCTTGTACGCGGCGTAGCCCCGGGTCGACCCGTTCATCCAGGCCGCCTGGTTGGGCGGGTCGTACGGCAGCTCGTTCTGGTAGAAGTACGTGCGGCCACCGTTGCCGTTCCAGATGGTCTGGTACTTCTGGTAGTGCTCGACGAAGAGGCCGTACATGGTGACGTTGTCGCCGTTGACGGTGAGCCCGGTGTCGGCGGTGTTCAGCGTCCACCCGGTCGGTACGCCGCTGGCGGCGTGGTCAGCCCGCCACAGCCACATGTGGTCGCCGATCACGTTGTCGCTGTTGACAGTCAGCGTGTTGGTGGCCTTGCCGACGTGCGGTCCACCGATGCGGAAGAACACGTCGTGCAACGAGGTCGGGTTCGTGGCGTGACTCGCGGACGAGCCGGACGGCCCGACCTCCATCAGCACCGGCGAGTTCGTCGTGCCGGCCTCGAACATGATGCCGGCCACCTTCACACCGTCCACATCGGCCACCCGCATGCCCACCGCGCCGTTGTCGGCCTGGATGGTGGCCAGGCCCAGACCGAGGACGACAGTGTCGGCCCGGTTGACCTGGATCGGCTCGGTGACGCGGTGCACGCCGGGGGTGAAGAGCAGGTGCCGCCCCTGGGCGAGGGCCGCGTTGATGGTGGCGGCGCTGGTGCCGGGCTGGACCACGTAGAACTGCGACAGCGAGATGGACGAGCCGGCCGGGGTCTTGTTGTACCAGCTGGTTCCGGTCGAGTTGGTACGCAGCGCCGGCACGAAGACCCGGTACTCACCGGTGCCGTCGACGTAGAGGAACGGCTTCTCCCGTACCTGCGGGGTCTGCGGGATGACGGTGTGCGACGGGTTGGGGAAGCTCGGCGCGGGTGCGCCGTTGACGCCCTGGAAGACCATGTTCCACACCGAGCCGGTCCAGCCGTTGCCGAACTCGCTGTTGCGGGAGTACCACTGCTGCTGCGAGCCGGAGACGACCAGGCCGTCGATGCGGGTGTCGGCCATCAGGCCACCGCTGGACCAGCCGTCGCCGCCGTTCCAGAGCTGGATCTGGTTCTGCGCGCCGCGCAGGTGCATCCGCCGGTACGGTGCCGCCTGGGACACCGCCCAGCGCTCCACGGTCTGCCCGGCGGGCAGGGTGACCGACAGGTTCTCGGCGGCCCGCCAGAAGTTCTGGGTGGCGTTGCCGCCGAACCAGAACGCCTCGGCACGCACGTGGCCGTTGAGGTTGACGTCGTCCGGGCTCATGCCGAGGCCGGCGACCTGGGTGAAGAAGCCGAGGTTGACGTCGGCGGTGTAGGTACCGGGCTTGAACAGCACCGCGTAGCGCTGCGGGCCGAACTGGTTGGTCTCCTGCTGGGTGAAGATGGTGTTCAGTCGACTCTGGATGGTCGACGTCGGCGTGCTCGGGTCGAAGACGAACGTGTTCGGCCCGAGGTTCGGGTTGCGCGGGTCGGTGGGCGTCACCGGGGGCTCGTTGGTGCCGCCGCTCTCGCCGTAGACCTGGAACTCCCAGAGCGAGTACCCGTAGCCGGTGCCCCGGGCGGTGCCGTTCATGCGGACGTAGCGGCCGGCGCCGGAGACGGTGAGGTTCTGTGTCCCTCCGGTGCCGGTGGTGGTCGAGTAGATCGTGGTCCAGGTGGACCCGTTGTCGGAGGTCTGCAGCTGGAAGGCCCGGCCGTAGGCGGCCTCCCAGATCAGGGTGACCTGGGTGATGGTGGCGCGGGCGCCCAGGTCGACCTGGAGCCACTGTGCGTCGCTGAACGCGCTGGACCAACGGGTGCCGGTGTTGCCGTCGACAGCTGCGGCAGCCGGGGTGCCGGCGTTCTCGGTGGATGAGGCGGTGGTCGATCGGCCCTGGGACAGCAGGACGGGGGCGGCGTGCGCGGGTGCGGTGATTCCGGTCGGCGTGAGCGCCGCGACCAGGGCCACGGTGAGCCCGACGAGCAGGTGCCGCACGGCCCGGCGACGCGGGCGTACGGATGTAGCACGAGATGTCATGACATCGCCTGTCGGTAGGGGGTTACGGGTTGCCGCACGGATGGGATCGGACTCGCCCGTGACGCCGTGGATGGTGCCGCCGACGCGGTGCCGCGGGGAGGAGAGCGCTCTCGTAGGAGTGTTGCGGCGAGGTTGCGGCGGCGTCAAGACATCGATCTATAACTTCGTTATTTATCCCGAGGATTCTTTTTGGGTAATTTGCCGTCGGCCTGCGGAGTCGTGCTCCGTCAGCGGCGGACGCCACCCTCGGTGAGGAAGCGGGCGATCGGGAGGGTGGCCGCGCCCAGCGCGACCGCGTCCACCCCGAGCCGGCACAGCTCGATCGACGCCTGCTCGTACGGCTGGCGCAGCGCCTGCCGACCGGCGGCCTCCCGCACGGCCGGCAGCAGGTCACCGAGGGCCATCGCCGCCCAGCCGCCGAGCACCACGCGCTCCGGGTTGAACAGGTTGATCAGGTTGGCCACCCCGGCGCCGAGGTAGCCGGCGGTGTCCTCCAGCACGCGTCGGGCGGTGGCCGAGGTCTCGGCGGCGGCGACCAGCGCGGCGATCTGGGACTCCTCGTCCTCGCCCGGCACCGGTCGACCCCGGCGCGCCTCCCGGTAGCGGTCGATGATCGCCTCCGCCCCCACGTACGCCTCCAGGCACCCGCGCGCGCCGCACCGGCAGACCCGGCCGCCGTACACCAGGGTGGTGTGCCCCCACTCCCCCGCACTGCTGGACGCGCCCCGGTAGGTGGCGCCGTTGGTCACCACCGACGCGCCCACCCCGGAGCCGACCAACGCGAAGACGGCGTGCCGGGCGCCCCGGCCGGCGCCGAACCACATCTCGGCCTGGCCGAGGGTCTTCGCGCCGTTGTCGATGTGCAGTGGCAGGTCGGTGCCGGCGCCGATCAGACGCTCCAGCGGCACCCGGTCCCAGCCGAGAGCCTGGGCGTGCACGACGGCCTCGGTGCCCTGCTCGACCACGCCGGAGACGCCGATGCCGACGCCGAGCACGTCACCGGGGGCCACCCCGGCCTGGCCGGTGACCGCCTCGATGCCGGCCAGCACGTGCCCGGCCACCAGGTCGGGCTCGGTGCGGGCCGGGTCGAGCGGGTACTCGACGCTGGCCAGCAGAGTCATCGCGAAGTCGAACAGCTCCACCCGGACCCGGGTCTCGCCGACGTCCACGCCGATCAGGAAGGCGAAGCGGGGCGCGATCCGCAGCAGCATGCTGGGCCGGCCGCCGTCGGACTCGGCGGCGCCGGCCTCGACCACCAGCCCTTCGTCGATCATGTCGGCCACCACGTTGCTGACCGCGGGCTGGCTCAGCCCGGTGCTGCGCACCAGGTCCTGCCGGGTGAGCGGGCCGTCCAGGAAGAGCTTGGTCAGCAGGGCGGACCGGTTGCGCAACCGCACGCTGCGGTTGGTGGCTCGCGCCAGCTCCACTCGTCACCTCGTTCCCGTCGGCCGTTCGAGGCGACTGTAACCGCCTCGTGCTTGACGACCCACCGACCAGCAACTTTAATGACGACATAAATTAAGCCGTGATGTAACTCCCGGGAAACGCCGACGGACCCCGACGGCGCACCCCCGAACCCTGTCCGCAGCCGGCCCCCGTCGCCCGACCCCTATCGGTGACGAAGGTCGGCGGACCCCCACCACGCACCGGAAGGGCTGACCCGTGTCGAGACGACACCTCGGGATATTCACCGCCGCCGTACTGGCGGCCGCCTCGCTGACCGCCTGCGGAGGCTCCGGCGACGACTCCGCCGCATCGCCCAAGACGCTCACCTACTGGGCCAGCAACCAGGGCCCCAGCCTGGAGGCCGACAAGACCATCCTCCAGCCGGAGTTGGACAAGTTCGAGAAGCAGACCGGGATCAAGGTCACCGTCGAGGTGGTCCCCTGGTCGGATCTGCTCAACCGCCTGCTGGCCGCCGCCGCCTCCGGCAAGGGCCCGGACGTGGTCAACATCGGCAACACCTGGTCGGCGTCGTTGCAGGCCACCGGCGCGCTGGTCGAGTTCGACGACGCCGCCCTACAGGCCGTCGGCGGCAAGGACCGGATCGTGCCCGCCGCGCTCGCCGCCGCCGGCGCGCCCGGCAAGCCGCCGGCCGCCGTGCCGCTCTACAGCATGGCGTACAGCCTGTACTACAACAAGAAGTCGTTCGCCGACGCCGGCATCACCGCACCGCCGACCACCTGGGAACAGCTCGCCGAGTACGGCAAGAAGCTGAGCACCGGCGGCAAGTGGGGCCTGGCGATCGAGGGTGCCAACCCGTCGGAGAACGCCCACCACGCCTTCACCTTCAGCCAGCAGTACGGCGGCGAGTGGTTCGACTCGGCCGGCAAGCCGACCTTCGACACCCCGCAGAACGTCTCGGCGATCAAGCGGTACATCGACTTCATGGCCGCCGACAAGATCACCAACCCGAGCAACGCCGAGTACGCGCAGAACCAGTCGGTCTCCGACTTCGCCAACGGCAAGGCCGCCATGCTGCTGTGGCAGTCCGCCGGGTCGAACCTGAAGACGCAGAACATGCCCGCCGACGCGTACGGGGTGGCCCCGGTGCCGTTCCTGGCCAGCCCGCCGGCCGGCGGCAAGAAGGTCAACAGCATGGTCGCCGGGATCAACATGGCGGTCTTCAAGCACACCAAGAACAAGGACGGTGCGCTGAGCTTCGTCAAGTTCATGACCAGCGACGAGGAGCAGACGATCCTCAACAAGACGTACGGCTCGCTGCCGGCGGTCAAGACCGCCGCCTCCGACCCGGCGTTCAGTGCCACGGAGCAGAAGACCATCCAGGAGACCCTGGTCACCACCGCGGCCCCGCTGCCGCAGGTGCCCGATGAGAGCACCTTCGAGACGCTGGTCGGCACCGCGATGAAGGAGTTGTTCGCCGACGCGGCCAGCGGCAAGCCGGTCACCGAGGAGTCGGTGAAGGCCAAGCTGACCGACGCGCAGCAGAAGATGCGCTGACCCAGGCGTCACCGGTGGCCGTGGTCGGGCGCTGAGCCCGGCCACGGCCACCGCCTCCGAGAGGACCCCGATGGCAACCAGCACCACCGCGCCGGACGCCGACCGGCGCGAACCCCGGGCCGGGTCGCCGGCCCGGGGGCCGGCCCGCCGGCCCCGCGGCCCCCGCCGCTCGCTCCTGCCGTACCTGCTGCTCGCACCGGCCGTCGTGCTGGAACTCGCCATCCACGTGATCCCCATGGTCGTCGGGGTCTGGATGAGCCTGCTGGAGCTGACCCAGTTCCACATCCGCGACTGGTCCACCGCGCCCTTCATCGGGCTGGAGAACTACCGGGCGACGCTCGACCTGAACAGCGCCGCCGGCAAGGAACTGCTGCACTCGTTCTGGATCACCCTGGCCTACAGCCTGCTCTCGGTCGGGTTCGCCTGGCTGCTCGGCATCTCGGCGGCGGTCGTCCTGCAACGGCCGTTCCGTGGACGGGCGATCCTGCGGGCGCTGTTCCTCACCCCGTACGCGCTGCCGGTCTATGCCGCCGTGATCACCTGGAGCTTCCTGCTGCAACGCGACACCGGCCTGGTCAACCACGTGCTCGTGGACCAGCTCGGGCTGATGAACGAACGGCCGTTCTGGTTGATCGGCGACAACAGCTTCTGGTCGCTGCTGGTCGTGTCGGTCTGGCGCAACTGGCCGTTCGCGTTCCTGTGCCTGATGGCCGGGTTGCAGAACGTGCCCGGCGAGCTGTACGAGGCCGCCGCCATCGATGGCGCCGGGTTCTGGCGCCGGCTGCGCTCGGTCACCCTGCCGATGCTGCGGCCGGTCAACCTGGTGCTGCTGCTGGTGCTGTTCCTGTGGACGTT
Organism: Micromonospora sp. NPDC127501; assembly: GCF_040302185.1. Lineage (NCBI taxonomy): Bacteria > Bacillati > Actinomycetota > Actinomycetes > Micromonosporales > Micromonosporaceae > Micromonospora > Micromonospora sp. NPDC127501. The sequence continues at coordinate 128,872 of NZ_JBEORJ010000012.1, read as the reverse complement.
CAACGACTTCAACACCCCGTTCGTACTGTTCGGCGGCTCCGCGCCGGAGCAGGCCGACCTGATCTCCATCCACATCTACCGCAGCTCCTTCAAGACCTGGGACTTCGGCTCCGGGTCGGCGATGTCGGTGGCGCTGCTGCTGTTCCTGCTGGTCGTCTCGGCCGCGTACCTGCTGATCACCAACCGTCGGAGGGACGACCATGCGTGAGACCGCCGGTGAGCGCTGGGGCCGGCGCATCGTGCTGACCCTGCTCACCCTCTTCGTCGTCATCCCGCTCTACGTGATGGTCACCTCGGCGGCGAAGCCGTTGCAGGACGTGCAGAACGGCTTCACCTGGTGGCCCAGCCGGCCCACCCTGCAACCGTTCGTCGACATGTGGAGCACCGTGCCGCTGGCCCGGTACCTGGTGAACAGCCTGGTGGTGTCGAGCATCGCGGCGGTCTGCTCGGTGGCGGTGGCCATCTTCGCCGCGTTCGCGGTGAGCCGGTACCGGTTCCGCGGTCGGGGTGTCTTCTCGGTGACGGTGCTGTCCACGCAGATGTTCCCCGGCATCCTGTTCCTGCTGCCGCTGTTCCTCATCTACGTCAACCTGGGCAACGCCACCGGCATCGAGCTGTACGCCAGCCGTACCGGCCTGGTCATCACGTACCTGACCTTCTCGCTGCCGTTCTCGATCTGGATGCTGGTCGGCTACTTCGACTCGATCCCCCGGGGTCTGGACGAGGCGGCGCAGGTCGACGGCGCCGGTCCGCTGCGCACCCTGTTCCAGGTCATCCTGCCGGCCGCCGTGCCCGGCGTCGTCGCGGTCACCGTGTACGCGTTCATGACCGCGTGGGGTGAGGTGCTCTTCGCGTCGGTGATGACCGACGAGGGCAGCCGCACCCTGGCCGTCGGCCTGCAGGGTTACTCCACCCAGTTCAACGTCTACTGGAACCAGATCATGGCCGCCTCGCTGGTGGTCAGCATCCCGGTCGTCGTCGGGTTCCTGGCCCTGCAGCGCTACTTCGTCGCCGGCCTCACCGCCGGCGCGGTCAAGTGAGTCATCCAACCCCAGAGGAGAACCGACCCGTGCCCGACCTGTCCAAGCTGCCACCCGACTTCCTCTGGGGTGTCGCCACGGCGGCGTACCAGATCGAGGGGGCCGTCGACGTCGACGGCCGGGCGCCGTCCATCTGGGACACCTTCTCGGCGACCCCCGGCAAGGTCGACAACGGCGACACCGGTGCGGTGGCGTGCGACCACTACCACCGGTGGCCGGAGGACCTGGCGCTGCTGCGCCGACTCGGCGTGGACGCGTACCGTTTCTCGGTGGCCTGGCCCCGGGTCATGCCCGACGGCGTCGGGCGGGTCAACACCGCCGGGCTGGACTTCTACGACCGGCTCGTCGACACGTTGCTCACCGACGGGATCCGGCCGTTCGTCACGCTCTACCACTGGGACCTGCCGCAGGTCCTGCAGGACCGGGGCGGTTGGCCGGAGCGCGCCACGGCCGAGGCGTTCGCCGACTACGCGGCGGTGGTCGCCGCCCGCCTCGGTGACCGGGTGGCCGACTGGTGCACTGTCAACGAGCCGCTCTGCGTGTGCTGGATCGGGCACCTGGAGGGCAACATGGCCCCCGGCGAGCGTGACCTCACCCGGGCGGTGCACGCCTCGCACCACGTGCTGCTCGGGCACGGCCTGGCCACCCAGGCGATCCGCGCCCACGCCACCCGGCCGGCGTCTGTGGGTCTGGTGGTGAACCTCAGCCCGATCGAGGCGGCGACCGACCGACCCGAGGACGTCGCGGCGGCCCGCCGGGCCGACGGGCACGTCAACAGGTGGTGGCTGGACCCGATCCACGGGCGCGGCTACCCCGCCGACATGATCGCCACCTACGGGGTCGAGCCGCCGGTACGCGGCGACGACCTGGCGGTGATCGCCACGCCGACGGACTTCCTCGGGGTGAACTACTACTTCCGTCAGTTGGTGGTCGACGACCCGACCGGCCCGGCCCCGTACGCCCGGCAGGTGCCGGTGCCCGGCTCGGTGGAGACCGCGATGGGCTGGGAGATGTACCCGGCGGGACTGGAGCGGCTGCTCGTCGACGTGCACGAGGAGTACCGGCCGGGCCGGATCATCGTCACCGAGAGTGGCTCGGCGTGGCCGGACGAGGTCACCGCGGACGGCACGGTGGAGGACAAGGAACGCACCGACCACCTGGAGCAGCACCTGGCCGCGTGCGCGTCGGCGGTGGCGCGAGGGGTTCCCCTGGACGGCTACTTCGTCTGGTCGCTGCTGGACAACTTCGAGTGGGCGTACGGCTACGACAAGCGCTTCGGGCTGGTGCACGTCGACTACGCCACCCAGCGCCGGACGGTGAAGGCGAGCGGTCTGCGCTACGCCGAGTTGATCCGCGCCCACCAGCGGAACGCCCGCACCACCGGCACGGCGACGCCGGTGGCCTGAACACCGGCGGGTGCGAGCGGCCGCCCGGGGCTTCGGCCCCGGGCGGCCGTTCCCGTTCCGATCGGACGAAACCGCCACCGACCGCGTTGCCGAGTGGCTAGCCTGCGGCAATGTCCGCAGCACCCGACGAGGTCGAGCAGCCCGCCCCCAGGGGGCGGGTGTCCGCCACCGACCGGATGACGGCCTTCAGCGACGGTGTCTTCGCCATCGTCATCACGCTGCTGGTCATCGAGCTGCGGGTGCCCGAGTACCACGAGGGCGAGTTGCTGACCGGCCTGCTCGGCGAGGGCGCCTCCTACCTGGCCTTCGTGGTGTCCTTCGTCTACGTCGGGGTGCTCTGGCTCAACCACCACGCGCTGCTGCGGCTGATCCGCGGCACCACGCTCACGCTGAGCTGGATCAACCTCGGTGTGCTCTTCGGCGCGGTGATCATCCCCTTCCCCACCGCTGTGCTGGCGTCCGCGTTCACCCACGGCGACACCGACGACCAACGCGCGGCCGTCGCCCTGTACGCGCTGGCCGCGGCCCTGATGTCGGCCCCCTGGCTGGTGTTCTTCGGCTACCTGCACCGCCACCCGGCGCTGCTGGAGCGTCGGGTCAGCCCCGACTACGTGCGTACGCAGCGGCTGCGCCCGGTCACCGGCCTGATCCTGTACGGGCTCAGCGGTCTGCTCGGCTGGTTCGTCAGCCCACTGCTGGGCCTGATCGGCGTCATCGTCATGATCAGCTATCACGCGGTGACCAGCGAGGGGCTGCCGCGCTGGCTGACCCGCCGCTGAGCGGGCGGAGTCGGAGCAGGTCGGCCGGGGTGTCCACGTCGGCAGGGGACCCGACGTCGTCACAGGGCACCTCGACCACCAGGTCCGGCCGGTCGCGCAGCAGGTCGCGAGCGCCCCGGTCGCCGAGGGCGTACCCGCTCAGCAGCGGCCAGCTACGTCGAGTCAGCAGGATCGGGTGCCCGGGCCGGCCGGCGTAGGTGGCGACCGCGACGACCGCGCCGTCGGCGTACGCCGTGCGCACCCGGCGCACCGCGACCGGGCTCAGCAGCGGCTGGTCGACGAGGACCACGACGGCGGCCGGCACGGCGGCCGGCAGCGAGGCCAGGCCCCGCAGCAGCGACGAGCCCAGCCCGTCGGACCAGCGATCGTGCCGGACCGGCACCGCGCCGGGCAGGTCGGGCACCTCGTCGGCGCCCGCGCCGAGCACCACGTGCACCGGCGCGCAGCCGCCGTCGCCGAGCAGCCGGATCGCGCGCCGCACCAGCGGCTCGCCGTCCAGCTCGACCAGCGCCTTCGGTCGGCCGTAGCGCCGTCCGGCGCCGGCGGCCAGCAGCAGTCCGGCGGTCACCGTCGTCACCTCCCGTACGAAGCACTTTGCGTTATTCGCCCTGAGATATACCGACAAAGCTAGTCTGGGCCGGTGCAGGGCGGACCGGAGAACGCGACGACGATCGACGAGCGCCACTCGTCCCGGGTGACGGTCGAGGTCAACGGCGCGTCCCGTGAGGTGACCCTGGACAACCGCACCACCCTGCTCGACACGCTGCGCGAGCACCTCGACCTGACCGGGGCGAAGAAGGGCTGCGACCACGGCCAGTGCGGCTCCTGCACGGTGCTGCTCGACGGCCGCCGGGTGAAGAGCTGCCTGGTCTTCGCGGTCACCGTGGACGGCCGCTCGGTGGTGACCGTCGAAGGGCTGGCCGGTCCGGACGGGCTGTCCCCGTTGCAGACCGCCTTCATCGCGCACGACGCGTTCCAGTGCGGCTACTGCACCCCCGGGCAGCTCTGCTCCGCCCGCGGCATGCTCGACGAGGTCTCCCGGGGGTGGCCCAGCGCTGTCACCGACGACCTGAACACGCCCGCCGAGCTGACCGACGCGGAAATCCGCGAGCGGATGGCCGGCAACCTGTGCCGCTGCGCCGCGTACCCGCACATCGTCGCGGCCGTGCGCGAGACGGCGGCGTCCTCGTGAAGGCGTTCCGCTACCACCGGCCCGCCGACGTGGCCGAGGCGGTCGCCGTGCTGGCGGCCGAACCGCAGGCCGCCTACCTGGGCGGGGGAACCAACCTGGTGGACCTCATGAAGCTCGGGGTGCAACGCCCCGACGTGCTGGTGGACGTGACCCGGCTTCCCCTCGACACCGTCGAGGGGCTGCCCGACGGTGGGCTGCGGATCGGCGCGACAGTCCGCAACAGCGACCTCGCGGCCCACCCGGTGGTACGCCGCGACTACCCGGTGCTGGCCCGCGCCCTGCTCGCCGCCGCCTCCGGACAGCTGCGCAACATGGCCACCACCGGCGGCAACCTGTTGCAGCGCACCCGCTGCGTCTACTTCCAGGACACCGGCAAGGCGTGCAACAAACGGGAGCCGGGCAGCGGTTGCGCCGCTCTGCACGGACAGAACCGCGACCTGGCGGTGCTGGACTGGTCCGAGCAGTGCGTGGCCACCCACCCGTCCGACCTGGCCGTCGCGCTGGCCGCCCTCGACACGGTGGTGGAGGTGCACGAGGCCGGCGGCCCCCGCGACATCCCGATCGCCGACTTCTACCGCTCCCCCGGCACCCACCCGGAACGGGAGACCACAGTGGCCCGGGGCGCGCTGATCACCGCCGTACGGCTGCCGCCCCTGCCGGCCGCGCGCCGCTCGACGTACCTCAAGGTGCGCGACCGGGCCTCGTTCGCCTTCGCCGTCGGCTCGGTGGCCGCGGTGCTGGACCTCGACGGGGACGTGGTTCGCGACGTGCGGCTGGCGTACGGGGCGGTGGCGCACCGGCCGTGGCGGGCGTACCGGGCCGAGGACGAGCTGCGCGGTCGTCCGTTCAGCCCCGAGTTGGCCGCCCAGGCCGCCGACGCGGAGCTGGCCGAGGCGCGCCCGTTGCGGCACAACGGCTTCAAGCTGCCGCTGACCCGGGCCATCACCGTGCGGGCGCTCACCGAACTGGCGTCGTCGTGAGCACCGGGGCGGTCGGGCGGGCGTACCCCCGGCTGGAGGGCCCGGCGAAGGTCACCGGCACGGCCCGGTACGCGGTGGAGTACCCGGTGGACGGCGTCAGCTACGGCTGGGCGGTACCGTCGGCGGTGGTGCGGGGCCGGATCACCCGGATCGACACGACGGAGGCGCTGGCCTCGCCCGGTGTGCTGGCCGTGGTGCACCACGGCAACGCGCCCCGGATGGCGCCCGGCCCGCAGCCGGAGCTGCGGCTGTTGCAGGAGCCGACTGTGCACTACCGGGGGCAGTACGTCGCCGTGGTGGTGGCCACCAGCCTGGAGGCGGCGCGCGAGGGCGCCCGTCTGGTCCGCATCGACTACGACACCGGCCCGCACAGCACCGTACTCACCGACGACCACCCCGGCCTGTACAAGCCGGACCAGGTCAACCCCAGCTACCCGACGGACACCGCCGAGGGCGACTTCGACGCCGGGTACGCGGCCGCCCCGGTGCGGGTGGACGTCACCTACCGCACGCCGGCGTACCACAACAACCCGATGGAACCGCACGCCACCACCGCACAGTGGCACGACGGGCGGCTCCTGGTGCACGACTCCACCCAGGGCGCGACGCCGGTGCGCGCCACACTGGCCGAGCTGTTCGAGCTGCCGCCGGAGTCGATCCGCGTCGTCGCCGAGCACGTCGGGGGCGGCTTCGGCAGCAAGGGGTACGCCAAGGCGTCGGTAGTGCTGGCCGCCCTCGCCGCTCGGCACGTGGACCGCCCCGTCAAACTGGCGCTGACCCGCCAGCAACTGTTCGGGCCGGTCGGCTACCGCACCCCCACCATCCAGCGGGTCCGCCTCGCCGCCGACACCGACGGCCGGCTCACCGCCATCTGCCACGACGCGATCAGCCAGACCTCGACCATCCGGGAGTTCGCCGAGCAGACCGCCGTCTACACCCGCAGCATGTACGCCGCACCCCACCGCCGCACCACACACCGGCTGGTCCGCCTCGACGTGCCCACGCCGTTCTGGATGCGCGCCCCCGGCGAGTGCCCCGGCGCGTACGCCCTGGAGTCCGCGGTGGACGAGCTGGCCACCGCCGTCGGCATGGACCCGGTGGAGCTGCGCATCCGCAACGACACCGATGTCGACCCCGACCAGGGACGCCCGTTCACCAGTCGCAACCTGGTGGCCTGCCTGCGCGAGGGCGCACAGCGGTTCGGCTGGGCCGGCCGTGACCCGTCGCCCCGGTCCCGACGTGACGGACGCTGGCTGATCGGGACCGGGGTGGCCGGTTCGAGCTACCCGGCCCGGGCCCGGCCTTCCTCGGCGACGGCCACCGCCCGACCCGACGGGAGCTTCCTGGTCCAGATCAACGCCACCGACATCGGCACCGGCGCCCGGACGGCGATCTGGCAGGTGGCCGCCGACGCGCTCGGAGTGCCGCCGGAGCGGGTGGAGATCCGCATCGGGGACAGCGCGCTGCCGACGGCGGCGCTGGCCGGTGGCTCGATGGGGACCGCCAGCTGGAGCTGGGCGGTGATACGCGCCGCGCAGGCGCTGCGCGAGAAGGTGCGCGACGACGGGCCGCCGACCGGCGAGGTGACCGCCGAGGCGGACACCACCGAGGAGGTGGGCGGGCAGCCCGCGCTGCCCCGGTACGCGTACGGGGCGCACTTCGTCGAGGTACGGGTCGACGCGGACACCGGCGAGGTACGGCTGAACCGGATGCTCGGGGTGTTCGCGGCGGGGCGGGTGGTGAACCCGACGACGGCGCGCAGCCAGCTCATCGGCGGCATGACGATGGGACTGTCGATGGCGCTGCACGAGGAGGGCCTGCTCGACGAGCGGTACGGCGACTGGGTCAACCACGACCTGGCCACCTACCACATCACCGGCTGTGCGGACGTGGAGTCCATCGAGGCGTACTGGTTGGACGAGCGGGACGACGAGCTGAACCCGGCCGGCGTGAAGGGCCTCGGCGAGATCGGCATCGTCGGCGCCGCGGCGGCGGTCGCCAACGCGGTGCACCACGCGACCGGCGTACGGGTCCGGGAGCTGCCGATCCGGCTGGACAAGCTCGTCGGAGTATCAGACTTGGCTTAAATAAGCCGCCAGTGATACAACTGTCGTCGTGCACGCCTTCGACGTGCTGGGCGATCCGGTCCGGCGCCGCATCCTGGAACTGCTCGCCGGTGGCGAGCAGACCGCCGGTGCGGTCAGCGCGGTCATCCGCGAGGAGTTCGGCATCTCCCAGCCTGCCGTGTCCCAGCACCTCAAGGTGTTGCGCGACAACGGCTTCGCCACCGTGCGGCCGGAGGGCACCCGGCGGCTCTACGCGGTCGACCCACGCCCACTGCGCGAGGTCGACGGCTGGCTGGAGCACTTCCGCCGGTTCTGGACCCCACCCCTGGCGGCACTCGCCACCGAGCTGGCCCGGGGCCGACGCGAGCGTCGGCTGCGCGGGCCCGCCGACCCACCCGACGAGAGGAACACCTGATGTTCGACGCCACCGAGCAGATCAACGCCGTCCAGCGGAAGGTCGGCAGCCGCACCCTGGAAGCCGGTGAGGCGCGGGTCACCACGATCAGCCAGACCTACCAGGCGACGGCCGAGGATCTGTGGGACGCCTGCACCAGCGCCGAGCGCATCCCGCGCTGGTTCCTGCCGATCTCCGGCGACCTGCGGCTGGGCGGCACGTACCAGCTCCAGGGCAACGCCCACGGCACCGTCGAGAGCTGCGAGCCGCCGCACCGCTTCACCGCCACCTGGGAAATGGGCGGCGAGGTGAGCTGGATCGAGGTGCGGGTCACCCCGGTCGGCGACGAGCGGGCCCGCCTCGACCTGGACCACATCGCGCACGTCGACCAGGACCGGTGGGCCCAGTTCGGGCCGGGCGCGGTCGGCGTCGGCTGGGACCTCGGGCTGCTCGGCCTCGCCTCGCACCTGGCCGGCGACGGCAGCGGAATCACCCCCGAGCAGGGTGCCGAGTGGACCGCCTCCGCCGAGGGACGACGGGCCATTGAGTTGAGCAGCCAGCTGTGGTGCGAAGCGAGCATCGCCGCCGGCACCGACGCCGACGAGGCGAAGGCCGCCGCCGAACGCACCACCGCCTTCTACACGGGCGAGCCGGCAGCCTGAGCCGGGGCGAGGCGGCGGCGCGGCAGCCTGGGTGGAGATCGGAGTAACGTGCTGCGGCATGACCGGCACGCCGTACTCGCACTGCTCCTACTGCGGCGCCGCCTACCCGCCGGCCGCCGGATGGCCGCGAGTCTGCGCGGTCTGCGGCGAGACCGTCTGGCGCAACCCGCTGCCGGTGGCGGTCGCGGTGCTGCCGGTCCGCACGGCCGAGGGCCTGGGTGTGGTGGTGGTCCGCCGGGACATCGAGCCGGCCCGCGGCCTGCTCGCGCTGCCCGGCGGCTTCATCGAGTACGGCGAGGAGTGGTCCGACGCACTCGTGCGTGAGCTGCGGGAGGAGACCGGCCTGATCGCGTCGGCCGAGGACGCCCGCCTGTTCGCGGTGCACGGCGCACCGGCGGGCGGCACGATGATGGTCTTCGGAGTGCTGCCCGAGCGGGCGGCCGAGGACCTGCCACCGTCGGCGCCGACCGAGGAGGCGACCGAGTGGCTGGTGCTCATCGACCCGGTCGAGTTGGCGTTCGACACCCACACGCGCGTCCTCGCCGACTTCCTCACCCCCGGCCGCCCCGCCTGACCCACCGCCTCGCCTGACCGACCGGCCTCCGCGCGCCCCACCGCCTCGCCCGAACCCCCCGCTGCCCCAGCAGCTCCCAACGAGCGCAAGATCGCGCTCGATCCTTGTTGTAGTGGCATCAACGACCGCCGAGGCCACTACTTCCTGGATCGAGCACGATCTTGCGGCGCGGGGGGACTTTCTTGATCCGGGCGCCGCCTGATCGTGCCCGGGACCGCGTGCCGCCGCTAGGTGGTCGGCGGGTCGTGGGGCACGTCCGGCGCGCCCTCGATGATCGGCAGCAGGACCCGGAAGGTGGTGCGTCCCGGCTCGGTCTCCACCCGGATGTCGCCGTGGTGTTTGTGCACCACGATCCGGTACGAGATGTCCAGCCCCAGGCCGGTGCCCGCGCCGACCGGCTTGGTGGTGAAGAACGGCTCGAAGATGCGCGGACGCACCTCCGGCGGGATGCCCGGCCCGGTGTCGGTGATCTCCACCGCCAGTTGGTCGTCGACCCGTCCGGTGCGGACGGTCAGCACACCCTTCTCCCCCATCGCGCCCAACGCGTTGTCGATCAGGTTGGTCCACACCTGGTTCAGCTCGGCCGCGTACGCCGGGACCGGTGGGAGGTCCCGGTCGTACTCGCGGACCAGCTTGACCTCGGCGGGGATCTTGCCCTTGAACATCACCAGCGTGGCGTCGAGCAGGTCGTGCACGTCCACCACCCGGTGCGGCGCGCGGTCCAGTTGCGAGTACTGCTTGGCGGCGTCCACGAGCCCGGAGATCCGGGTGACCGCGTCGCCGATCTCGCGCATCAGCAGCTCGGTGTCGACGGTGTAGGTGAGCCAACGCACCGCCGCCTCCAGGTCCGCGGCGCCGACCGCGGCCTTGACCTGTGCCAGCCAGGCCGCGTCGAGCCCACCGCCGACCAGGATCGGCGCCAGGTCCCAGGCGCCGCCGACGCCATGGTCCTCCAACCAGTCGGTGAGGGTGTCCTCGGCGTCGGCGGTGGCCATCGGGGTCAGCTTCGGCGCGGTGGCCACCCGGGCGACCGCCTCCTCCTGCAACGCGACGAGGCCGTGCAGGGCGCTTCCGTCGAGCCGTCCGTCGGCGATCATGGCGAGCTTGTGCCGCATCCCGGCGACCCGGTCCCGCAGAACCGACGTGGCCCGCACCGCCGCCCCGGCCGGATTGTTCAGCTCGTGGGTCAACCCCGCCGAGAGCGAACCGAGGGCCAGCAACCGCTCCCGCTCACCGACGATGGCCTGACTGTCCCGCATTCCGAAGAACAGACCCTCCAACAGGTGCATGGGCATCGGGAACCAGGACCGCAGGGCGTACGCGAAGTCCTCCGCCGGCAGCACGAAGAACTCCGCGTCGGTCACCGCCCGCAGGCTGTTGCGGTAGATCTGGTCGACCTGGTCACCCAGGTACGCCTGAGTGGCCCCGCCGTACACCCCGCGCTGGTCGGTCCGGCTGACCTCGACGTCGTCGCCGCGCACCAGGCGACTCAACGCCACCGCCCCGCGCACCAGCACGAAGAAGCAGGTCGCGGGCTCACCCTCGCCGTACACGAGGGTGCCGCCGGCGCGCTGCTCGACCCGGCCGTGCTCGGCCAGCCAGTCGAGTTGCCCGTCGTCGAGCGCCTCGAACAGGAACAGAGTGCGCAACTGCGCCGGTGTCAGCCGGTCAGACTCGGTGGTCACAGGGACTCCTTCGCTCGCGACTGGGCTCGCAGAACCGGCTCATTGGGCCTCCAGGTAGCGGTGCACCAGCGACACCGCCATCGCACCCTCGCCGACGGCCGAGGCGACCCGCTTGACCGACTCGGCCCGCACGTCCCCGGCGGCGAACACACCCGGCACGCTGGTCTCCAGGTGGTACGGGTCGCGCGACAGCGACCAGCCGGCCGGCCGCCGCCCCCCGGCGAGCAGATCCGGGCCGGTCACGATGAAACCACGGTCGTCGCGGACCAGCACCCCGTCCAGCCAGTCGGTGCGGGGCTCCGCGCCGATGAAGATGAACAGCCAGGAGGTGTCGACGGAGCGGGCCTCCCCGGTGCGGGTGTCACAGAGGGTGAGCCGTTCCAGGTGGTCCTCCCCCGCCGCGCCGATCACGGCGGTGTGCGGGTGCACGGTGATCCGGTCGATCCGTTCCAACTGGTCGATCAGGTAACGCGACATCGAGGCGGTCAGGTCCGCACCACGGATGAGCAGGTGCACCCTCGACGCGTACCGGGAGAAGTGGACCGCCGCCTGGCCGGCGGAGTTCGCCCCGCCGACGATGTAGACGTCCTGCTCGACGCAGCTCGGCGCCTCGGTGGCGGCGGCGCCGTAGAACACCCCCCGCCCGGTGAAGTCGGCCAGCCCCGGGGCGTCGAGCACCCGGTACGACACGCCGGTGGCCAGCACCACGGTGTGCGCGGCGATCTCGGTGCCGTCGCCGAAGCGCAGCAGTCGGGCACCGCCGGCCTCGCTGAGACCGACCACCTCCCGGGCGCTGAGCAGTTCCGCGCCGAACTTGACCGCCTGCCGCCGGGCCCGGTCGGTCAACTGCGCGCCGGAGACACCGTCCGGGAAGCCCAGGTAGTTCTCGATGCGGCTGCTCTGCCCGGCCTGACCGCCGGTCGCCCGTCGCTCCACGAGGACGGTGCGCAGCCCCTCCGACGCGCCGTACACCGCCGAACCGAGACCGGCGGGGCCGCCGCCGATCACCACCAGGTCGTAGAAGTCACACGCCGGCACCACCGTCAACCCGGCCAGCGCGGCCAACTCGGCCTCGCTCGGGGCGACCAATGCCTTGCCCTCCGGCGTCACCACCAGGGGTACGTCCGCCTCGGTGGCCCCGGCCGCGTCGAGCAACCGGACGCCCTCCGGATCGTCGGACAACAGCCACCGGTACGGCACCAGGTTGCGGGCCAGGAAGTCGCGGACCTTGAACGACGGGGCCGACCAGCGGTGCCCGACGACCCGGATCTCCGCGCTGGCCGCGTCCGGGGTGACCGCCCACGCCTCCAGCAGCCCGTCGACCACCGGGTACAGCTTCTCCTCCGGCGGGTGCCAGGGCTTGAGCAGGTAGTGGTCCAGGTCGACCACGTTGATGGCCTCGATCGCGGCGTCGGTGTCCGCGTACGCGGTGAGCAGCACCCGGCGAGCCGCCGGGAAGATGTCCATGGCCGCTTCCAGGAACTCGACACCGGTCATCTCCGGCATCCGGTGGTCGGCCAGCAGCAGCGCCACCTGTTCGCCGCGCAGCTTGACCTCGCGCAGCGCGTCCAACGCCTCCGGCCCGGAGGACGCCCGCAACACCCGGTAGCGGTCGCCGTAGCGGCGCCGGATGTCCCGGGCCACCGCCCGGGACACCACGGGGTCGTCGTCGACGGTCAGGATCACCGGGTTCGCCATGGCGCCATGAAATCACCTGTCGAGGGTCGACCGCACCATCGCCTGGGCCCGGCCCACGGTTGACCGCCCCGCAGACGGGTAAGCCGGGGAGCCGTGCGGGTGGCCGGACATCGACGACCCGCCCGGTTGCCGCGCACACCTCGGGGGGCCCATGGCGGACGCGACACCGACCGGACCGACGACGTCGGGCGGGATCGTGGAGCTGCGGGTGCACGGTGTCTCCGGCGCGGGCGCGGACCAGGTGTTGGACCGGCCGCACGTGCACCAGGTCGCCGGGGACCGCAGCGGCGGGTTCTACCGGCCGCGCCCCGGCTATCCGGACTCCACCGGCACCGACGGGGTGACGCTGGAGGCGTACCGCTGGAGTGACCTGCCGTCCGGCACGGCAGTGCGGACGCTGTCGCTGGTCTTCCTGCTGCCGTTCATGCTCTGCAACGTGGCGCTCTGGATGCGCCCGGCGAACACCGTCTCGACGCGCGGCTTCATGGCGCTGTGCCGGGTGCTAGCCCTCACCCTCACCGTGCTCTACGTGCTCTCCATCGTCGGGGTGGCGCTGGACCTGATCGCGTGGCGCTGCATGGGCACCCCGTCCTGCCTGGCCGGCCGGAGCTGGCTGTCCTGGCTCGGCGGGCGTCCGATCGGGCTACGCCTGGGTGTGCTGGCGCTCGTGCCGGTCGCCGCCATCGGGCTCGTCTGGTGGCTGGGCGCCCGCCCGGGCCATTCGTTCGACGCGTTCCGGACGCCGACGACGCCGACGTCGAAACACCAGTTGAGCGCCGTCGGCCAGTGGGACGGCGAGCCGTTGGTGGGTCGGCTGCGCTCGGTCCACGTCGCGGCGGCGTTCGCCACGCTGAGCGGAAGCCTGTTGGCCGCGCGAGCCAGCCAACACTCCTCGCGGGTGATGGTGATCCTGCTGACGGCCACCGGGGCGGTACTGCTGGCCTGCCTGGTCCTGGTCACCGTGGTGCCGAGCATCGACCGCACCGACCCGTCGCCCCGGGTGGACGGCGTGTTTCGCGGGCTGCGCACCATCGCCTGCGGCGTGACGATGTTGGTGATCGTGCACATCGTCATCAGCCCGGCGCCGTGGCCGCAGGACGGTGCGCTGCCCGGTTACGGCGCGATCGTGGCCTGGCTGTTCGTCAGCCAGGAGATGCTGGTGGCCGTGCTCGCCGCGCTGGTGATCTGGCGGCGGGGTGGCGGCCAGCGGAGGTCACCGATACGCGCGCTGGGAGCGCCGGTCTTCATCACGATCTCGGCCGGGCTCGCCGTGGCGTTCTCCGCCGAGTTGGTCTACCGGGTGGCGGACCTGCTCGATCGCGAGGGGACGACCGCGGATGGTCTGGAGACCAGCCCTCCCCTGGCGTACAAGTGGGCGATCTTCGGGTTCTTCCTGGCCGTGGTGACCGCGCTGCTGGTGGCCGGCCTGGTCACCAGGATGACCCGGCGCGGGCGCCGGCGGGCCGCGCGGGCGATCGTGGCCGCCGATTTCCCGGACGCGCCGCCGCGGGCGGCGGCCCGGCTGCGGCGGGTCGAGCAGGCGGTGGCCCGGGCCCGCTTCACCGAGCGGTTGGAACCGCTCTCCGTGGTGTACGCCGCCCTGGCGGCGCTCGGTCTGGCCACCAGCGTGCTGGGCCTGCTCCAGCTCCCGCCCGGCGACGTGGCGCAGCGCTACGTCGGCGTCCCGGAGGGCATGGTCAACTTCCTGATCGGTTCGGGTAGCTACGTGATCGCCGCGATCCTGCTCGGCCTGGTGGTGGGCGGCATCTTCGCCTACCGGACGGCGCAGTTCCGTCGGTACGTGGGGGTGCTCTGGGATCTGGGCACCTTCTGGCCCCGGGCGGCGCACCCGTTCGCGCCGCCCTGTTACGCCGAGCGGGCCGTGCCGGAGTTGGCCAAGCGGATCACCTACCTGGTGGAACAGGGGCAGGGTGTGCTGCTGGCCGGGCACAGCCATGGCTCGGTGCTGCTCGCCGCCACGGTCCTGCAACTGCCCACCCGGATCACCGAGCGGGTCGCCCTGCTGACCTACGGGTCACCGCTGGGCCGGCTGTACTCCCGGCTGTTCCCCGCGTACGCCGACGAGCCGGCGCTGCGGGAGATCGGCGATCGGGTCGGCTGGCGCTGGATCAACCTGTGGCGCGACACCGACCCGATCGGCGGCTGGATCTTCGCCTCCCACCGGCCCGGGGAGGCGGAGACGCTGACCGGGCCGGCGGCGATGGTGGATCGCCGGTTGGTCGACCCGCAGGACGTGGTGCCGGCACCCAGCGACAGCGTTCCCCCACCGATCTTGGGGCACTGGCCGTGTGAGTCGCAGGATGAGTTCGCCGAGTCGGTGCGGGAGCTGACCGGGCGACTGCTCGCCGAACGCCGGACGACCGGCTGAGGCAGCGGCCGGATATCGTCGCGGGGTGAGCCCCTCCAAGCAGCCCGAACGCCGGTTGATCGCCTCGAACAAGAAGGCCCGGCACGAGTACACCGTGCTGCGCACGTACGAGGCGGGCATCGTGCTGGTCGGCACCGAGGTGAAGTCGCTGCGCGAGGGGCGGGCCTCGCTGGTGGACGCGTTCGCGCACGAGCGCGACGGCGAGATCGTGTTGTACGGCCTGCACATCGCCGAGTACACCTACGGCACGTGGACCAACCACGCCCCACGGCGCAACCGCAAGCTGCTGCTGCACCGCGCCGAGATCGACCGGATCCTGGACAAGGTCCGCGAGGGTGGGGTGACCATGGTCCCGCTGTCGATGTACTTCGAGAACGGCTACGCCAAGGTCGAGTTGGCTCTCGCCAAGGGCAAGCGCTCCTACGACAAGCGGCAGACGCTGGCCGAGCGTGACGCCAACCGGGAGATCGCCCGCGAGCTGGGCCGGCACCTCAAGGGCCATCCCCGCCGGCCCTGACCTCCTTCGGATCGCGGTTGTTTCACGCGGCACGCCCTGCGGGTCGTTGACGTCCCTGCGGTGACGTGGTCTGCTCAGTCGACACCGTTAATGGAAACGGTAATCATTAGCTGATGCGGAGGAGAACCATGTCGCTCACCGTCCCGCCCGCCCTGCTCGACGCCGCCGAACGAGGCCCGATCGACGACGAGGCCTTCATCGCCTGCGTCCGTGACTCACTCCCGTACGCCTGGGCCACTGTGAGCCGGGTGGTCGCCGAACTGGAGGCCGGTGACGACGACCTGGCCGACAACGTCGTCCCGCCACCCACCGACGCCGATCGGGGGCAACTGCTCCGGGCCCTGGCCAGCGACGCGATCCGCGCCGGCCTGGAACGGCACTTCGGCGTACGCCTGGCGTTCCAGAACTGCCACCGCGTCGCCGCGTTCCGCCCGTCGGCCGTCGACGGGGAGCGCTATCGCCGCTTCGTGTCGACCCGCGGCCAACTGCTCAACCAGTCGCCGGAGCTGCGCAACTGCTGACGGCCCTGGTGGACCCGCCGGAAACGCCGGCGGGTCCACCCTTTTCGCTAGCGGCCGATCTTGTCCAGCTCGGCGAGGTCGTCGTCGGAGAGGGGCAGTGCGGCGCCCGCGATGTTCTCGCGCAGGTGCGTCGCGGACGAGGTGCCCGGGATCAGCAGGATGTTCGGCGAACGCCGTAGCAGCCAGGCCAGGGCCACCGACATCGGTGCCGCCTCCAGCCGAGCGGCCACGGTCGAGAGCACTGAGGACTGCAGAGGGCTGAAGCCGCCGAGCGGAAAGAACGGCACATAGGCGATGCCCTGCTCGGCGAGCGCGTCGATCAGCTCGTCGTCCTGGCGGTGGGCGAGGTTGTACATGTTCTGCACGCACACGATCGGCGCGATGGCCTGCGCCTCGGCGACCTGTTCCGGCGTCGCGTTGCTCACTCCGAGGTGCCGGATCAGGCCCTGCTGCTGAAGGCCGACGAGTGTTTCGAACGCCTCGGCGACCGAACCGGGCTGCGGGCCCGCGGCGTCACCGAGCCGGAGGTTGACAAGGTCGAGCACGTCGAGACCGAGGGTCTCGATGTTCTCGTGCACGGACCGACGCAGGCTTTCCGGGTCACGGGCCGGCGGCCAGCCGCCCTGCTGGTCGCGGTTCGCGCCGACCTTGGTCACGATGTGCAGCGAATCGGGGTACGGGTGCAGCGCTTCCCGGATCAGCTGGTTGGTGACATGCGGCCCGTAGGCCTCGGAGGTGTCGATGTGGGTGATGCCAAGCTCGACGGCCGCGCGAAGGACGGCGAGTGCGCCGCCGTGGTCGGCCGGCGGTCCCATGACCCAGGGGCCGGCCAGCTGCATGGCGCCGTAGCCGAACCGGGTGACCGGCAGGTCTCCCAGCGTCCAGGTGCCGCCGGGAAGGGAGGTGGAGACCATGTTCGTACCTCTGGCTTTCGTGTCGCACCGAGCGGTGCCGGTGCATCGTGTACCTGCTCCACTATCGGGGTGTAACTTCACTACGGGAAGTAGGCACCTGAAGGTGCGTAACGCCCCGGCGGCGGGAGGAGCGGTCCGATGACGACGACGACGGCGGCGCGCAAGAGAGTTCAGGCCAAGGCGGAATATGACGCCTTCCTGGCGCAGTGTCCGAGCCGCAAGCTGCTCGACCGCATCGCGGACAAGTGGGTCACGTTGGTTCTGGCCGCGCTACGCAGCGACGGTTCGCACCGGGTCGGCGCCGACTGCGCCGGCGAGCCGCGGCCGATGCGGTACTCGGAGCTGTCGCGCCTCCTGGCCGGGGTCAGTCAGAAGATGCTGACCCAGACGCTGCGCTCCCTGGAGCGCGACGGTCTGATCACCCGCACCGTGGTGCCGACCGTGCCCGTCACCGTCACCTACGAGCTGACCGACCTCGGTGTCTCCCTGCACGAGGTGATACGCGGCCTGAAGGGCTGGGCCGAAACGCACATGGACGACGTGCTCGCCAACCGCGCGACGTACGACGCCCAGGTCGCCTGAGCCGCTCCGCCTCGCCCGGACGGAACGACGCAACACCGGGTCGCGCATCTGCGGTCCGATAAACCTCCGGAAGTACGCAGACACAGCACGGTCCGGCCTTTCCTGCTCGCAGATGCGGCAGCTAGGGTGAGCCGGTGACGATGTTCCGGATCGGTGAGGCGGCCGACCTGCTCGGTGTCAGCAGCGACACCATCCGCCGCTGGGTCGATGCCGGGCGGCTGACGGCCGGGCGCGACGAGCACGGCCACCGGGTGATCGACGGGGTCGACCTGGCCGCGTTCGCCCGCGCCCAGGCCGCCGACCCGGACGCGGGCGCCGAGTTCTCCTCGGCTCGCAACCGGCTGCGCGGCATCGTCGTCGACGTCCGCAAGGACACGGTGATGGCCCAGGTCGACATCCAGGCCGGCCCGTTCCGCGTCGTGTCGCTGATGAGCCGGGAGGCGGTCGACGAGCTCGATCTGCGGGTCGGGTCGATGGCCGTCGCGGTGATCAAGTCGACCACGGTGGTGGTGGAGCGGGCCGCGCCCGCCCCGAGCAGGGCAAGGTCGGGCGGATGAGCGCGCGGGCGACGCGTACGGCGACGGCCGTGCTCATGGCGTTGACCGTCGCCGGCTGCGGCGCGGGCGACGACCGGGCCTCCGGCGGCGCCGCGGACGACCGGGGCATCGGCGCGGTGACGGTGTTCGCGGCCGCCTCGCTGACCGAGTCGTTCCGCCGGATCGGCGACGACTTCGAGGCCGCCAACCCCGGCAGCACCGTGACCCTCAACATCGCGGGCAGCTCAGCCCTGGCCAACCAGATCAACCAGGGTGCGCCGGCGGACGTGTTCGCCTCCGCCGCACCGGCGAACATGGCCACTGTCACCGAGGGGGGCAACGCCGACGGCACACCGACCACCTTCGCCCGCAACCAGTTGGTCATCGGGGTGCCCCGGGGCAACCCGGGGGGCGTGACCGGGCTGGCCGACCTGAGCAGGCCCGGCGTGAAGGTGGCCCTCTGCGCCAACCAGGTGCCCTGCGGCGCGGCGGCCCGCACCGCCCTGGACGCGGCCGGCGTCGCGCTGACGCCGGTCACCCTCGAGCAGGACGTCAAGGGCGCGCTCGCCAAGGTGAAGCTCGGTGAGGTCGACGCGGCCCTGGTCTACCGCACCGACGCGCGAGCGGCGAGCGCCGACGTGACAGCGGTGGAGTTTCCCGAGTCGGCGCGGGCGGTCAACGACTACCCGATCGTCGCGCTGAAGGACGCCCCGAATCCGGCCGGCGCGAGGGCCTTCGTCGCATACGTCCGCTCGGCGCCGGCGCAGGCGGTCCTCGCCGAAGCCGGTTTCCAGACGCCATGAGCCAGCTCCTTGAGCACGCCGCGCCCCGACGGCGGGGGCGCGCGCCGATCGCGCTGCTGATCCCCGCCGGGTTGGGGCTGCTCTTCCTCGTCCTGCCGTTGGCGGGGCTGCTGATCCGGGCACCGTGGACGACCCTGCCGGAGCGGCTCACCGAGCCGGGCGCGTTGACCGCCCTGCGGCTGTCGGTGCAGACCGCCACCCTCGCCACCGCGCTCTGCCTGTTGCTCGGTGTGCCGCTCGCCTGGGTGCTGGCCCGGGTCGAGTTTCCCGGCCGTCGGCTGGTACGCGCGCTGGTCACCGTGCCGCTGGTGCTGCCGCCGGTGGTCGGTGGGGTGGCGCTGTTGCTGGTCTTCGGGCGGCGTGGCCTGCTCGGGGGCTGGCTCGACAGCACGTTCGGCGTCACCCTGCCCTTCAGCACCACGGGTGTCGTGCTGGCCGAGGCGTTCGTCGCCATGCCGTTCCTGGTGATCGCCGTGGAGGGTGCGCTACGCGCCGCCGACCACCGCTTCGAGGAGGCCGCGGCGACGTTGGGCGCCAGCCGGTGGACCACCTTCACCCACGTCACGCTGCCGCTGGTAGCGCCCGGTCTGGCCGCCGGGGCGGTGCTCTGCTGGGCGCGGGCGCTCGGCGAGTTCGGTGCCACCATCACCTTCGCCGGCAACTACCCCGGTCGGACGCAGACCATGCCGCTCGCCGTCTACCTGGCGTTGGAGACCGACCTGGAGTCCGCGATCGTGCTCAGCCTGGTGCTGCTCGTCGTGTCGGTGGGCATCCTGGTGGCGTTGCGGGACCGCTGGATGACCACCGCATGAGCGACCGACTTCTCGACGCGCGGCTCGTCGTCAACCGGGGCGCCTTCCGGCTCGACGTGCCGCTGCGGGTCGCGCCGGGTGAGGTGGTGGCGCTGCTCGGCCCGAACGGCGCCGGCAAGACCACAGCGCTGCGGGCGCTGGCCGGGCTGCATCCCCTCACCGACGGGCACGTCACCCTCGACGGCGTCGACCTGGACCGCCCGGCGACCGGTGGCTGGGTGCCCACCGAACGCCGGTCGATCGGCGTGGTCTTCCAGGACTACCTGCTCTTTCCGCACCTCAGCGCACTGGACAACGTGGCCTTCGGGCCGCGCCGGCACGGCGTCGAGCGGCGGGCCGCCCGCGCCACGGCCCGGGAGTGGCTGGGCCGGGTGGGGCTTGACGCGCAGGCGCAGCGCCGGCCGCGGCAGCTCTCCGGTGGTCAGGCGCAGCGGGTGGCGCTGGCCCGCGCGCTGGCCGTGGCGCCGTCGCTGCTGCTGTTGGACGAGCCGCTCGCCGCACTGGACGCCCGCACCCGGCTGGACACCCGCGCGGAGCTGCACCGGCACCTGTCGGCGCACACTGGCGCGACGGTGCTGGTCACCCACGACCCGCTGGACGCGCTGGCGTTGGCCGACCGACTGGTCATCGTCGAGGGTGGCCGGGTGGTCCAGGAGGGCGACGGGCCGAGCGTCACCGCCCGCCCGCGCACCGACTACGTCGCCCGGCTGGTCGGGCTCAACCTGTACCGGGGTCGCGCCGACGGGCACGGGGTGCGGGTGTCGCCGGAGCTGACCCTCACGGTCGCCGACCGGTTGGACGGCGAGGCGTTCGTGGCGTTTCGCCCGGCCGCGGTGGCTCTGCACCCGGCCCGGCCGGAGGGCAGCCCACGGAACACCTGGGCGGGCACCGTGGCCGGCGTCCAGCGCCACGGCGACAACGTGCGGGTGCAACTGGACGGACCGATCGGGGTGGCCGCCGACGTCACGCCCGCCGCCGCCGCCCAGCTGCGGCTGATCCCCGGCCAGCGGGTCTGGGTGGCGGTCAAGGCGACCGAGACCCACGCGTACCCGGCCACCGGTTGACCCGACGCCGGCCACTCGTCACCGGGGTGGACCCGGCCGCCGCGTCCCTCGCTGCCGCCCGCGCCGAGCCGACCGCCGGCGGGCGCGACACCGACCGGCTTGCCCCGTCAACGCGGAACCGCCAGCCGGCGCGACACCGCCGCACACGCGGCGCGGCACACGCCTCAACTGGTGCGACCAACGCGGTGCGGACGCGGACGCGAGTCAGCCGGCGAGCAGGTCGGCGTGTGCGGCGCGCAGCCGGGCCAGCGTCGGGTCGCTGCCCGGCACGACCCGGCTGTCCAGCTCGGCCCACGCCTCGGCCAGCGCCGCGCGGACCGCGCCAAGCTCGGCGGCGTGCCGCTGTGTGCTGCGTCTGTGCTGCTCCTCGAGGCGGCGGGCCCAGCCGGCGGTGACCGTCGCGAGCCGGTCGGCGTCAGCGCGGGCCTGGGCGCCGCTGCGGGCGGCTGCGGCGGGGACGATCGCGGCGACCGGGCGGGGATCGCCGTCGCGGGTGACGACGGTGACCGCGTCGGTCAGCTCGGCCAGCGCGACGAGCTGACTGAACCGGGTGCGCGCCTCACGCAGCGGCACGGAACGCGGCGGGTCGGAACGAGGGGTGAGCGCGGGGACGGCCATGGATGCATGGTGCCGCGCGGGTATGACAACTATTCGCTGTCGTCAGTGGACGGTGCGTGGCGGGCAAACCACTCGTCGGCCAGCACCGACCAGACCTCAAGGTCGATCCGACCGTGCGGACCCGGGATGGCCTGGCGCAGCGTGCCGTCGAGGCGCAGGCCGAGCCGGTCGGCGAGAGCCTTGCTGCGGGTGTTGTCGGCGTTGGTACGCCACTCCACCCGTTGGATGCCGCGCTCGCGCACCGCCCAGTCGACGATCCGGCGCACCGCCGGGGCGACCAGGCCTCTGCCCTGCGCCGCCGGCTCCACCCAACAACCGACCTCGCAGACGCCCCGGGTCACGTCGAACGACACGAACATCACCCCACCGACGAGCGTGCCCCGCCACCACAACCCCCAGATGCCACCGCTGTCGCTGGCCCACAGGTCGGCGTAGCGCTGCAACACCGCACGGGCCGACGGCAGATTGGTGGCGACGAAGGACGGCGACACCCAGGGCTGGATGTGCTCACGGGCCCGATCGAGGTGGGTGAGGAACTCCTCGGCCCGCCACGGGTTCAACGGGCGCAGCTCGACGTCCTCGGTCAGCGGCAGGGCGAACACCGGGCCTCCACTCAATGCGCTTCTCACGTCGGTAGCAGGCTCGCACAGGCACCTCGGTCGAGGCACGGCCGCCCTCCGCGCTCACGCCGGCAGGTGGGTCCGCAGCGCGGCGAACTGGGCCACGGTCAGGTAGGAGGGGTTGGCGGCCTGCGGCTGACGGAACACCTCCAGGGCGGCGAGCCGGTCATCGGCGCGCAACAGCAGCCGGGATACCCGGTCCCGTTCGGCGAGGATGGGCAGATCCAGCGGTACCGACCACGGGTGCCCCGGCGCGCCTGGCTCGGCCGCCCCGGTGACCCGCCCGACGCCCCACACTCCGTACGGCAGTCGGCCCCGGCTGCCGCTTGCCCAGAAGACAACCGGCTGCCCGGCGCGCATCAACCGCGCCCGGTAGCCGGGACGCACGCACCAGCTCGTCACCAGTGGCTCACGGGCGAACCGGGCGGCGAGGTCGACCAGGTCCGCGTTGCCCTTGATCAGCCAGGCGCCCAGGTCGTCGAGGCGTACCCGTGGCTCGGTCACGGCGTACATCTTGCCCGGCCGACGGCAGCGCCAATCAGATGATCATGTGGGTCCAGTAGCTGAGCCAGAGCACGAACAGCACGCCCTGCACCACGGCGAGCGTCGCGGTCAGCCACACGTCGACACTGGCGTGGCGGGCCCAGCGGGCCAGCACCAGCGCCACCGGAAAGGCGGCGAGCAGATAGCGCAGCAGGCTCTTGTACACCGGCGGACCCATCGACAGCGGCACCAGCACCATGAGGACGCCGTACACCAGATAGGCCAGCTCGCGGCGGCGGAACCCGGCGACCAGCACGGCCAGGACGGCCACGGCGAACCACGCCCGAGCGGCGTCGCGCGGCTCCCCGGTCAACCCGTTGAGCAGCACCGGAACGGGGTTCTGCACCTCGATGCCCCATCCGGTCTGCTGGGCGTGCTGGTAGGCGAACCAGTCCCCACCCCGCCACCGGCAGTACGCCATGAAGGTGAACCATCCGGCGGGCAGCAGCAGCAACGGCCAGCCGATCCGGAGGTAGCCGAGCAGGGCGCGTGGGCCGAGCCGCCAGCCGTGCTGCCGGAGCAGCACCAGGGCCAGCGGCAGCGCCACGAGCAGGCCGACGGAGCGGCTCATGGCCAGGAAGTAGCCGATCACGCCGACCAGGAGCCACTGGCGCCGCTCGGCGTAGTAGAAGGCGGCCAACGCGAGGCAGACGAAGAGCGACTCGGTCAGCGCGGCCTGGAACAGGAACGCGGTCGGCAGCAGCACCAGGTACCGGGTGAATCGGCAGGCCGTTTCCGCGTCACCGAGCAGCAGCTCCGCCAGCCGGTAGCCGTACCAGAGCGCCAGCAGGAACGCGACGTTACTGATCACCAGCAGGGCCAGCGCGTTGTCGCCGCCGAGCACCGCGCCGAGGGGCCGGGCCAGGAACGGGTACAGCAGCGGGAATCCGAAGTCTCGCCACGGCCCGGTCAGCGGCAGCTCACTCAGCCGCAGGTAGAGCAGCGAATCCCAGGCGAACCAGAAGGAGATCCACCGGTGCCCGGAGATCTCCCGCTGTTGCGCCCACATCAACGCCTCGTCGGCCGGCGGCGCACCGGGGATGTCGTCCCAGGCGTGCAGGGCCAGCAGCCCGAGCAGGGTGAGCAGCAACTTCGCGCCGAGGAACAGGCCGATGACGTACGGCCAGGGCGCCGGCACCCGGCGGGCCAGGCGCGCTGCGCCGCCGCCGGCCGCGACCGCCCGGGCGGCAAGCGTCGTCGCGCCGCCGCGCCACCGGTCCATCCGCCCCGCTCCCCCGCTCCCCCCGGTCCGCCGGCCGCGCGGGGAAGTCGCTCTTCTCGTGGTACGCCGCAGCGCGCCCCGCCGAAGCGAGGACCAGCTACCACTAAGTGTGACATTCTGCCCATAGCGGGTGGACGCCGCGTCTCAATCATGGCGGTGAGCAGGGAGCGCGTCAGCATGAGCGAGCAGAACGGCACGGTGGTCATCGGTGCGGGGCCGGCCGGGCTCACCGCGGCGTACGAGCTGCTCCGGCACGGCCGGTCGGTTCAGGTGTTCGAGGCCGACGAGGTGGTCGGCGGGATCAGTCGGACCGTGGAACGCGACGGGTGGCGGTTCGACATCGGCGGGCACCGGTTCTTCACCAAGGTGCCCCGGGTGGAGGCGTTCTGGCACGAGATCCTGCCGGACGAGGACTTCCTGACCCGGCCCCGGATGAGCCGCATCTTCTACCGGGGCGCCCTGTTCAACTACCCGCTCAGCGCCATGAACGCGCTGCGCAACCTGGGTCTGCCGGAGGCCGTCCGCTGCCTCGGCTCGTACGCCCGCGCCCGGCTGCGGCCGCCACGGGACCAGTCACACTTCGAGGGCTGGGTGTCGGCCCGGTTCGGCTGGCGGCTGTACTCGATCTTCTTCAAGACGTACACCGAGAAGGTCTGGGGCATGCCGGCGGACCGGTTGCAGGCCGACTGGGCGGCGCAGCGGATCAAGAACCTGTCGCTGGCCACGGCGATCCGCAACGCGCTGCTGCCCCGCCGCCGACGCACCGACGTGACCAGCCTGATCGAGGAGTTCCAGTACCCGAAGTACGGACCCGGGATGATGTGGGAGCGCTGCGCCGAGCAGGTTCGCGAGCGGGGCGGGCAACTGTCCACCGGCAGTTGGGTCACCGCCGTGCACCGCGACCCGGCCCGTCGGCGGGCGATCAGCGTGACGGTCAACGGCGCGGGCGGGCAGCGTACCGAGGCTGCCGACCACGTGATCTCGTCCATGCCGATCTCGGAGCTGGTGACCGCGCTCCATCCGCCGGCGCCGCCGGAGGTGCTGGCCTGCGCGGCCGACCTGCGCTACCGCGACTTCCTGACTGTCGCCCTGGTCGTGCCGGCGGAGTTCTCGTTTCCGGACAACTGGATCTACGTGCACGACCCGGGGGTACGGGTGGGCCGGATCCAGAACTTCGGCTCCTGGTCGCCGTACCTCGTCAAGGACGGCCGCACCTGCCTGGGCCTGGAGTACTTCGTGTTCGAGGACGACGAGATGTGGCGTACCCCGGATGCCGACCTCGTGGCCCTCGCCACCGCGGAGCTGGAGCGGTTGGGGTTGGTGCGACCCGGCGTGGTGGAAGCCGGCTACGTCGTGCGCATGCCCAAGGCCTACCCGGTGTACGACGAGCGCTACCAGCACAACGTGGACGTGATCCGGGCCTGGCTGACCGAGGCGGTGCCGAACGTACACCCGGTGGGCCGCAACGGCATGCACCGCTACAACAACCAGGACCACTCGATGCTGACCGCGATGCTCACCGCCGAGAACATCGCCACCGGCAGTACGCACGACGTCTGGTCGGTCAACGTGGAGCAGGACTACCACGAGGAATCCTCCGGCGGCGACAGCCGGCGGGGCACCGGCCGGGACGCTCCGGTGGTGCCCAGCCGGATCGTCGCGGCCCCGATCACCGTGCCGGAGGGGTCGGACGACCGAGCCCCTGTCGCGGCTCCCCCGTCTCACGCGTGAAGCCGAGCACGCTCTCGCGGCACGAGTCGACGGACGGACCATCGGCACCCTGCGGGCAGGTGCTCAACGCGGCAGGTGCGTGCAGTGGGCCACTGTGGCGTCGTCCGGGCTGTACGCATCCGCGCCACCGGTGGTCTGCGCCTCGGCCTGCCGGACGCGGGCGATGACGCCGGCCGGCCCGCTGGCCCGAAGCAGGTCCAGCACGCCCGGCCAGTCGGTCCGACCGTACGGGTCGACGATGCGGCTGGCACCGTTGCTGAGCAACGCGACACCGTTCACGTCGCCGAGGGACCGGCTGCCGGTCACCGCTTCCCACGCCGCGCGCGGGTCGTCCTTGGCGATCCAGTAGCCGCCCGGCTGGTTCCGGCGGGCACGCAGCGCGGTGGCGCAGGAGGCCCGCACCCGGTCGTACTCTGGCGTTTCCTGAGCGATGCCGGCCAGCGGCGCCGAGCATTCCCGCCGGGCAGTCATCTCCCGCTCATCGGTGATCACCAGCGGGCCCCCGCCGACCTGGTCGACAACGAGGAAGGAGTCCGCGAGCAGGAGCCAGTCCAACCGGTCCTGGTGGGCGCGGACCATCGCGACGGTGGCCTGCGGGCTGCTGGGGTCCGCGATGTCGCAGGTGTCGCGGTGCTCGGCCGCGATCTCGCCGATGGCGGTGGCGAGGATCGCGGCGAGCTCTCGTCCGTCGCCGGGCGACAGGTGGCCGAGCAGCGCGCCGCCGAGGCGGTGCGCGTACCAGGCGACGCCGTGGGAGCAGAGCGATTCGGCTCCCGGAATGCCGGCACCGTCGAGCAGGACGACAGCGCCGGGAACCGCACCGACGAAGTCCTCGTTCGACCGATCGGCCCTCCCGGAACTCGTCGCCAGGCTGACGTGCACTCGTGGGCTCCTGTCTGGACTCGTGTCGCCGTCGTGTGGGTACCGCTGGCGAGCCGCTGGCCGCAGCGCGCCGGATCACGTTGGGCGTTGGCGGGTCATGCCGTCCAGGATGGTGGTCAGGTTGTGATTGAAGGTCTCCTCGGCGTTGAGGTGGGCGCCGTCGATGACGAGCCGGGCCACGGTGGGGTACCTGCCGGTCTTCAACATGCGCGTGAGGTAGGGGCCGAGGCTGGCCTGGAAGGCAGCTTCATCGGTGCCGGTGGAACGTGCGGTGCGTCGTTCGGTGACCTCTCTGCGGACCGACCCGATGATGAAGGCGTTGAGGGCGCCCACGGCTCGCTGGAGATCGTCGATGTCACGCACGCCGGGTGCCGCACTGAGCGCCGCGGCGGTCGCCTCGCCCACGGCGAGCGCGTGTGGTCCCAGGTGCGGCCGTCCGCCGAGCACGTCGGAGAACCACTCATGGTCAAGGGCGGCATCGCGGGTCGCGTGGGCGATGGCCAGCACCGTGTCGCGCCACCCGGAGCGCTGGCCCACCTCGGCGATCCGGGCATAGACGACGTCGACCATGAGATCGAGTAGCTCCGACTTGTTGATCACGTAGTCGTAGAGCCGCATCGGACCGACACCGAGCTCTTTGGCGATCTTGCGCAATGACAGCCCGTCGAGGCCGTGCGCGTCGGCAAGCCTGATCGCCGTAGCGGCGATCTTCTCGCGACTCAACGGCACCGGCACCGCGCGCGGCTGAGGTTCGGGCCGCTCCCAAACGGGCACCGGCCCGCTACCGTACGGTGTATCCACCAATACAGTGTACGGTAGCGCCGTGAGTACGCGAATTGCGATCGCCGGCGGTGGACTCGGCGGGTTGACGCTGGCTCGGATCCTGCACCGCCACGGCATCGACGCCGTGGTGTACGACCGGGAGGCAAGCCGATCCGCGCGACCCCAGGGCGGTGCCCTCGATCTGCACCCGGAGTCCGGGCAACTGGCCCTGGCCGAGGCGGGTCTCGCCGGCCGGTTCCGATCGAAGGCGCGGCCCGACGGCGAGGAACACCGCATCCTCGACCCCACCGGACGCACCCTGGTGCACCACGAGCCGCAACCTGGCTCATTCTCCGGACGTCCCGAGATCGACCGGAGCGCACTGCGTGATCTCCTACTCGACTCTCTCCCCGGAGACACGGTTGCCTGGCGGCACCGGCTTGTCGCGGCGACCCCCCGCCCCGACGAGGGTTGGGAACTGACGTTCCACGACGGCCAGCGAACCAGCTGCGACATCCTCATCGGCGCGGACGGCGCGCGCTCGGTCGTCCGGTCACTGCTGACCGACGTCGACCTGTCCTACGTGGCAACGCTCGTGGAGCTGAACGTCGAGGACGTCGACCAACGTCATCCCGATCTCGCCGAACTGGTCGGCCCCGGCAACCTGTGGTGTGTCGGGGTGAACCAGATCCTGGCCGCCCAACGTCTCGGTGACGGCAGCCTCCGGGTCGGGATCTCGCTGCGCGCCGAGGACCGGCCCCTGGATTCGTACCGTAGTAAGCGCGCCCTGCTGGACCTGTTCGCTGGCTGGAACCCCCGCCTCACCGCGCTCATCGAGGCCGCCGGGAGCCCGCCGACGCCACGCCTGATCGAGGCGATGCCCATCGGTACGCGCTGGACCAGCCGGCCGGACGTCACCCTCGTCGGCGACGCCGCGCACCTCATGCCACCGGTCGGCGAGGGCGCGAACCAGGCCATGCTCGACGCCGCGGAACTCGCCAGCCAGCTCGCCGCCAACCCCGCCGACCCGAATTCGGCGATTCGGACGTACGAAGAATCGATGTTCAGCAGGATTCACCCGATCGCCGAGATGTCCGCCCGAGTCCAGGCGATGATGCTGTCCCCTACCGCGGCGGAGGACATCGTTCGCTTCTTCACCCGACCGGCGGAACCCGCACGCGCCGAATGACAGGCGATAGTTCTTCATGACGACGGATGTAGGGCCACGTCCGCGTAAGGCGTGACCACGCGCCCGGTGCTGCTCGGGCACCTCGGCACGACCGGTCAGGGCTTGCGGGCCACGGCGCCGTAGATGGAGGCGTCGGCCAGGGGCGGACGCTGCTCCGGTGGCACCTGCGGCCGCCACTCGGTGACCGGGACGATGCCCGGTTCGGCCAGCTCAAGGCCGGTGAAGAAGCGGGCGAACTCGGCGCGGTCGCGGGGTACGGCGTCCTGCTTCATCCGGCCGGCGGCGAACTCGGCCTCCATCCGCCTGACGACCTCGCCGGGGATGTGGTCGGTGGTGAAGTGGGTCAGCGCCAGCCAGCTGCCCGACGGCAGTGCGTCGAGCAGGCGGGCTACCTGCTCGTGCGGGCGGTCGTCGTCGGTGAGGAAGTGCGTCACGGCGATGAGCACCAGGGCTACCGGTCGGGACAGGTCCACTGTGGCGTGCAGCTGCGGGTCGGCGAGGATCTTCTCCGGGTCGCGGAGGTCGGCGTCCAGGTAGGCGGTGGCGCCGGCCGGATCGCTGGTCAGCAGCGCCCGGGCGTGGACCAGCACCATCGGGTCGTTGTCGACGTAGACCACCCGGGAGTCGGGGGCGACGGACTGGGCCACCTCGTGGGTGTTGTCGGCGCTCGGGATGCCGGTGCCGATGTCGAGGAACTGCCGGACGCCGACCTCCTCGGCGAGGAACCGGACCGCCCGGCCGAGGAAGGCCCGGTTTTCCCGGGCGAGCGTGCGTACCCCTGGGTAGACGGCCGCGATCTGGTCGCCAGACTGCCGGTCGACGGCGAAGTTGTCCTTGCCACCGAGCCAGTAGTTGTAGCGGCGAGCCGGATGCACGGTCGTGGTGTCGATCCGGTCGGCACCCCGGCCCTCGGGCAATTCCGACGTGGACGGCACCGTCACGAGACCTCCCCAGGTCGACGGGACACGGTGCATCCGTAGAGTCACCGCACGTATCCGGAGGACATCGTAAGCCGTACCCATGGGCCTGTGGGGCCCGCCGACGCGCGGACGCCACCGGGGCGGGAAACCGCTTACCAGCGGGCTATTGACGGTCGTCACTGGCTGTCAGTACCGTGATGCGGGCAGCGAGAAAGCGCTTTCCGACCCCTCACCGTCCGACAGGGAGCGCCCCCATGCCCCGACACCTCCGTGCGTTCTGCCTGATCCTGCTCGCCATCGCCGCCGTGGTGAGCACCACCACCGCCCTGCCCGCCGAGGCCGCCCCGCGCTTCCGTGTGTTGGTCTTCTCCAAGATCACCAACTTCTACCACGACTCGATTCCGGCCGGCATCGCCGCGATCCAGCAGCTCGGCGTCGCCCACAACTTCGAGGTCGTCGCCACCACCGACGCGGCGGCCTTCACCGACGCCAACCTCGCCACCTTCGACGCTCTCGTGTTCAACAACACCAACAGCCTCCCGACCTCGGGTGACCTGCTCAACGCCAGCCAGCGGGCCGCGTTGCAGACGTTCATCCGCAACGGCGGCGGCTGGGCCGGCCTGCACGCCGCCTCGGCCAGCGAACGCGACTGGCCCTGGTACGAGGGCCTGGTCGGCACGATCTTCGACTACCACCCCGACTTCTCGTCCACCGGCGGCACCTTCCCCGGCCGGGTCAAGGTGCTCGACCGCGCGCACCCCTCCACGCGCAACCTGCCGGAGCTCTGGGAGCAGAGCGAGGAGTGGTACAACTGGCGGACCAACCCGACCGGCAACGTGCACACCCTGGCCCAGATCAAGGTGCGTGACGGGATCAACGGCCTGGACGAGGGCGTCGACCACGCGTACTCCTGGTGTCAGCGCTACGACGGCGGCCGGTCCTGGTTCACCGCCGGCGGGCACGCCAGTTCCCAGTTCAGCACCCCGACCTTCCTGGAACACCTGCGCTACGGCATCGAGTGGGCGGCCGGCGCGGTCGCCGGTGACTGCTCGGCCACCAGGACCAGCAACTTCGAACGGGTGGGGCTGGTCACCGAGAACCTGGCCGACCCCTTCGAGCTGGCCGTCGGCCCGGACCGGAAGGTCTACTACATCCAGCGCACCGGTGCGCTGAAGGTGGTCAACTCCGACACCCTCCAGGTCACCACGCTGCTGGACTTCGCGTACACCTCGGCGATGACCGACCAGTCCGACGGGCTGCTCGGGATGACCCTGGACCGCAACTTCGCCAGCAACGGCTGGATCTACCTGCTCTGGTCGGACAAGACTCTGAAACAGCTCAACCTGTCCCGGTTCACTGTCGCCAACAACAGCGTCGCGCTCTCCTCGGAGAAACGCCTGCTGACCGTCCCCACCTATCGGGGCGAGGGCCGGGCCAACTCGCACATGGGCGGGTCGCTGGCCATGGACGCGGCCGGGCGGCTCTACGCGGCGATCGGTGACAACACCGACCCGTTCGCCTCCAGCGGCTACACCCCTGTCGACGAACGTGCCGGCCGCGCCGCCTGGGACGCCCAGGGCACCGCCGGCAACACCAACGACCTGCGCGGCAAGATCCTACGGATCACCCCACAATCCGACGGTACGTACACAGTGCCCAGCGGCAACCTCTTCCCGGCCGGCACCGCCAGGACCCGGCCGGAGATCTACGCGATGGGCATGCGCAACCCGTTCCGGATCACCATCGAACCCCAGACCAACGCGGTGCTGGTGGCCGACTACGGTCCGGACGCCCGCGCCGCCGACCCCAACCGTGGTCCGGAGGGGACTGTCGAGTTCAACCGGATCGCCAGCGCCGGCAACTTCGGATGGCCGTACTGCGTGGGCAACAACATCCCGTTCAACGACTACAACTTCGCCACCAACACCTCGGGGGCGAAGTTCAACTGCGCCGCACCGGTGAACAACTCACCCAACAACACCGGCCTGACCACCCTGCCGGCGGCGAAGTCCGCGCTGGTCTGGTACGCGTACTCCGCCTCCACCCAGTTCCCCGAGCTGGGCACCGGCGGTGGCGGGCCGATGAGCGGCCCGGTCTACGACTACGACCCGGCCAACACCCGCACCACGAAGTTCCCCGAGTACTTCGAGGGCAAGTGGATCACCTATGAGCTGACCCGCAGGTGGTTCAAGACGCTGTCGATCCACAAGACGGCGCAGACCTTCAGCAACGCTCGCTTCGGCCCGACCGCCGTGGGTGACCTCCAGTCGATCAACGGGATCTTCGGCAACATGAGCTGGATCCAGCCCTTCGAGGCGGAGTTCGGCCCGGACGGTTCGCTCTACGTCATCGACTTCGGCGAGGGCACCGGCAGCGGTCGGGGCGGCAGCAACGCCGGCGCGGGCATCTACCGGATCGACTACGTCGCCAACGGGCGGCCACCGACCGCGAAGATGGCCGCCACCCCGGACAGCGGACGTACGCCGCTCGCGGTGACGTTCTCCTCGGCCGGTTCGTCCGCCGGCGACGGGTCGGCGCTCAGCTACGCCTGGGACTTCACCAACGACGGCAGCACCGACTCCACCACCGCCAACCCGAGCTTCACCTACTCGACGGCCGGGAAGCACACCGCCCGGCTGACCGTGCGCAACAGCGGCAACGGGTTGACCGCCACTGCGGTCACCGACGTGGTGGTCGGCAACACCCGACCGACGGTGACCATCACCGTGCCCGACGGCGGGTTCTTCGACTTCGGTGACAAGATCCCGTACACGGTGACGGTCACCGACCCGGAGGAGTCCACCATCGACTGCGCCAAGGTCACCGTGCAGACCCAACTCGGCCACGACTCGCACGCCCACCCGCTGGACGTCTACACCGGTTGCTCCGGGCTACTCGCCACCGAGGCGGACGCCGGTGACGGCCACGGGCCGGGGCAGAACCTCTACACCCTGATCACCGCGCAGTACACCGACGGTGGCGCGGCCGGCGGCGTACCGGCGTTGACCGGCTCGACCCGCGTGCAGTTGCAGCCCAAGAGCAAGGAGGCCGAGCACTTCAGCGCCCAGTCCGGCGTCACGGTCAACGACCGGGCCACTGCCCGCGCCGGTAAGCGGCTCGGCGAGGTCGACCACAACGACTGGGTGGCGTTCGGGCCGGCGGACCTGCGCAACGTCGGCTCGGTGACGCTCGGGGTGACCAACGGCGGGCTCGGCGGCACCATCGAACTGCGCACCGGCTCGCCCACCGGCACGCTGGTCGGTACGGCCACCATCGGCTCCACCGGCGGGTGGGACAACCTGGTCTCCCCCACTGTCACGCTGACCAACAAGCCCACCGGTACGACCACCCTGTACGCGAAGTTCGTCAACGCCGCCCAGGTCAACGGCACCCCGGACCTGCTCGCCCTGGACTGGCTGCGGTTCAACGGCGCCGGGGTCAAACAGGAGCCGGGTGGGACGCTGTCCCTGGCCGCCAGCCCAACCGGCGGCGCCGCGCCGCTGACCACCACGCTGACCGCCACGGCAACGGCGCCGTCCGGGCAGAGCATCACCGACTACGCGTGGGACTTCGGCGACAACAGCGCCGTCACGCACGGGGCGACGCTACGGTCGACGACCCACAGCTACCCCCGCAAGGGGACCTTCACCGCCCGGGTGACGGTCACCTACACCAGCGGGGAGACCCGCTCGCTCAACCTGACCATCACCGTCACCTGACCGTCGTGCGATGGCGGGCGGGGGTCCACCCCGCCCGCCGGCGCTACCAAGCCGATCGCCCAGATCCCGGAGTTTCTCGGCGCCGTCATCAGTCGCCGAGGAGCGCGTCACCTCGCCGCGTCCGCGCGTAGAAGACCAGCCGCCCAGCTCGCTGCCGAGTGACCAGACCGGCGGTCACGAGCCGCGATAGGTGGGCCGAGACCCCACTCGGCGTCAGCCCGGTGCGACGGGCCAGGGTCGTCGTCGTCGACGGAGTCGTCAGCTCCGCCAGCAGAGTTGCGCGAGCCTGGCCGATCACGAGGGCCAGATCGGCCGTGGGCGCGTCGCTGTGCCACATCGAGCCCACACCCCGAGCGGGGTATCGCAGCACCGGAGCCCACGGCTCAGACGCCTTGACGAAGACGTTCGGCCATGCGAAGAGCGACGGCACGAGCACAAGACCACGACCGCCGAGTGCGTAGGCCAGGTCCAGATTGGGCCGGTCCACCGACAGGACATCGGCCGACCAGGAGATCGCGGGGTCAAGTTCGGGGAACATTCGGTGCGGGCCGTCGTCCGCGAGCCGCCGCGCCCGAAACATCACGTCACCCTCCAGGATCCCACGGATCCGTCCCCAGTACGGTCCCAGCGTGAGCGTCCAGTAGGCCCGCATCTGGGCCACGATCACGGGCAGGGTCCGGCGCGGCGCGCGGCGCAGGTCGGTCAGCGAGGCTGGCAGCCGGTCGCCGTACACCGTCTCCAGTTCCTGGCGCACGATCGCCGCCGGCGTCTGCCGCACCGCCGCGAACTCGGCCTCGGGCTCGGCGACGGGCGAGTGCGGGGCCGGCGCGAGGAAGCCTGGCAGCTTGTGATCGGGCGCGATCACAAGGTCGCGCAGCTCACGCAGGTCGGGTGCGGCGAGCACCGCGGCCCGGTGCCGGGTCACCCAGGGCAGGTGTACGGCGTGCGCGCCCGGATCGCGCAGGACGCGCAGGCTCGCGACGAGCTCCCAGGCGGGAGAGATCGCGAACCTGATGCTGGCGAGATCGCCCAGGGACATCGACAGTCGCAGCATCAGGTTTGCCTCACGAGGATTCACCGTAGCCTGAATCGTTGACGCGCAAGGGTGGCCCCCGCCGAAGGTTCGGGCATGTCGATCCGACCGATCCGTGGCGATCGCCACGAGACCGCCCGTGCCTTGTCCCGCGACTTCACTCGCTACCTCATCGCCGCTGTCGCCGCGAAAGGCGGTTTCACCATAGCCAGGGTGGCTGTTCCACTCGTCGCCATCACGACGCTCGGCGCTGGTCCTGCCGAGGCGGGTTCGCTGGCTGCGGCGGGCACCGCTCCGTTCCTCCTACTTGGACTGCCGGCCGGTGCGTGGCTGGATCGGGTCGCTCGTCGCCCAGTCATGATCGCGATGGATCTGATCCGGTTCGCGCTGATCGGCTCGGTGCCGCTCAGCGCTGCGCTATCCGTCCTGACCATCACCCAGCTCTGGGTGGTGGTGTTCCTCAACGGCGTCGCGACGGTCTTCTTCGACATCGCGATGCAGAGCCACCTGCCGGACCTTGTCGGGGATGGCGACGGCGGACGCCTGGTCGCGGCGAACGGACGGCTCGGCATCGTGGACCAGATGGCGTTGATCGGCGGCCCGGCGTTGGCCGGCTGGCTGATCGGTCTGTCGACAGCGGCGACGGTCCTGGTGGCGACGGCACTCGGCTACCTGTGGTCGGCGCTGTGGATCCGCCGCATCGAACGGCCGGAGCCACGCCCCGCAGTGCTACGACGCCCGCTCGCAACCGAGGTGCGGGAAGGCCTGTCATTCGTCCGGCGCAACCGCACCCTCCGGGCTATCACCGTGGCGGGCGCGCTGGTGAACTTTGCCACCGCCGGCACCATCGCGATGCTGCCGCTTGTCCTGGTGCAGGAACTACACTGGTCGGACGGCCGACTGGGCCTCTTCCTCACCGTCGGCGGAGTCGGCGGCCTGCTCGGGGCGCTCTGCGCGGAGCGGTTGTCGAAGGGCCTCGGGGCCGGCCGCTCGGTCATGGCGATCGGGGTCGCCGTCGCGCCGGCCTCGCTCGCCTTGCCACTCATCGGCCGGCCGATTCCGGGGCTGATCGCCGCACTTGCATGGGCGATGGTGATCTTCAAGGTCGGTTTCGACAGCGTGGTGTTGATGTCGTTCCGCCAGCACGTCACGCCGCCAGGACTTCTGGGACGCGTCAACGGGACGCTGCGCGTGGTGTTCAGCGGTGCGCTCACGTTCGGCGCGGCGACGGCGGCACTCGTTGGCGGTCACGCCGGTCCGCGCGCCGCCATGTGGGTCGCCTCTGCCGCGCTCGCGCTGGTCTGGGTGCCGATCCTGTGCTCACCGATAAGCCGGCAGGTCAACGGGGCGGTGTGCGGCTTCGACGATCAGGGATGGAAAGGCAACGGCGACAGTTCCGCCGAGCCAGCACCAACGCACTCGTAGCGGCAGATGCGTGCGCAGGGCGTCGGGCGCGAATCAGGGTCAGGCTGTGCCCTCGATGGAGGTGCTTTCTTGCGGACGGAGTGCGGTCAAGAGGCTGTCGAGTTGACCCCAAGCTCGCGCGCTGGCGATGGGGTCGATGTAATCTCGGGACTCGACGATCAGCCCATTGCGGACACGCATCACGAAGACGCAGGGCACCGTGAATTCCTCACCTGTCTCGGCTACCCGCCCCTGATAGGCGAACTCGGCGACAATCACCTCCGGGTCCGCAGTCTCATGAATCGTCACGTCGACTGGCTTACGGAGCAGCGTCCGGGCGACCGGAGGCGGCGCGGTGAAGTGCTCGTGCAGTTCGTCGCGGCTACGCAGCGCCGGCGGGTTGAGCGGGTGGAACGGATGTGTGACATCGGTCTGTTCGGCGTACAGGTCGGCCAAGTCCTCGTACGGACCGTCGCAGACACCGTTCACCAGTCGGAGGAACGTTTCGCGCGGGCTGCTCATGCCGGGTTTCCTTCGATATCGGTAGATGTCACCCGAGCCACGCCGAGGACTACCTCCGGGGTGGCCGGTACCCCGTCGACGGCACCCTACTGGCCTCAACCTTGATGTGACTGCCCCGAAGCGCTTTCGTCTTCCGTACCCCAGTGCATCGTCATCGACAGAGGCGCGTGTCATACCCTCGTGTGAGGCTTCGGGTATGGCGACTTTCGTTCTGATCCACGGGGGCGGGGGCAGCGCCTGGGACTGGCACCTTCTTGTCCCCGAGCTGACCAGCCGCGGCCACGACGTGATCGTGCCGGAACTGCCGATCGAGGACAGATCCGCAGGGTTCACCGAGTTCTGCCAGACGGTCGTCGACGCGATTGGCGACCGGAGCGACCTCGTGGTCGTCGGGCACTCGTACGGTGCGTTCACCGCGCCGCTCATCGCCGACAAGCTGCCGGTGCGGCTGCTCGTCCTGCTCACACCGATGGTCCCCAAGCCCGGTGAGAGACCCGGCGACTGGTGGGCCAACACCGGTTACCGCAGCGCCGAGGGGCTCAGCGAGGAGCAGCAGTTCTACAACGGTGTCCCGGCCGAGGTCGTCGCGGAGGCAGCGGCACACACCCGGGACCAGGTCAGTGCGGAAGGGGACGAGCCGTGGCCCCTGGACGCCTGGCCGGACGTGCCGACGAGGGTGCTCCTCGCCCGCGAGGACCGGTTCTTCCCGGCGGACTTCCAGCGCCGGGTCGCCGCCGACCGGCTCGACGTCGTCCCGGACGAGATCGACGGCGGCCACGCGGTGGCGCTCAGCCACCCGAAGCAACTCGCCGACCACCTCGCCGCGTACCCGCTGCCCTGAAGGCGGGACCACGGCCGTCACGACCCGAACCTCCGGGCTGTTGATTCAGGCGAGATGCGAGGCTGAGCAGATGACCCACCCGCTCGCGCGCCGCGTCTACGACACCTGCCACCTCACCGGACGATTCCGTCTGCGGTCCGGGCAGGTCAGCGAGGAGTACTTCGACAAGTACCTGTTCGAAGGGCGGCCGGATCTGTTGCGCGAGGTCGCCGAATCGATGGTGGCCATTCTGCCGGAGTGCGATGTGCTGGCGGGGATGGAGATGGGCGGCATCCCGCTGGCCACGGTGATGTCACAGCTGACGGGGCTGCCCACAGTCTTCGTGCGCAAGCACGCCAAGGAGTACGGCACCAACAAGGTCGCCGAGGGCGGTCCGGTGGATGGCCAGCGTGTCGTGCTGATCGAGGACGTCGTGACCACGGGAGGCGCACTACTGGCATCGTGCGCGCAGCTACGGTCCATCGGCGCGCAGGTGGAGACAGTGGTCTGCGCCATCGACCGCGAGCAGGGTGGTCGTGAAAATCTCGCGGTCGAGTCGTTACAGCTCCACGCCGCCCTCACCCGCCGCGACCTGGAAGCGTCCCTGATGGCGTGACAGCTCCGGTGCCCCTGACGCCGACCGGCGAGGCCCGACGTTGGCCGGTTGGTCAGGCCGGCGGATCATCTCGAAAAAGGTGCTCCTTCACACCTCGTCCGCCCCAGCGGGTCGCGACGAGTTCGGGACGAGGGCGAATCGGTTCGGGCACCCAGCCGTGTTGCCTGGTGTCGGGCGCAGAGCTGTCCCAGTCGGCAATCAGGGCGAAAGGATCCGTGGCGCGGTCCGACTCATCGTCACTCGCCACCCGGTCAACCATCGCTGGATAGAAGCGCGTCTCCTGGGCCACCCTGCAGTCGTCCGTCCGAGAGGCGACCAGGGCACCACAGCCTTCGCAGGCCACACAGGGGTTCCACCCCACCATTGACCAGCAGCCTGTGCGAACAAGCTCATGGACGAAGCGTGTTCCGCGGACGTCGCCGGGTGAGAGAACGAAGGTGCCGGTGACCTGGTCACGGCCATAGGCGGCCTCATCGACGGCGTAGGTGCCGGGGTCGAGGAGCGGCGGGTTCACGTGATGGCAGTCCAGGAGCGACCAGTGCGGCTCCGCCGGCAACTCCACCAACCGGACCGGAACGCTCAGCGTGTTGCCACAGCTCGCACACCGAAAGCCCTCCACCGCGACAGTGTGACATTCGGTCCGGGCGAAGACATCCGAGAACAAGGGGCAGACGTTCCGGCGGTTCCGGGTGTGGGGCGGTGCACGTCGCACCGCCCCACGCTCGATTGAACGGTTACTGCCAGGAACTCTGTTCGGTGTAGACGAGGTTGCCGGGGACCACAGTGCCGTTGGTGCTGTACTCGGTGTACGCCCAGAAGTCACCCTCGGCCAGCGGCTTGTTCGGCTTCAGCGTGAAGTTGAAGCCCTGACCGCGCTCCGAAGTGGAGGGCAGCGTGAGGGTGGCACCGGAATACCTGGCGTTACGGCCGATGATGGCGTGACTCAGATCGAAGTCGACGACCGGGCCACCGGGGTACTGCGCGAACACGTACGCGGTGTAGCGCCCCGGCTCGGGCAGGAACTTGTACGCCTGCTCGGCGCTGGTCCAGAACCTGTCACTGCTGTAGATGAGCTTGTCGCCCTTGTACAGGTAGAGGTCAAGGTTCGTGTTCGGATCGGCGGTGTTGGCCTGGACGATGATGCCGGCGGTGTTCGCCGGCACTGTGAAGTCGACCTTCTTCACTCCGGTGGCGCTCGGGTCGAACACGCCGCCGTAGACGCCGGCCGGCATCGAGTACGACGTACGCCGCATCGGGGTGTAGCCGGTGCTGCGACCGACGAGTGACCCGGTGAAGCCCGGCTGGACCAGGCCGGAGGCCCCGTTGGCCATTCGGGCGAACTCCTCCCCGTCGTCGGCGTACGGCCGGGCAGCGATGCCCCACGGACGGGCGGCGACCGGGATCCGGGCGCTGTGCGCCTTACCCTGCCAGGTGATCGACCCGGTCACGTACCGGTCCCAGGGCGCGCTGCCCCGACGCAGCGTGATGGTGACCGTCGCGGACTTGCCGGGCGCCAGGGTCACCGATGCCGGCGACACGGTGACCTTCATGCCGGGCAGACCGGACACCGACGAACGGTAGGTCTCCCGCGCCTTGCCCACGTTGGTCAGGGTGCGGGTGAGGGTCACCGGGCGGGTCCCGTCGTACTCGCGCAACGAGATGGCCGGCAGGTTGAGTGCCTTGCCGTCGGGTTCGGCCGTCTCGCTGAACTCGATCAGCTCCGCCGCCGTGGGCTCGATGACCAGTCCCGGGTCGGTGGCCCGGGGCAGATTGATGAAGCCGCTGCCCTGGTCCAGGGGGCTGCTGGTGCCGACAGTGTCGGTGGCGGTGGTGCGCAGCGCGGAGGCGACAGCGCCGGGTGACCAGTCCGGGTGCGTGGCGCGCAGGATCGCCGCCGCGCCGGCCACGTACGGCGAGGCCATCGAGGTGCCCGAGTACGCGTCGTACTGTCGCCCGAAGTTGCCCGCCGGTGAGACCGCGGCGATGATGTCCGCCCCGGGCGCGACCAGGTCCGGTTTGAAGACGCCGAGGGTCACCTTGTCCGGGCCGGTGGAGGAGAAGTCCGCCACGCTCGGTATGCCCGGGACGCTGGAGCCGTCACCGCCGGTGCGCAACGACACTGTCGCGTCGGTGGGGTGGCGCATCAGGTAGTTGAACAGCGTGCCGGCCTGCTTCTCGGTCGGCAGGTAGACCACGGGGAAGTTGAAGATGGAGTTGATCCGGTAGTTGCCGACCGGGTCGAACACCACCATCGCCGCCCCGCCCTTGGCCTTGATCTCGGCGGCGGAGCCGAACATGTCGGACAGCGCGCAGGCGACCACCTTGCCCTTGATCTTGGCGGGGTCCAGGCTGCCGGGCTCGCAGTAGACCGCGCCCAGATCCGGCGAGCCGGCCTGGTCACCAAAGACCAGCGACCGTGCGCCACCGCCGGGCAGGGCGTCCAGCGAGCCCCCGACCAGCTTCGTGCCGTCGCCCAGCTTGGCGGTGGCCTCGTCGAGCTTCGTCACCGCCGCACCGACCGTGGTCACCCAGGGTGCGGCGTTGCTGATCGCTCCACTCACGATGCCGGTGTT
The DNA here is from genome assembly GCF_040302185.1 of Micromonospora sp. NPDC127501. Taxonomy (NCBI): domain Bacteria; kingdom Bacillati; phylum Actinomycetota; class Actinomycetes; order Micromonosporales; family Micromonosporaceae; genus Micromonospora; species Micromonospora sp. NPDC127501. The sequence continues at coordinate 89,084 of NZ_JBEORJ010000012.1, read as the reverse complement.
GCCGGCCGACGCCGCCACGAAGACCCCGGCCAGCGAGGCGTTGAGGAACGCCACACCGATGGGGGTGTTGGCCTCCCAGTCGCCGAGGTCGGAACCGATCGAGAAGTTCAGCACCTGTACACCGTCGGCGACGGCCGCGTCGATGCCGGCGATGATGTCGGCGTCGAAGCCCATGCCGCCCCAGAGCACCTTGTAAACGGCGATCTGGGCGTCCGGTGCCACCCCGGAGACAGGACCGAAGCGGCGACCGTCGATGGTGACGTTCGACAGGGGCAGACCGGCCGCCGTGGAGGCGGTGTGCGTACCGTGGCCGGCCATGTCGCGCGGGGACAGCACCTCACCCTCGGGCACGGAGCCGCCGCCGGCGAGCCAGGTGTCGGCGAAGTAGCGGGCACCGACGATCTTGCCGTTGCAGTGCTCGGCCACGAAGGCGACGCCGGTCTGGCAGGTGCCGCGCCAGGTCGCGGGGGCGGGCATCTTCTTGGCGAACGACGCGCTCTCCGGCCAGATACCGGTGTCCAGGACGCCGATCACCATGCCCGCGCCCGTGCCGGGGCCGGGCTTGGTTGGCCGGCCGGAGCGGTCCGTCGGCGCCGACTGGTCCGCGCCACCGGAAGTGGCGGGCGTCGGGTTGGCGGCGGTCGCCATGGTCGCGGTGGGCGGCGCCGAGGGGGTGCCGAGGGCCCGCGAGGCGGTCACGGCGCGGACGCGCTTGTCCGCCCGCAACGTGTTCACCTGCTGGGCGCTCAGCTTCGCCGAGAACCCGTTGAAGGCGGCGGTGTAGACGGCGTTGACAGTGACCCCGGCTGCGGCGGCGACGGCGCCCCGCTGCGTGTCGAGGTGCCGGCGGTACGCCTGCGACGGCGTCGACGTCACGTCCAGCCGGTTACCCGCCGCCGGGCGGGTCCGCGCCAGGCCGGACACCCCACCGGTGTACGTGGTCAACGGGTCCTCGGCCAACTCGACGACGTACATGCCGGAGCCGGTCTCGTCGACGGCTGCCTTCGGCGTGGCCGCACGGTGGCCGCCGGGTCGGCGGTCGGCCCCGTCGGTCAGGGTGACCTTCCGGTCGGACCCGGCGGTGAAGTAACCGGTGCCACTGCCGTTACCCGACGGCCCAGCGGGTGCCGCCGACGCCGTTCCCGCTACACCGGTGGTACCGGTGATCAGGGCGACGACCAGCGTAGGTATCGCCAGTCTTCGCAGCCTGTTTTCGCTCGTGCCTGTAGCCACGAGGCTCCTTTCGGTTGCTCCCTTGTGGAGCTTTTCAACGATCGCGATCCGCCTATGGGAGCGCTCCCCCACCTAAGCCGCCGACGGTTAATCGATGGTTTGCACGGTGTTACGGATCGCCGGTGCGTATAAGATCACGTTCTGCTGGCTGCGCCTAGATCACTTTTTCCACACCACGCAAGAGCAGGGCGTACACCCCGGCCAGGGCCAGCCCAAGCAGCGGCGCGACGTCGCCCCGCCGAGGCGGGATCGAGCGACTTCCATGCCTCGTTACCTGACGGCCGCTCAGGCGTGGTCAGGGTGACCTCGAACCGAACCACTGCCCTGGTCGGACAGACCCGCCGGCACGGGCACCTCGAGGTGCACCAGGAGGGCGGCCACCTCGCTGTCGAGTTCCAGGCTCACCTCGTGGATCGCGTCCACGTTCGGCCCATCCCCGTCCCATCGAATCCCCTCCTCACCTACCGGGCTATTTACCGGAACCTGGCAGCAGTGGTCCGAAATGCGAGCTTAGTATCGAAACGCTGCTGATCCGACCGGCGATGGGGTGACGTGTGTGAACGGCGCGGAAGCACTGCTGCGGACGCTTGTCGACGGCGGGGTCGAGGTGCTCTTCACGAACCCCGGCACCACCGAGCTGCACCTGGTCGGAGCGCTCGAGGCGGTTCCCGAACTGCACGGCGTACTCGCTCTCTTCGAGGGCGTGGTCAGCGGCGCGGCCGACGGTTACGCCCGGATCGCGGGCAAGCCCGCCGCGACGCTGCTGCATCTCGGGCCCGGACTCGCGTACGGCCTGACGAACCTGCACAACAGCCGCCGCGCCAACTCGCCGGTGGTGAACATCGTCGGGGACCACGCGACGTTCCACACCGCGTTCGACCCACCGTTGAACTCCGACATCGCCGCCCTCGCCGGATGGCTGCGCGGCCCCGTCCGCCGACCCGAGGACGCAGCCGGCGCGGGGCCCGACGCCGCAACCGCACTCGCCGCCGCCCTGGAGCCGCCCGGACAGATCGCCACCGTGATCATGCCGGCGGACGTGTCCTGGTCCGACGGAGGTGCGGCCGGCGCACCCGTGCTGCCCCGGCCGGCACCGACCGTCGACCAGCAGACGATCACGCAGGTCGCCGAGGCTCTTCGCAGCGGCGAGACGACCGCACTGGTGATCGGCGGAACGACTCTGCGGGAGGCGGGCCTGCTGGCAGCGGGCCGCATCGCCGCGGCGACCGGTGCACGGGTCTTCCAGGAGCTCTACTCCAACCGGGTCGAACGAGGAGCGGGCCTACCCGCGTTCGCCCGGCTCGGCTTCTATCCCGATCAGGTGCTCGACCAACTGCACGGAGCGCGGCACGTCATCGTCGCGGGCACCAAGGCACCGGTCTCGTTCTTCGCCTACTCCGACCAGCCGAGTCTCCTCGTGCCCGAAGGCGCCCGGACGCACGTCCTGGCCGAGGTCGGCCAGGACGCCGTCGCCGCGCTGGTCCAGCTCGCCGACCTGGTGGCACCAGACGCGGCGGCCCAGGTCACCGACCCGCACCGACCGGCACTACCCACGGGCGCACTGACTCCGCAGAACTGGGCCGACGTGATCGCGGCGCTGCTACCCGAGCGGGCCATCATCGTCGACGAGTCCGTGAGTTCCGGCACCACCCTCGCCTCCGCCACCGCCGGCGCTCCCCGACACGACGTGCTGATGCAGACCGGTGGCGCCATGGGCGACGGCCTGCCCCTGGCCGTCGGTGCCGCCGTCGCCGCACCCGACCGACCGGTGGTGGCGCTGGTGGCCGACGGCTGCGTCATGTACACCGCCACCGCGCTCTGGACCCAGGTACGCGAGCGGTTGAACATCACCAACGTGATCCTCAACAACCACGGGTACGCGATCCTGCGCCAGGAGTGGGGTTACTTCAGCAAGCAACCGGGCTCGGTCAACCCCGACGCCAATCCGCTGTTCGACCTGACCAACCCTCAGATCGACTTCGTTGGGCTGGCGAACGCGTTCGGGATGCCCGCCACCCGCGCCACCACCGCCGAGCAACTCGCTGAGCAGTTCTCCGCGGCGCTGAACCAGCCAGGGCCGCACCTCATCGACGCCACCCTCCCGGCCGTCGCCTAGGTCCCGTTTCCCACCGCTGCCGAGCGTCGGTCAGTTGCGGGGCCAGACCTGGACCGGCACCCGGGGAAAGGCCGTGGTCAGGAAGTCTTCCGTGCGGCGGTCGCGCAGGAGGCAGTCGGGGCAGGCGTCGAGCACCTCGGGCAGGGCGCGGTGACCGAGGGCCAGCTGGAGTGGCTCGGCCGGGCCGAACCACGCACTGTCGCTCTCCGGTGTCATGCCATGTCTCCCGTGGGTTCAGATGCGAGTTCTCTCCACAATGGTTGCACAGTCGAACCATCTGGTTGTACGGTCGAACCATGCGGTCTGGCGAGCTCGACGCGGCGCAGGAGGCACTGATGCGGTTCGTCCGCAACTTCGGCCTCCATCAGCCCGACCGGACTCCGTGCGGGCAGCCGCTGCCGGTGTCCGAGGCGCACGCCATGGTGGAGATCGCCCGGGAGGGGCAGATCCGGCAGGTGGAGTTGGCTCGCCGGCTGCGTCTGGAAAAGAGCAGCGTCAGCCGCCTGGTCACCAACCTGGTCAACCGGGGCTGGGTGCACAGGGAGACAGCCGAGGGTGACGGTCGCGGCGTCCTGCTTCTGTTGACTGCCGCGGGCACCACGGCCGCCGGCCGACAGGCCGACGCCCGTCGGGCCCGACTCACCGCCCTGCTCGATCGCGTTCCCGACGACCAGCGCACGGCAGTGGTGCGTGCGCTCCAGACCCTCGCGGAGGCCACCGGTGAACCGTTCTGACCACCCTCGTCCCCATCGGGCTCTGCTCCTGGCGGCCGTCGCTGTCGCCGCGCTCAACGGCGGCTGCGCCGGCAACTCGGCACCGTCGACACCGACAACGACCACTTCAGATCGACAGGCCGACGTCGCCGAGCGAGGCGCTTCGGTCATGCCCTTCGACCTGGAGCGCACCACACACCGCTTCACCAGGACCGACACCGGCGGCGTGCAGACCGTGGTCGCCGACGACCCGCGGGACAGCAGCCAGATCACCCTCGTCCAACAGCACCTGAGCGCCGAGGTCGAGCGGTTCCGGCGCGGTGACTTCAGCGACCCGGCCCGCATCCACGGCACCGAGATGCCCGGCCTGGCAACGCTTCGGGCACACGGCGGTCGGATCACCATCAGGTACGAAGCCATTCCCGACGGCGCACGCGCCACCTACACCACCGACGACGCGGGGCTCCGCGACGCACTGCACCACTGGTTCGACGCCCAGGTCAGCGACCACGGCCCGCACGCCACCCGCTAGGCGCTGCCAACCGACTGGTCCGCGCCTCCTCGGCGACGCCAGAGCAGCGTGCACGCCGCGGCCAGGGTCAGCCCGAGCAGCGGGGCGACACCCACCCCGGCGAGGGTGCAGGCCACCGCGAGCAGCGCCGGCGGCATCCAGCACCAGGCGGGCACGGTACGCGGGACACGACCGCGCCGACGGGCGGCCGCTTCCACGGCCATCGGCACCACCAGCACCGGCAACGCGGCGGCCAGCAGGGTCAGCCAGGGCAGCACCAGCCGATCGAACCGCGCCACCGCCAGCATCCCGCCGAGCACCGCGACGAGCAGCATCGCCGCCCGCGCCGGCAGGCGGGGAGCCAGACCACGCAACGCCAGGGAACCGGAGTACGTGGTGGTCAGCGCCGCCGCGAAGACCGCCACCGCGACGAACAGATTCGCGTACGCGGCCAGCCCCGGGCCGGCGGCGAGCAGCGCGACCACGTCGGCCGAGCCGGTCCGCAGCCACAGGCCGGCCCCGGCGAGCACCCCGAGCAGCGCCGGCCCGATCAACAGCCCCACGCACCAGGCCAGATCCCGCCTTCGGGAAAGGCCCACGCTGAAGTCCGGTGCGCGCAGCGCGAACACGGCCGCGTACCCGATCAGCGCGGCGGCGTCGGCGAGCCCGCCACCGGCGAGACGGACCGGCGCACCGGGTGGTGGAAGCACCGTCAGGCACCAGCCGACCAGCACCACCGCGCTGAGTGTGGTGACCACCGCGACCCGGTTGCCGAGCCGGGCCGGCGCCCAGGAGACGGCGAGGACCGCCACCTCCAGCAGCACCGGCCCGGCCCAGCCCGGCAGGTGGGTCAGCGCGGCCAGCGAGGCCCCGCCGAGCCCCACGTTGAACCCGTTCCAACCGACCATCGACACGGCCAGCACCGCCGCCAGCAGCAGGCGCGAGGTGTCCCCCAGGTACGCGGGCAGCACCGCGGTCAACGTCCCGCCGTCGCCGAGCGGTCGGCGCAGCCCGATCCGGCCCTGCCCCCAGAGCAGAGCCGCCATCAGTACCCCGCCGACCAGCAGCCCGACCACCGGCACCGCGCCGCCGTGTCGGGCGGCCATCGCCGCGCCGAGCACCAGCGTGGCGGGTGCGGTGCCGATCCCCAGCCAGGCGCCGACCGCCGCCGGCCACCGCCGTTCGGGGACGTCAGGCAACGTGGCGCAGGTAGCCGGCGATCGCCGCGTCGAGTACCTCCGCGCCCGGACGCGCCCACACCTCGGCGGAGAAGACCTCCACCTCGATCGGCCCGACGTAGCCGGCCGCGTCCACCGCCTCGCGCAGCCGACGCAGCTCGATGCAGCCGTCACCGGGCAACGCCCGGCCGAGCAGCACCCCTTCGGGCAGCGGGGTCACCCAGTCGCAGACCTGGAACGCGGCGATCCGGGCGGCGGCCCGCGCGATCTGCGCGTACACCGTGTCGTCCCACCAGACGTGGTAGGCGTCCACAACCACGCCGACCACCGCCGGGTCGAACCGCTCGGCGATGTCCAGCGCCTGGCCGAGGGTGGCGATCACGCACCGGTCGGCGGCGAACATCGGGTGCAGCGGCTCGATGGCCAGCCGTACTCCGGCGGCCTGGGCGTGTGGGGCCAGGTCGCCGATCGCGTCGGCGACCCGACGCCGTGCGCCGTCGACGTCCCGGCTGCCGGCCGGCAGCCCACCGGAGACCAGCACCAGCTCCGGGGCGCCGAGGGCGGCGGCCTCTTCGATGGCCCGCAGGTTCTCCGCGCGCCAGTCGTCGGCGGAGAAGAACCCGCCCCGGCACAGCGACGTGACGGCGAGGCCGGCGTCGCGGACCAGTTTCGCCGAGCGGGCCAGCCCGTACTCGGCCACCGGCTCCCGCCACAGGCCGATGCCTGGTACACCGGCCGCCACGCACCCGGCCACCACCTCGGGCAGCGGCCAGCGCTGCGCGGTCGCCTGGTTGAACGAGAACCGCGCGAGGCTCACTGCTCCACCCCCGCCACCGTGAAGAAGGCCCGGGCGCGGGCGGCGGCCAGGTCGGCGTCGGGCAGCAGCCCGGCGGCGTCGGCCAGGGTGAGCAGGGTGGCCAGGTGCGCCGGAGACCGGCCGGACTGTGCGCCACCGACCATCGTGAAATGGTCCTGGTGCCCGGCCAACCAGGCCAGGAACACGATCCCCGTCTTGTAGTGCCAGGTCGGCGCCGCGAACAGGTGCCGGGCCAGCGGCACGGTGGGCCCGAAGATCTCGTCGTACGCCGTCAGGTCCCCCCGGTCGAGGGCGGCCAGCGCGGCGGCGGCGGCGGGCGCGATGGCCGCGAACACCCCGAGCAGCGCGTCGGAGTGACCCACCTCGTCGCCGCGGATCAGCTCCGGGTAGTGGAAGTCGTCACCGGTGTAGAGGCGTACCCCGGCCGGCAGGCGGCGGCGCAACGCGACCTCCCGGTCGGCGTCCAACAGCGACACCTTGATGCCGTCCACACCGGACTGGTGCGCCTTGATCAGCTCGATCACCGTGTCGGCGGCCAGGTCCAGGTCGGCCGCACCCCAGTAGCCGGTCAACGCCGGGTCGAACATCGGACCCAACCAGTGCAGCACCACCGGTTCGTCGGCGGCGCTCAGCAGCTCGTCGTACACCCGCAGGTAGTCCTCCGGGCCACGGGCCGCGGCGGCCAGGTGCCGGCTGCACATCAGCACCGGTCGGGCGCCGGCGGCGCGGACGTCGTCGAGCTGCTCGGCGTACGCGGCGGTGACCGCCGCCAGGGTGGCCGGACCGACCGGCAGCTGGTCGGTGCCGACCCCGGCGACGATCCGCCCGCCGACCGCGCGGGCCTCGGCGGCGCTGCGCCGGATCAGCTCCCGGGTGGCCGGATAGTCCAGCCCCATCCCCCGCTGGGCGGTGTCCATCGCCTCGGCGACGCCCAGCCCGTACGACCAGAGATGGCGCCGGAAGGCGAGGGTGGTGTCCCAGTCCACCGCGGCCGGGGCACCCGGCACGTTCTCCGCGCCCGGATCGGCGACCACGTGCGCGGCGGCGTACGCGATCCGGCTGGTCGCCGGCGCGTCCGGTTGGGCGAAGCCGCCACCCCCGGCCAGCCGGTGCCGTCGCCCGCCCGGCAACACCACCTCGGCGGTCATGAGCGCAGCTCCGGCACCTCGATGCGACCGCCCTCGCGGGCCGAACGCAGCCCCAGCTCGGCGAGCTGCACGCCGCGCGCGCCGGCCAGGAAGTCCCACCGGAACGGCTCACCGGCCACCACGTGCCGCAGGTACGCCTCCCACTGCACCTTGAAGCCGTTGTCGAACTCCTCGTTGTCGGGCACCTCGGCCCACTGGGAGCGGAAGTCCTCGGTGGCCGGCAGGTCCGGGTTCCACACCGGCTTCGGGGTGACCGCCCGGTGCTGCACCCGGCAGTTGCGCAGGCCGGCGATCGCGCTGCCCTCGGTGCCGTCGACCTGGAACTCCACCAGCTCGTCGCGGTACACCCGCACGGCCCAGGAGGAGTTGATCTGCGCGATCACCCCGCCGTCGAGTTCGAAGGTGGCGTACGCGGCGTCGTCGGCGGTGGCCGCGTACGGGTGACCGGCCTCGTCGACCCGTTCGGGCACGTGGGTGGCGGTCACGCAGGAGACGGCCGTGACCCGGCCGAACAGCTCCTCCAGCACGTAGTGCCAGTGCGGGAACATGTCGACCACGATGCCGCCGCCGTCCTCGGCCCGGTAGTTCCACGACGGCCGCTGAGCGGGCTGCCAGTCGCCCTCGAAGACCCAGTACCCGAACTCGCCGCGCACTGAGAGGATCCGGCCGAAGAAGCCGCCGTCGATGAGGCGCTTGAGCTTGCGCAGACCGGGCAGGAAGAGCTTGTCCTGCACGACACCGGTGCGGACGCCGGCCGCGTCCGCCGCCCGGGCCAGGTCGAGGGCCGCCGCGGTGTCCTCGGCCAGGGGCTTCTCCGTGTAGATGTGCTTGCCGGCCTCGATGGCCTGCCGGATCGCCTTCTCCCGTTGCTGGGTGACCTGCGCGTCGAAGTAGATCTCGACGTCGTCGCGGGCCAGCGCCGAGGTCAGGTCGGTGGTCCAGTCGGTCAGCCCGTGCCGCTCGGCGAGTTCCCGGAGCTTCGTCTCGTTGCGCCCGACCAGGACCGGTTCCGGCCAGATGGTGGTGCCGTCGGCCAACGCCACACCACCGGATTCGCGGATGGCCAGCAGCGACCGGACGAGGTGCTGCCGGTAGCCCATCCGTCCGGTCACGCCGTTGACGATGATGCCGATCGACCTGCGGGTCATGGTGTTCCTTCCATCGTGCTGGTCGTGCCGATCCGCGCTCAGTGGTTGGCGGCCGCGCTGCCGAGCAACCCACGCAGGTCGGTGGCGAGCCGGTCGAAGCGGGGATCCGACATCACCTGCGCGTAGTCGCGGTGCGCCGGCAGCTCGACCGGGAAGGTGCGGATGATCCGGCCGGGCCGGGGACTCATCACCACGACCCGGGTGCCGAGGAAGACCGCCTCGGCGATGGAGTGGGTGACCAGCACCACAGTGGTCCCGGTCTCGCGCCAGATCCGGTGCAGTTCGGCGTTCATCTGCTCGCGGGTCAGCGCGTCCAGGGCGCCGAACGGTTCGTCCATCAGCAGCACCGGCGGGGAGTGCAGCAGCGCGCGGCAGAGCGCCACCCGCTGCTGCATGCCGCCGGACAGCTCGTGTGGCAACGCCTTTTCGAAGCCGGTCAGGCCGGTCATCTCGATCAGTTCGTCGGCGCGGCGGGCCGCCTGCGCCCGGTCCATGCCGCGCATCTCGGCCTGGAGCAGGATGTTGGCGCGGGCGCCGCGCCACTCCAGCAACGCGGCCTTCTGGAAGACGAAACCGATCTCCTTCTGCGGGCCGCGCACCGGGCGCTCCAGCAGCGACACGTCACCGCTGGTCGGCTTGACCAACCCCGCGACGATCTTCAGGAGGGTGGATTTGCCGCACCCGGACGGGCCGACGATCGTGACGAACTCGCCCGGCTCGATGTCCAGCGACACGTCGTCCAACGCGGTGGTCTGCGACCGTCGGGTGGTGAAGCGGACGGTCAGCCCGGACATCCCGATGGCGGTGCCGGTGGCTGCCGGCGCGGCGGTCACCGGGTCACCCCTGCGCCGCGTACGAGGAGTCCCAGTACGCGCTGGGCGCTCCCGGGTCCTTCAGCTCGGCGTAGCGGGACATCAGGTCGATGGTCTCGGTCCACTGGGCCTCGGTGTTCACGCCGGGCGGGCCGTCCGCGCCGATCAGTGGCATGTTGAGCGTGAGCTGCTTGGTGAGCACCTCGGGCGCTGGCTCGTTCTCGGCCAGAGCCGTCATCGCGCTCACCGCGCCGGCCGGGTCCCGGGCGGCGTCGGCCCAGGACTTCTGGGTGGCCCGGACGAACTTGCGGACCAGCTCCGGGTCCTTCTGCAGGGTCTGGGTGTTGGCGATGAGGCCGGTGCCGAGCAGGTTCATCCCGTAGTCGGCGAAGAGCAGCACGTCGACCTTCTTGCCGGTCTTGCTCTCGATGGTGGGCGCCTGGTCGTGGAAGAAGCCCATGATGGCGTCGACCTTGCCCTCGGCCAGGGCGGCGATCTTGCCGGCGGCGTCGACGTTGACCACCTTGACGTCGTCCTTCTTGAGGCCGTTCTTCTCCAGCCAGGCCGGGAAGGTCGCGTAGAGGGCGTCGCCGGGGGTCCCGCCGACGGTCTTGCCCTTGAGGTCGGCCGGGGTCTTGATGTTCTCCTCGGTGAAGAACTCCACCGAGGAGGGTCCCTTCTCCAGGTACGCGCCGAGGCTGCGCACCGGCATGCCGCTGGCCACCGACTTCAGCAGCACCGGGCTGTCCGCCCAACCGAAGTCGGTCTGCTTCTGGGCGACCTGCTTCACGGTGTTGCCCGAGCCGTTGCCGGGCAGGATCTTCAGGTCGATGCCCTCGGCGGAGTAGTAACCCTTCTGCAGGCCGTAGTAGAAGGGCGCGTGCTCGCCGTAGGGCACCCAGTTGAGGGTGAGGGTGACCTGTTTGCTGCCGTCGGCGTTGGTGCTGCCGGCGGGATCGTCCCCACCGCAGCCGGTGGCGGCGAGGAGCAGGGCGGCGGTGGCCAGGATGGTGGTGGCGGTGCGTTTCATCGGTGCCTCCGTGATGGGGTCGGTCAGGAGGTGGTGAGGGACACGCCGGCCCGGCGGCTGGCGTGCCACGGAATGAGCAGTGCCTCGGCGATCTCGACGAGGACGAACAGGACGATGCCGATGGCCGACATCAGGATCAGGTCGGCGAACAGCAGTGGGGCGTCGAGGTTGCCGTTGGCCAGCAACAGGACGTAGCCGAGCCCCTCGCTGGCGCCGACGAACTCACCGACCACGGCACCGACCACGGCGAGGGTGACGGCCACCTTCAGACCGGCCATCAGGTGCGGCAACGCGTTCGGGAAGCGGATCTTGCGGAAGGTGCGCCACGGCCCGGCACCCATCGTGGCGGCGAGGTCGAGCAGCTCCGGATCGGTGGAGCGCAGCCCGGCCACGCCGGAGATGACCACCGGGAAGAACGCGATGAGCACCGCCAGGATGATCTTCGGGGTGAGGCCGAGGCCGAACCAGACCACCAGCAGCGGCGCGATGGCGATCTTCGGAATGACCTGTGCGAACAGGACGATCGGGTAGAGCGCCTTGTCCAGGGTGCGGGAGTAGGCGATGGCGACCGCGGTGACCAGACCCAACGCGGCGGCCAGCACGAAGCCGAGCACCGTCTCGTAGAGGGTGACCACTGTGTGCCGGGCCAGCTCGGACCACTGGGTGGTCATCGTCTCCCACACCTGGCCGGGGGTGGGCACCAGGTAGTTCGGGACGTACTCGCGGGCCGCCACGAACCACCAGGCGGCGAAGAAGACCGCGAGCACCAGCGCCGGGCGCCAGAGCGAGTCGGCGAAGGTCACCGCCCGGCGACCGAGCGTGGGACGTGGTGGACGGCCGCCACCGGATGACGGTGTCACCACCGTGGACGAACCCGTGCCGCCGGCCGCATCGACGCTGCCCGGCCCGGCAGCGGCTGCTCGCGCACCGCCGGCCTGGTCGGCGGCGGCCTGCCGGCCCGCCGTGTCCAAAGAGTTCTCGGTCACGCGGAACCTCCTCGGGGCCCGGTACGGCACCCGTGGACCGGGCCGTCGGCGGATCAGGCAAACGCTTTCCTGGAGCGTAGGCGGCCCCCTCACGCCGGGCAAGGCCTTTCCTCGATCTGTTTCCGCCGATGCCTGGCACCAGCCCGACAGCCGTCCCGAAGGGACGGTCAGCCGGCCGCCGGGTAGGTGTCGAGGAGGCCGCACATACCCAACCGGCCCCGCTCGACCGGCTCGTTCACCGCGTACACCCCGGCGTCGCCCAGGTGGCCGGGATCCCCCCGCCCCAGGGCGTCGAGCTGCGCGGCGGTGTCGGCGGCGGCGCGGCCCGCGCCGGCCTCCCACCGCTGCCGCCACCGCGTCAGCAACGGCTGGCGCAGGGCGATCGCGGCGGCGTGGAACGCGGCCAGCGCCGCCGCACCGCCGGACCGCAGCGCCTGGAAGCCGGTCACCGCCAGATCCCGACGGCGGTACGCGGCGAACACGTCCGCGCCCGGCGCTCCCCCGTCGGGCAACGCCGCCGCCGCGGCGTACGCGGCCGGGTCGGCCAGCACCTCGGGTGGGAAGGTCAGCACCGCGTCACCGGCCTCGGGCAGGCCGCTGTTCTGCATCAGCACCACGATGCTCAGCCCGCCGGTGTTGACCAGGCGGTGCACGGTGCCCGGCTCGAACCAGACCACCACCCCCGGCCGCAAGGGCGTCTCCCGGTAGCCGGCCGTGGTCAGGGTCTGCACCGCGCCCTCGCCGTCGGTCACCACGTAACCCTCGGTGCAGCACAGGTGCACGTGCGGAGTGCCGCCGACCAGGCCGTCCGGGGCCGCGGTGTCGTAGACGCGCAACCGGGACACCCCGACCCCACCGGGCAACGGTGCCGGCCGATCACGCATCGAAGTACTCGTCGGTGTCGTCCGCGGCCGGCAGGGACACCAGCAGCACGGTGAGATCGCCGATGGCCCGGTGCCGGCAGCCCGGCTTGATCAGGAACGCGGACATCGGCCGGGCCGGGTGACGGACGCCGTCCAGCTCGATCTCGCCCTCACCGGCGAGCACGACGTAGTACTCGGTGGCGATCCGGTGGTGGTGGGTCACCGCGTCCTGCACCTGGAGCAGATGCACGCTGGCCTGGCCCTCGCTCTCGGCGATGAAACCCCGGCGGGTGGTCCCACACGAGCAGCGCCGGGCGGGAAGGTCGTCAAGTTGAAGTACCGCGAAGCGATCGGACACGGCCGGGCCTCCCTGCGGGAAAGGGCTTTCTCTGCGGTACGGTGACGCTAGCCGGCACGACGAAACGCCGTCAACAGATCGAGGGGGCGGGCCATGGCGACCCTGTCCGATGTGGCCCGCCGAGCGGGCGTCTCGCCCGCCACCGCCTCCCGCGTCATCAACGGCAGCAGCAAGCCGGTCACCGACGAGCTGCGCGAACGCGTGCTCGCCGCCGTCGCCGAGTTGCAGTACGTGCCGAACGCGCACGCCCAACTGCTGGCCCGCTCGCACCGCAGCGCGGTCGGCGTGATCGTGCACGACGTCTCCGACCCGTACTTCGCCGAGATCACCCGGGGCCTGCAACGGGTCGCCACCGACCAGGGCCGGCTGCTGATGATCTGCAACAGCTACCGGGACCCGGACCGCGAGTTGGAATACGTGGAGCTGCTGCGCGGCCACCAGGTGGCGGCGCTGATCCTGGCCGGCTCGGGCTACCACGACGAGGCGTTCACCCGGCAACTCAACGAGAAGCTCGCCGCGTACGAGGCCACCGGCGGGCGGGTGGCGGTGATCGGCCGACACGAGCACTCCGGCGACGCCGTGATGCCGGACAACCGGACCGGCGGCTACCTCGCCGGGCGGGAGCTGTGCGGTCTGGGGCACCGGGCGATCGGCGTGGTCGCCGGCCCGCGCATCCTGACCACCACCACCGACCGGCTCGCCGGGCTCCGGCAGGCCCTCACCGAGCAGGGCCGCGAGCTGCCCGAACGGCGCATCCGGTACGCGGAGTTCGACCGCGACGGTGGCGCCGAGGCCACCGCCCGACTGCTCGACGCCGACCCGGAGCTGACCGCGATCGTGGCGCTCAACGACTCGATGGCCATCGGCGCGCTCGCCACCCTGCGCGCGCGTGGGTTGGCCGTGCCGCAGCAGATCTCGGTGCTGGGTTTCGACGACATGCCGATCGCCCGGGACGTGACCCCGGCGCTGACCACCGTGCGGCTGCCCCTGGTCGACATGGGTGTGCGGGCGATGTCCCTGGTGCTCGGCGTCGAGGCCCCGACGCCCCGGGTCGAGGTGCTCCCCGCCGAGCTGGTCCGCCGCGACACCGCCGGGCCCGTCCCACTGTCCACCCGCGCCACCGCGGGTTCCGCGCCACGCGCACGGCGAGGTGACAGCACGTCGTGACCGGTGCCAGCCCAACCCAGCGGCCCCTCACGCGCGCCGATGTGGCGTACCTGGTCGGTGTGTCGTTCGGGCCACACACCCGGGTCCGGGACGCCGGTCCGCTGGCCGGCGGCGGGTACGCGACGGTCTGGTGGGCATTGCTCGACGACGACCGCCGGGTGGTGCTGAAGCTGGCTCCGCCGGCCGGAACGCCGCTGCTGCGCTACGAACGCGGGCTCTGCGGTGCCGAGGAGCGGTACTTTCGGCTCGTCGCGCAGCGGGCGCCGCAGGTGCCCGTCCCCCCGGTGCTCCGGCGCGGCACCGACCCGGCGTACGGCGAGTGGTTGGTCACCGCGCTGCTGCCCGGCCGGTCGCTGGCCGACCTGGCCGAGGCCGGTGTCGTGGTCGACGACGGCCCGGCGCGCTACGACCTCGGGGTGGCTCTCGCCGCGCTGCACCGGGTGACCGGTGAGCGGTTCGGGTACGACGACCGGGCCGGGGGGCCGACCTGGCGGGCGGCGTTCACGGCGATGCTCGACGCGCTCCTGGCCGACGCGGTCGACTGGGACGTCCGGCTGCCGGTGACCCCGGAGCAGCTGCACGCACTGGTGGGGCGGCACGCCGACGTGCTCGACGAGGTGCGCCGACCGGCGTTGCTGCACTTCGACTGCTGGGACGGCAACGTGCTGGCGGCGCCCGACGAGGACGGCCGGTTGCGGCTGCGCGGCCTGGTGGACGGCGAGCGGTTCCTCTACGGCGATCCACTGCTGGACCTGGTTTCGCCGCTGCTCTTCCGACGCGTCGAGGACGAGCCGGAGCACCCTCTGCTGCGCGGCTACCAGGCCAGGGCGGCTGAACCGTTGGTGCTGAACGCTTCGGCACGCCGCCGGCTCGGTCTCTACCGGTTGCACCTGTACCTGCTGATGACTGTGGAGATGCCCAGCCGCGGGATGACCACGCGCAGCCATCCCGGGCGGTCCGCCCGGCTGGCGGCCCTGCTCGACGAGGAGCTGGCCGCGCTCGCCTCGGGCTGACCGCCCGGCGCGGGTGGCGTCCGACGCGTGGTCGGACGCCACCCGCTCGCGGTCAGGGCAGGTTGATCGGGCGCAGCACCCGGTCCACGGCGTGCGCGATCTGCCGGTTGCCCTTGTTGACGTCGTAGGAGACGACCCGCGCGTCACGGTCGTCGGTGTCGGCGTCGACAAGCCGCACCTGGCGGAAGAAGTACAGGTAGGTGCGCACGTCGACCTCGACCGTCGAGCCGAGTGCGGTGGTCAGGTCCGTGCCGTCGGCCCGGACCGCCGTCTTGCGGTCGATGGTGGCTCCCGGGACCACGTGGTAGAGCAGCACCGACTCGACGGTGTCGATGCCCAGCCCGGCCACGGCGGTGAAGGTGGCGCTCTCACTCGGCAGCTTCCGGGCCTGCGTGATCTCGCGGACCAACTGCTGGAAGGCGGCGTCGGTGGGGATGAACGCGGTCAGCGCCGCGGTGCCGTCGGTGAGCACCTTGACCGGAGAGTTCGGCTTGGCCTCCAACACGGCCAGCACGGCCGCCGTCAGCACGTCGAAGTCACGCGAGTTGCGGTCGAAGCCGCTGCTGTCCCGGGTGAGCACCTGGGCGAGTGACGTCGTGCCGAGCGGCTTGGGCTTGCTGGTGGCCTGAGCGGCCGGTACGGCGACCGCGGTGGTGGCCAGCGCGGTGGCCATGGCACCCACCGCCATCCGGGCGGCGATTCGTGCGATCTTCATCAGCGGGCCTTTCGTCGAAGCGACCGGATCCGTGACGTCTCGTCACGATCCATGCTTCGCACCGGGTAGGCCGCGCAGATGCACCAGCGGATAACTGATTGTCCGGGGCTCCTGCCCGGGCCTAACCTCCCCGGGTGCTGATTCGGGGGTTCGTCGAGCGGGACTGGTCGCAGGTGTGGCCGATCATCGAGGAGGTGATCCGGGCACAGGAGACGTTCCCCTACGACCCGGCGATGACCGCCGAGCAGTCGTACGGCATGTGGGTCGAGGCGGCGCCGGGGCGGACCGTCGTGGCGGTCGACGGCGAACGGGTGCTCGGCACCGCGAAGATGGGCACCAACCGGCCCGGGCCGGGCGCGCACGTGTCCACCGCGAGCTTCATGGTCGCCGCCGACGCGCGGGGCCGGGGCGTGGGCACCGCGCTGTGCCGCGACGCTCTCACCTGGGCCCGCCGGCAGGGGTACGCCGGCATGCAGTTCAACGCCGTGGCGGAGAGCAACGGTTCGGCGGTGCTGCTGTATCGGCGGGAGGGCTTCGAGGTGGTCGGCACCGTGCCGGGCGCGTTCCGTCACCCCACTGTGGGCCGGGTCGGCCTGCACGTGATGTACCAGGAGTTCTGACCGCGCCGCGCTCCGCTCGCGTCGATCATGGACTTGTGGTGGTGGACGAAAGGGGCATGCCTTCACAACGCGGCCACCACGAGCCCGTGATCGACCAAGGGGTTCAGCCGCCGGCCGGGGCCGGGCGCAGTCCGGGCTGCCCGGCGGCCGGCTCCGCGCCGGCCCGGCGGATCGGGGTGAAGAGGCCGCCGACCGCGACCAGCAGGCACCCCGCGCCCGCCGCGAGCGTGACCGCCGCAGCACCGTGGCGGCCGGCGGCCCAGGTCAGCACGACAGCGCCGGCCGGACCGAGGGCGTAGTGCGTGCTCCAGAACGCCGACGTGACCCGGCCCAGCAGGTGATCGGGGGTGATTTCCTGGCGCAGGGACATCGAACAGATCCCGCCGACGCTGAGACAACAGAGGTACACCGCCGTCAGCGTGGTGACCGCGGGAACTGTGGTGGCGAGGCCGACCCCCGCCACGGCGAAACCGCAGATCGCGTGCGCGCCGATCCAGGTGGGGCCGAACCCGCGACGGCGGCGCAGCGGCGCCACCAGCAGCGCGCCGGCGACAGTGCCCAACGCCGCCAGGCCGAGCACCGTGCCGACGGTGCCCTCCGAGCCGCCGAGGTCGTGCGTGACGTGGTAGATCAGCACGTCGACGAAGCCGTAGGTGAGGAAGATGAAGACCGACAACAGGACGGTCAGCGCGCGCAGCACGGGCTGTCGCCACAGGAACCGCGCCCCGGCCAGGAACTCGGCCAGCGGACGTTGCCGGGCCACCTGCTCGTCCACCTGGACGGGACGCAGTCGGATCAGCCACAGGCCGGCCGCCGAGAGCGCGAAGCTCGCCGCGTTGACGGCGATGGCGGTGGCCGGGCCGAAGCGGGCCGCCACCACACCGGCGAGCAGCGGCCCGAGGACGGCCGCCGCCGCGTACGTCGCCTGCAACCGGCCGTTGGCCTCGGTGATCCGGTCGGAGTCGACGAGGTTGCGGACGGCGGTCACCGCGGCGACCTGGAACAGCATGCCGGCGGCCTCACAGATGGGCAGCACGACGAAGAGCAGCCAGACCTGCGGGCCGGCGAGCCACGCCAGTGGCACCGCGGCGTAGAGCACCAGCCGGGTCAGATCCGCCACGATCATCAGGGTGCGGCGGTTGTACCGGTCGACCAGCACCCCACCGAAGATCCCGGCGACGACGGACGCCGCGCCAGCGACCGCGGTGAGCAGGCCCATCTGCGCCACCGACCCGGTCGCCTGAAGCACCAGCAGCGGCACCGCCAGGTAGGCGAACGAGTCGCCGGCCGCCGAGAGCGACTGGGCGACCCAGTACGTGCCGAAGGTCCGGTCCCGCCAGAGCGGAGCCCGACCAGCGGCGACGGATCGGCTCATCGCGCCAAGGGTAGTGAACGGGCCCCTCCGATGGTGGCCGTGGCGGGCGTCACATCGCTGCCGTGTCACGAACCGGCGAGCGGCACGCATCTCGTGGTCGTCAGTCCGATCAGAGAGGCGGAACAATGAGCACAGCACATCGACAGGTCCCGGCGGGCACACACCGCGTACTGATCCTCGGCGCGGGCTACGCGGGCATGGCCGCGGCGACCCAACTGGCGGCCCGGACCAGGCGGGCCGACGTGCAGGTGACAGTGGTCAACGCACAGGAGCGGTTCACCGAGCGTCTCCGGCTGCACATGACGGCGACCGGTCAGCGGCTCGCCGAGCTGGACATCCCTGAGCTGCTGGCGGGAACGGGTGCGCAGTTCGTGCGCGGCTGGGTGACGGCGGTGGACGCCCACGCGAAGACCGTCCGCGTCGACGACAGCCGGGTGCTGCGCTACGACACCCTGGTCTACGCGTTGGGCAGCGTGACGGACACGACGGCGGTCCCGGGCGTCGAGGAGCACGCGTACGCCCTGGACGGTCCGAGCGGCGCGACCACGCTGGCGGACCGGCTGGCACGGCTCGGCACCGGCACTGTCGTCGTGGTCGGCAGCGGGCTGACCGGGGTCGAGGCGGCCGCCGAGATCGCCGAACGGCACCCGGAGGCCGGTGTCACGCTGGTGGGCCGGCAGGACCCGGGAGCGAGCATGAACCCGACGGCCCGGGCGTACCTCCGGCGCGCGCTGACCCGCCTCGGCGTCCAGGTGATCAGCGGAGCTGCGGTCACCAGGGTCCGGCCCGACGGGGTCGACCTGGCCGGTGCGGAGACCGTGGCGGCCGACGTCGTCCTCTGGACGGGTGGTACCCGGGTGGCGCCGCTGGCCGCCGCCGCCGGGTTGACCGTCGACGAACGCGGCCGCGTCGTCACCGACTCCGCGTTGCGGTCGGTGTCGCACCCAGACGTGTACGCGATCGGCGATGCGGCAGCGGTCCGGCAGGGTTACGGGGTGCTGCACGGCACCTGCCAGAGCGGGATGCCGACCGGCGTGCACGCGGCGGTGTCGATCGCCCGTGCGCTGCGGGGCAGGCAACCCCGGCCGTTCCGGTTCGGTTACTACCACACGCCGGTGAGCCTGGGCCGAAACGACGCCGTCGTGCAGTTCACCCGCCCCGACGACAGCCCACGCCGCGGGTGTCTGACCGGGCGGATGGCGGTCTGGTACAAGGAGACCGTGAGCGCTTCGCCCTGGTCGACCTACCGTCGCATGTCGCGGTTGCCCTCCTCCGGCGCGTTCTGGCCGCGTGGTGGCCGTTTCACCCGCCTGCGGGACGCGCGGTGACGCACCCGCCGGACGCCGACGAGCAGGTGTTCCACAGTCATCGCAACCTGCTGTTCTCGGTGGCCTACCGGATCCTCGGCAGCGCGGCCGATGCCGAGGACGCGGTGCAGGACGCCTGGATCAGCTGGTCCTCGGCGGACCGCTCCCAGGTCGCCGACCCCAGGGCGTACCTCGCCCGCATCGTGTCGAACCTCGCGTTGCAGCGCCTGCGCTCGGCCCGGCACCGCCGCGAGACCTATCCGGGGCCGTGGTTGCCCGAACCCGTCCTGACCGAAGCGGACGCCGCCGACGCCGTCACCGACGCCGAGTCGGTGTCGATGGCGATGCTGGTGGTGCTGGAGACGCTCAGCCCGATCGAGCGCGCCGTGTTCGTCCTGCGGGAGGTCTTCGACTTCAGCCACGCGGAGATCGCGGCGGCGGTGGAACGCTCCGAGGCGGCGGTCCGGCAGACCGCCCACCGTGCTCGCGAGCACGTGCGGGGCCAGCGGCGACGTTTCACGGCGGACCGTTCGCAGCAGCGCGGGGTCACCGAGCGATTCCTCGCCGCCTCGACCGGTGGCGACATCAACACCCTGCTGGAGCTGCTGTCTCCGGACGTCACGTTGTGGACCGACGGTGGCGGTAAGGTCCGCCAGGCCCTGCGTCCTGTCAGGGGTGCGGGAACGGTCGCCGCGTGGTTCGCGGCCAGCGGCACCGTCACCTACCAGGGCGTTGCGCCGCACGACATGCGCGCCGCCCTGGTCGAGATCAACGGGGGCCCGGGTCTGGTGTTCAGCGGTGCGGGTCGGGTGGTCGCCACGGTCTCCTTCGACATCGACGCCGACGGCCGCATCACCACCATCCACAACGTCGCCAACCCCGACAAGCTTCGCGCCGTCGCCGACGGCACCACCCACCACCTCGCGACGCGGTGAGCCGGCCGGTTCACCCTCAGCCGGTGCTGGTGAGATCGGTGGTCGCCGCGAGTTCCGTGACCACGTCCAGGAACCGGTGCAGTGCGGGCGCGGTGTTGCCCGCCAACCACACCATCTCGGTGTACGCGTGGGCGCCGGCGAGCGGGACGAACACCACGCCGGTGCGGCGAAGACTCGCCGCCGAGCAGGCGAGCCGGGTGACGCCGAGTCCGGCAGCGACCAGGCCGAGGAGACTCTGCACGCCGGCCTCCTCCTGAACGACGGTCGGCACGAAGCCCGCTTCCCGGAACTGCTCCTCGTAGGCGCGGTGCCAGGGTTCCCAGGAACTGCGCGGGGTCATGACCCACGGTTCGTTCGCCAGGTCGGCGAGGGTCAACTCGTCGCGCCCGGCGAGCGGGTGGCCCTCGGGGAGCACCGCGCAGACCGGTTCGGTCGTCAGTCTCCTGGATTCCAGGCCCGGAACGAGCGGGGTCCGGGTGAAGGCGACGTCGAACCGCTCGTCGAGGACGCCCTGGACCAGGGGCGCGATGCTGGTGGACTCGGTGGCAAGGTGCAGGTCGGGCAGGTGGTGGCGGACTGCCCGGACGACCGGGGGCAGCAGGTGGTTGGCGACGGTGGTCAGGAAGGCGAGCCGGAGGGTGCCCACCTCACCCCGCAGGGCTCGCCCCACGACGGCGACGGCCTGCTCGGCGCGGTCGACGACAGCACGCGCCTCGGGCACGAACAGGGCGCCGACGTCGGTGAGGGTGGTACCGCGGCTGTCACGGTCGAACAGCTTCGCCCCGAGGGCGCGTTCCAGGGCGGTGATCTGCTGCGACAGCGACTGCTGGGCGATCATCAGGCGGGCGGCGGCCCGGGTGAAGCTCAACTCCTCCGCGAGGACCAGGAAGTACCGCAGTTGTCGCAGCTCAGGTGTGGCCACAGGAACAGACTGTAGCTACGCCAGGAAGAGCGTGTTGGCCGTCCGCACAGACCTCCGCGCACGATCGGTGCGAAGGGTGGCGCCGGCACACCGTACGCCGGTACGGCGAGCCGGCAGGCCACATGACGACACCCACCGAAGGAAGACGATCATGCCGGAAACACGCGTCAGCACGCCGTTCAACGCCCGATCCACCGCCGCCGACGTCGTGGCCGGTGTCGATCTGACCGGGCGGCGCGCCATCGTCACCGGTGCCTCGTCGGGCATCGGGGTGGAGACCGCCCGGGCGCTCGCCATGGCGGGCGCCGAGGTGACAGTGGCGGTACGGGACGTGCCGGCCGGAGAACGGACCGCGCGGGAGATCGGCGCAGGGACCGCGAACCGGCTGATCCGCGTCGCGCCGTTGGACCTGGCCGACCAGCGATCGGTCGCCGCGTTCGTGGCCGCCTGGGACGGGCCCCTGCACATTCTGGTCAACAACGCCGGGGTGTCGGCGACCCCCGAGATGCGCACCGCGGAGGGTTGGGAGTTGCAGTTGGCCACCAACCACCTCGGCCACTTCGCCCTCGCCAACGGGCTGCACCGGGCGCTCGCCGGGGCCGGTCGGGCCCGCGTGGTGTCGCTGAGTTCCATCGCCCACGTGCAGGCCCCGATGGTCTTCGAGGACGTCAACTTCCGGGAACGCCCCTATGACCGCATGCTCGCCTACGGCGAGTCGAAGACCGCCACCGCACTGTTCGCGGTCGAGGCGAACCGGCGCTGGGCCGCCGACGGCATCACCGTCAACGTGGCCAACCCGGGCGCGGTCGCCACCAACCTGGGACGGCACCTGACCGAGGAGGACTACGCACAGCTTCCGGCGTTCGACTTCAAGACCCCGCAGCAGGGGGCCGCGACCTCCGTGCTGCTCGCCGCCGGGCCGCAGCTGGAGGGCATCGGCGGCCGGTACTTCGAGGACTGCCAGCAGGCGGTGCGCCACGACCCGGCGGACCCGCTGCGCGGCGTCGCCGACCACGCGATCGATCCGGCGGCGGCGGGGCGGCTGTGGCAGCTCTCGCTGGATCTGCTCACCGGCGCAGAGCGTGCCTGAACGCCCGGAAACGGCCGTGGGATCCCCCACGGCCGTTTCCGGAAGGCGCGAAGCGCTCAGCCCTTGCGCAGCGGCGCGAGCGCCGTGCTCCAGGCGACGACCTGGTCGAGCGTGGCGGTCAGCGAGTCCTGGTGGAACTGGTTGGGCTTGAAGACGCTGAAGTTCTCGAAGTCGGTGAAGAGCGACAGCGCGACCTGCGAGCGCACGTCGGCCATCTGGAGCTCACCGGAGATCAGACGCAGGTGCTCCACGGCGCGCGTCCCGCCGACCGAGCCGTAGCTGACGAAGCCGACGGCCTTGTTGTTCCACTCGGCGTAGAGGAAGTCGATCGCGTTCTTCAGGGCACCCGAGGTCGAGTGGTTGTACTCGGGGGTGACGATGATGAACCCGTCGAACGACGCGATCGTCTCGGCCCACCGCTTGGTGTGCGGCTGGCTGTACTGGCCCATCGAGGGCGGGTACGCCTCGTCGAGGTGCGGCAGCTGGTAGTCGAGCAGGTCGATCAGCTCGTACTCCGCGTCGGAGCGCTGCTTGGCGATCTCGAGCACCCAGCGGGCGACGGCCTCGCCGTTACGCCCCGGGCGGGTGCTTCCGAGGATGATCCCGATCCTGGTCATGTGTGGCGCCTTTCAGAGGTCCTTGCCTGACGACGGGAACGCTAACCGG
This sequence comes from Micromonospora sp. NPDC127501, assembly GCF_040302185.1. Taxonomy (NCBI): domain Bacteria; kingdom Bacillati; phylum Actinomycetota; class Actinomycetes; order Micromonosporales; family Micromonosporaceae; genus Micromonospora; species Micromonospora sp. NPDC127501. Next base: position 66,361 of record NZ_JBEORJ010000012.1, on the reverse strand, counting down.
AGCTTGATTGGTCAAGCAAATATCCGACCTATGGGCGTGGTCACACGGAGGGTGAGCATTTGCTCAGTCAAACAAGTATGATAGGAGGATGCCCAACCCCTCCGGAGCGACTCCGCAACCCCTCACCCCAGACGAGGAATCCCTGGTTCGCGCCCTGGGCCAGGTGATGCACGTCCTGCCCCGCGCGATCGACGCGGACATGGTCGGTGACCGTCAGCTACCGCTCACCGAGTACACCGCGCTCATGAACCTCTCCGAGACACCGGACCGGCGGATGCGCATGAACGAGCTCGCCGCGCTCTGCCACCTCTCCCTCAGCGGCATGACCCGCACGATCATCCGGCTGGAGACGCAGGGCCTGGTCCGACGAGAACGGTGCGAGGAGGACGCGCGCGGCTGGAACGCCGTCCTCACCGACGCGGGCTACGCACGCCTGCAGGAGTCCTGGCCCAGCCACCTGGCTGCCGTACGCCGCCGGTTCCTCCAGCACTTCGAGGGCTTCGACCTCGCCCAGCTGGCCCGCGCGTTCCAGCGGGCCGGCACGGCAGAGCCGGCCGACTGAGCCACGCCGGCCCGGTCGGCCGCCCTCCCATCCGGCCTCAGCCGAGCAGCCGGCCCTCGGCCACCAGCGCCCACGCCAGCAACCCGAAGGCACCGGTCGACGCGAGGGCGCGGACCACGTTGCCGCGTACCCAGGTGACCTCGAAGCGCGCTCGCAGGGCCGCGAGATCGGTGGCGTCGTCGACGTCGCCGGCGCGGGCCAGCACGTTGTTGAGCGGCACGTTGACCACGGCGGTGACGCCGAGCACCACCAGGTACAGCAGCAGCCCGGCGACGATCCACGGCAGCACCGCGCGACGCTCGTCCGCCAGGTGCAGCGCCGCCGCCAGCAACGTGAACAGCAGCGCGCCGCCGAAGCACACCGCGAACCAACCGTTGAGGATCGACTCGTTGATCCGCCGCATGGCGAGCACCAAGGTCCGGTCGTCGGTGCGGGCCAGACCCGGCATGACCGCGTACGCGAAGGCGGCGAACAGCCCGGCGGTCAGGCCGGTGGTCAGCGTGGCGACGAACAGGCTCGCGGTACTCAGAACTCCCATCCGCCTATTGCACCCGTTGACGTGCGCGCTGACCAAACGCGACAGCGGTCACCGGGCCGGAGCGTGGGCGGCGAGCGGGTTGGTGAGGGTGCCGACGAACTGGAGCGCCGCCGACGGGTCGGCCAGGTCGATCATCTGCTGGTTGTTGCGCAGTTGTAGCCGGTTGAGGCAGGACAGCGTGAACTCCGGGGCGAACAGGTCGTAGTGGCGGATCCGCTCGGCCAGGAGCGGCACCCGGTCGAAGTAGTCGGCGGCGCAGGCCGCGACAGTGCGCCAGAAGTCGTCCTCGGTGAGCACGCCGGCCTCGACCAGGACCGCGTTGAGGTGCCGCAGGAAGCAGTCCACCACGTCGGTGAAGATGGTCAGCAGCTTGGTGTCGTCGGGCACCTCGACGCGGATCCGCTCCACCGCCGCCGGCAGCTCGACCTTGTCGCTCATCACCGCGATCTCCTCGGCGATGTCCTTGAAGATCACCCGCTGGACGGTGTCCTGCTCGTCGAGGACCAGGATGACGTTCTCGCCGTGCGGCATGAAGGCCAGGTCGTGGGCATAGAAGCTGTGCAGCAGCGGGGTCAGGTAGGCGTCCAGGTAGCGACGCAGCCACACCTCGGGCGCCAGGCCGGACCGGGCGATCAGCGCCGCCGCCAGTGAGCCGCCCTCGTCGTCGACGTGCAGCAGCGCGGCCATGGTGGACAGTCGCTGCCCCGGCGCCAGCCCGGGCACCGGGCTCTCCCGCCACAGGGCGGCCAGCATCTTGCGGTACGGGGAGGTGCGCTCGGTCGCCGCCTCGTACTGCCGGTGCCGGTAACCCACAGCGGCCCGCTCCCGGATGACGGTCAGGCCGGTGCCGGTCAGCACCTCGTCGGCGGCGATCAGGTCGGCGAGCCAGTCGTTGATCGCCGGGGTGGCCTCCATGTACGCGGCCGACAACCCCCGCATGAAGCCCATGTTCAGCACCGACAGCGCGGTCTTGACGTAGTGCCGACCCGGCTCGCTGACGTTGAAGAAGGTGCGGATCGACTGCTGCGCGAGGTACACGTCCGGCCCAGGGCCGAGGTGCACCAGCCGCCGCTCCGCCAGCTCCCCGGCGAAGGTGACCGCCAGCTTGTTCCACCACTGCCACGGGTGCGCCGGGATCAGGTGGTAGTCGGCGAGGTCCAGCCCGAGATCGGCCATCGTGGCCGCGAACCGGGCCCGGGTCTCGGCGTCCAGCTCGCTTCCGATGAGCGTGTCGTAGTCGAGGTCGGCGGCGCTGCTGAACGTCGAGTGGTCCCGGTGCGCGGCCAGCCACTCCAGCCGCACCGGCGCGGCGGCCTCCGGGGCGTACCGGTGGTACTCGTCGACGCCAAAGCCGAGCCGGCCGTTGTTCGCCACGAAGCAGGGGTGACCCTCGGTCATCGAGGTCTCGATGGTCTGGAAGTCCGCCTCGGCCAGCTCGGCGGCGGTCGGCGCGGCCTGGGCCAGCTTGTACGCCGTACCCGCCAGCGTCGAGGTGATCTCCTCCAGGTAGACCGGGAGCACCCGCGCGGAGAGCCCGAGGGTGTCGCGCAGTTCGACGATGAGGTCCACCGCGTCCGGGGCCAGGGCGATGCCGTCGCGGTGCCGGGTGATGCTGTCCGCGTCGACCTGCCAGTGCGCCAGGGCGAGCACCCGCGCCGCGAACCGGTAGGTGACAGTGCCGTCGTCGCTGCGGAGCTCGTACCACTGCCGGTCGTCGGGGCCGGCCACAGCTTCGGGGCTGAGCAGCCGCTCATGGGTGAACTCGGCGAACGCCTTGCGGACCAGCAGCCGGTTGGCCCGGGCCCAGAGCTGCGGGGTGAGGTGCCCGACCGGGTTGCCGGAGGCGTTGTGCGCGGTGGCGACGGGCGGGTGGGTGGGGACGGCGGTGGTGGTCACGCCGGGGCTCCTTCGGTTCGGGTGACAGCGGCGCGGTCGGCAGCGGCGCGGTCGGCAGCGGCGCGGTCGGCAGCGGCCTGGAACTGGGCTCGGGTGCAGACGCTGAGCAGCGCGTCCTTCTCGGGCTTGGCGATCGGGCCGATGACGGTGAAGCCGACGGCGGCGTTCAGCGCGTGCACGGCGGTGTTGCGCACGTCCGGTTCGACCACCACGCGCCGGGTCGTCGGGTCGTCGAAGAGCCACGCCATGACGGTGCCGATCACCGCCCTGGTGAAGCCGTGCACGGGCGCGTCGACCGGCGCGCAGAGGAAGTGCATGCCCACGTCACCGGGCTGGTGGTCGTACAGGCCGACCAGTTCGACGTGGGCCGGGTCGTAGCGCTCCGCCAGGAAGGCGGGACTCCCCCGCCACAGGCCTAGGTACGCGTCGTGGTGCGGGTGCTCGGCGATGCGCCGGTACTCCTCGGTGACCTGGGCCAGGTCGGCGTCCTGCATCATCCAGAACGCCGCCTTCGGGTGGGTCACCCAGGCGTGCAGCAGCGCCGCGTCGGCGTCCGGATCGAGCGGCCGCAGCGCGAACTCACCGAGCCCGTCGTCGACCCGGGTGAAGACGGTGGTCACGACGACACCCCGAACTCCTGGAAGGTGATGCTCTTCTCGATGGGGTAGTACTCCCGGCCGAGCAGCTCACGGATGATCCACGAGTTGCGGTAGGCGCCCATGCCCAGGTCCGGTGAGGTGATGCTGTGCGTGTGGGTGCCCGCGTTCTGCAGGAAGATGCCCCGCCCACTGTGGTCGATGCTGTAGTTGCGGGCCACGTCGAAGCGGCCGTGCGCGTCCCAGCGGATCCGGTCTGACACCGGCGTGAGGAACTCCGGCACCCGGTAGTGGTAGCCGGTGGCCAGGACAAGGCCCTCGGTACGCAGCACGAAGTTGCGCTCCTGCTCCACCTGACGCAACCCCAGCGTGTACTGCCCGTCCTGGTGCTCGGCGCTGACCAGCTCGGTGTTGGTGAGCAGGCGGGTGTTCACCGGCCCGTCCACGCTGTGCGCGTAGAGCAGGTCGAAGATGTCGTTGATCAGGTCGGCGTTGATTCCCTTGAACAGGCCCTTCTGCTCGGACTCCAGCCGGTAGCGGGTCGCCTCGGGCAGCGCGTGGAAGTAGTCCACGTAGTCCGGTGAGGTCATCTCCAGCGTCAGCTTGGTGTATTCGAGCGGGAAGAACCGCGGCGATCGGGTCACCCAGTTGAGCTGGTAGCCGTACCGGTCGATGTCGCCGAGCAGGTCGTGGTAGATCTCGGCGGCGCTCTGCCCGCTGCCCACCACTGTGATGCTGCGCTTGGTGCGCAGCGCTGTGCGGTGCTCCAGGTAGTGGGAGTTGTGCACGGCGTCACCGGGCAACTCGGCCACGGCCGGGGGCAGGTGCGGCGGGGTGCCGGTGCCGAGCACCAGATGGCGGGCCCGGTACTGCACGGTCTCCCCCGTGCCGGTGCTGGCCCGCACCACGTACCGCTCGTCGGCGGGGTCGTACTCCACAGTGGTCACACTCTGGCCGAAGCGAAGGTTCGGCAGTTTCGCCGCCGCCCACCGGCAGTACGCGTCGTACTCACTGCGCAGCGGGTAGAAGCTCTCCCGGATGTAGAACGGGTAGAGCCGGCCGATCTCCTTGAGGTAGTTGAGGAAGGAGTACGGCGACGTCGGGTCGGCGAGGCTGACCAGGTCGGCGATGAACGGGGTCTGCAACCGGGCCGACTCCAGCAGCATGCCGGGGTGCCAGGCGAGGCTCGGCCGCGCCTCCAGGAACACCCCGTCGAGCTCGTCGATCGGCGCGGTGAGGCAGGCGAGGCCCAGGTTGTACGGGCCCAACCCGATGGCGATGAAGTCGTGGGTGGACATCGGGGTCTCCAGGCGCGGGTTCGTGGTCACCGGCGTCAGCCGACGGGGCAGGTCAGGTCGGCGTCGACGTGGTCGTGCACGTACTGGCCGGCGTGGGTGGCGATCAGGTCGAGCACGTACCCGACGTCGTCGACTGTGGTTTCCGGGTTGAGCAGGGTGAACTTCAGGAAGTGCCGGCCGTCCACCCGGGTCCCGGCGACCACGGCGAGACCGGACGCCGCGAGGGCCTCCCGGGCGTGCAGGTTGGCGGCGTCGGCCAACTCCCGGCCGGGGCCGGTGGGCAGGTAGCGGAACACCACTGTGCTCAGCTCCGAGCGCGTCACCACCTCGAAGCGCGGGTCCTCGCTGACCAGTTGCCAGGCATCGGCGGCGCGGTCGACGACCTCGTCGAAGAGCCCGCCGAGCGCGTCCGGGCCCATCACCCGCAGGGTGAGCCAGAGCTTCAGCGCGTCGAAACGGCGCGTGGTCTGCAAGCTCTTGTCGACCTGGTTGGGAATGCGCTGCTCCACCATCCGGGCCGGGTTGAGGTAGTCGGCGTGGTAGGTGACGTGCCGCAGCGTCCGCCGGTCGCGGACCAGCAGCGCGCTGGAGCTGACCGGCTGGAAGAAGGACTTGTGGAAGTCGACGGTGACCGAGTCTGCCCGCTCGATGCCGTCGAGCAGGTGCCGGCGCGTCGGCGAGACGAGCAGACCGCAGCCGTACGCGGCGTCCACGTGCAGCCAGACGCCGGCCGCCGCGCAGATCCCGGCCAGGTCCGTGAGTGGGTCGATCGAGCCGAAGTCGGTGGTACCGGCGGTGCCGACGACGGCCATCACCACCAGCCCGGCCTGCCGGCACCGGGCGATCTCCTCGCGGACGGCGGTCGGCCGGATCCGTCGCCGGGCGTCGGTGGGTACCGCGATCACCGCGTCCGGGGCGAGGCCGAGCAGTTTGGCCGACTTCTGCACGCTGAAGTGACCGGCGGCGGAGGTGAGCACGCGCAGCCGGGGCAGCAGTTCGGCGCGCGCCGCCGGGCCGATGGCGTCGGCGCAGGCCTCCTCCCGGGCCAGCAGCAGCGCCTGGAGGTTGGACTGGCTGCCGCCGCTGGTGAAGATGCCGTCGGCGCGGGGGCCGAGGCCGATCCGCTCGGCCGTCCAGTCGATCAGCCGGCGCTCGATGAGGGTGGCCCCGGCGCTCTGGTCCCAGGTGTCCAGCGAGGAGTTCACGGCGGTGAGCACCGCCTCACCGAGCAGTGCCGGGATGGCCACCGGGCAGTTGAGGTGGGCCAGGTAGCGGGGGTGGTGGAACCAGACGGCGTCGCGCAGGTAGACGTTCTCCAGCTCGTCGAGGGCGGCACCGGCGTCGCCCAGCGGACGGTCCAGGTCCACCCGGTCGACCAGGGGGGCCAGCTCGGCCGGCGTGATCCCGGTGCCGGGACGGTCCACTGTGGCCACGCGGCGGGCCACCCGGTCGACGCCGTCGGCGATCGTCCGGCGGTACTGCTCGACCGAGCCGCCATGCAGCAGTTGGGCCCGCGCGGCGGTTGACGCCGGTGGCGGCGTGGTGGTCTCGACGGGGTACGTCGGCACGGTCACGGGATGTCCTTCCACGTTCTCGACGAGGGGCAGCCGGGACCGTCCCCGGCGCGGCGGTGCGCCTCGGGGCAGTGCTGCCGATCGGTTGGGGTCGTCAGTCAGGCGGTGGCGCCGGCCAGCGCCTCGGCACGCACGTCCTCTTCGGACGATCCGCGTCGCCAGTAGCCGGCGAAGGTCACCCTGCGGCGGTCGAAGCCGCGCTCGTCGACGAGGTGCCGGCGCAGCGCCCGCACCACGCCTGACTCACCGGCGATCCAGGCGTACGGGGTGCCGCCGGTGGGGAGCCGGGCGGCGCGAACGGAGCTGACCAGCAGGTCACTGCCGGGCGGTGTGCTGCCCCGCACGATCCACCTGATCTCGGCGTCGGCCTTGGTGGGCAGGTCGGTGATGTCCGCGGCGTCGGGCACCTCGATCCAGGCGCGGACCCGGGTGCCGGCGGGCAGCCAGGCCAGGATGCCCTCGACGGCCGGCAGCGCGGTCTCGTCGGCGGCGAGCAGCACGAGGTCCGTGGCGTCCGGCGGGCGGAAGCAGACGCTGCGGTTGTCGGGCACCGCCGGGCCGAGCAGCAGCACCCGGTCGCCGGGGCCGGCCAGGGCCGCCCAGCGGGAGGCAGGGCCGGTGTCGCCGTGGCTGACGAAGTCGATGTCGACCTCGGCGTCGGCCGGGCGGTGCTCCCGGATGGTGTACGAGCGCAGCACCGCGCGGACGTCCGCCGGCAGTGCCCGCCAGCTGCCGAACCAGTCCTCGCCCTGCTCGACCGGGACCACCGGGGCGTGCTGCCCGGGGTGCGGCAGGAACAGCGAGACGCTCTGGTCCCGGCCGCCGCCGGCGAAGTCGGCCAGCTCCGCGCCACCGAACGTGACCCGGATCAGCGAGGCGCCGACCCGGTGGGCCCGGACGACGTGCGCCGCGTAGAAGCGGTACTGCGAGGCGATCGGTGCGGTGGCGCTCGTACTCATGGCGTCAGCTGACCTTCTTCGCGTTCCGGATGGCGGTGGCGAGGTTCTCCAGCAGCGGCGCGGAGCCGGCGTACGAGAAGCGGGGTACCGCGTCCCACGGGCTCACCTGGTTGGCCTTGACCGCCGGCAGTTGCTGCCAGGTCGGCTTGGCGGTGAGGTCCTTGGCCTGCAAGGCGGTGCTGCGGTTGTCCAGCAGGATCAGGTCGGCCGGGAACTTGCCGGCGCTCTCCCAGCTCAGCGCCTCGAAGTAGTCGCCGGCTTCGAGCTTGGTGGGGACCACGATGTCGACGCCCAACTCGGCGAAGTACATCAGGTCGGTGCTGACCTTCGGGTTGGAGACGTAGAAGAGGTCGGGGCTGCCGGAGCAGGCCATCACCTTGATCCCGGGGTTGGCCTTGACCGCCTGCCGGACCGCCTCGGCGGCGGCGTCGAAGCGGGCCTTTCCGTCGGTGACCTTCTTCGCGGACAGGTCCGCGCCGAGCGACTCGGCCAGCGCCGCGTACCGCTCGATGGGCTTGGTCATCGGCACCCGGGCGGTGGTGATCGCCACACTGGGCGCCAGCGGGAGGATCTTGGCCTTGCTCTCGTCCGGCACGTACCAGAGCGCGTCCGGGTCGTACATGTGGGTGACCAGCAGTTCGGGGCGCAGCGCCGCGTACTTTTCCAGGCTGAACTCGCCCCACACGTTGCCGAGGATCTCGACGCTCTCGACGTTCAGGTCGCCGGCTTGCGGCTCGGCCGTGCCGTCGGCGCGCCTGGTCTCACCGAAGACGCCCACGAGCTGCTTGTCGAGACCGAAATCGATCAGGGCCGCCGCCACACCGGTGAAGGCCACCACGCGGGTCGGACGGGCCGCCGCCTCGACCTTCGTGCCGCGGTCGTCGGTGAACGACCAGGGGCCACCTCCGTTGCCGGCGGCGGGTTTCGCGGCGTCGTCCTTGCCACAGGCGGCGAGCAGGGTGGCCAGCGTGGCAGCGCCACCGGCAGCCAGCAGGCCACGGCGGGAGAGGCGGCGGGCGGACAGAGCATCGGGCATGGTGTTGTCTTTCGATCAAGGGTTGGCCGGTGTCGACCAGGGCAGCGGGGTTAGGTTAGCCTAACCTCGGTCATTGTCAACAGCGGTTCGCCGTGTCGCCACCACCCCGGAGCCCACACTGGACGCCACACCCACCGTCACCCGACCGGCACCGCCCGTGCCGGCCAGGCAAACGGCCGCACCCTCGCGCCGGCGTGGCCGTCGGGCGGCCCGCGCCGCCGGCCTGGTCACCGCCGTGGCACTGCTCGTGGTGATCGTGGTGCTCAGCATCGCGGTCGGCGCGAAGGCCATGCCGCTCGCCGACGTCTGGTCCGGGTTGCTGCACCGCGACGCCACCGAGTACGCCGTGGTGCACCGAATGCGCCTGCCCCGCACCCTGCTCGGGCTGCTCGCCGGCACCGCCCTCGGTGTCGCGGGGGCGGTCATGCAGGCCCTCACCCGCAACCCACTCGCCGATCCCGGTCTGCTCGGCATCAACGCCGGCGCGTCCGCGGCCGTCGCCACCGCCGCCGCGTTCCTGGGCGTCACCGCCGTCGGCGGGTACGTCTGGTTCGCGCTGCTCGGCGCGGCGGCGGTGACCGCGCTCGTCTACGCCGTCGGCGGCGGACGCGGCGCCACCCCGGCCCGACTCGCGCTGGCCGGGGCGGCACTCAACGCCACCCTCTACTCCTACGTGAGCGCGGTGATGCTGCTGGACACCGCGTCGCTGGAGCGACTGCGGTTCTGGACGGTCGGCTCACTGGCCAGCGCGGACTCCGCGACGGTCACCCGGGTCCTGCCGTTCATCCTCGTCGGGCTACTGGTCGCGCTCGGCGCCGCTCGTCCGCTGAACGCGCTGGCGCTCGGCGACGACGCGGCGCGAGCCCTCGGCGCGCGACCCGCGCTGATCCGCGCCGCCGTGATCGTCGCCGTCACCCTGCTCTGCGGCGCGGCGACCGCCGCGTGCGGCCCGATCGTCTTCATCGGGCTGCTGGTGCCGCACCTGGTCCGCGCCCTGACCGGCCCGGACCTGCGCTGGCTGCTGCCGTACTGCGCGGTGCTCGCACCCGCGCTGCTGCTCGGCGCCGACGTGCTCGGCCGGGTGCTGGGCCGCCCTGGAGAACTCCAGGTCGGCATGGTGACCGCCGTGCTCGGCGGCCCGCTCTTCCTGTGGCTTGTCACCCGCCGACCGGTGGCGCAGCCGTGACAGTTCTGCGTACGTCATGGGGGTTGTCGCTGCGGTTCCGGCCCCGCGCGTTGGGCGTCGGGGCCGGCGCGGCGGTGCTCGCCGCCGGGTTCGGTCTGGTGGCCCTGGGCAGTGGTGACTACCCGATGGGGCCGGCGGACGTGCTCCGCACGCTGACCGGCGGTGGCACCGTGGCGGAGCAGTTCATCGTGCTCGAGCTGCGCCTGCCCCGGCTGGTCACCGCCCTGTTGGTCGGTTCGGCCCTGGCTCTCGCCGGCACGGTGTTCCAGTCGCTGGTCCGCAACCCGTTGGGCAGCCCGGACATCCTGGGCTTCACCCAGGGCGCGTCCACCGGGGCGCTGGTGGTGGTCGTCCTCGGTGGCAGCAGCCTGGCGTTGGCCGGCGCGGCGGTCGTCGGAGGCCTCGGCACCGGTCTGGTGATCTACGCGCTCGCCTGGCGGCGCGGAGTGCACGGCTACCGGCTCATCCTGGTCGGCATCGGGGTGGCCGCGATCCTGACCGGCGTCAACGGCTACCTGCTGACCCGGGCGCCCCTGATGGAAGCCGCCCGCGCGGTCCTCTGGCTCACCGGCAGCCTGGACGGGCGGGGCTGGGCCAACGCCGGGCCGCTGCTCGCCGTCCTGGTCGTGTTGGCGCCGCTGGTGCTCGTCGGCTGCGCCCCGGCGCTGCGGATGATGGAGTTGGGCGACGACGCGGCCAGCGCCCTGGGCGTGCCGGTACGCCGGCTGCGCCTGGTGCTGCTCGCTGCCGCCGTGCTGCTGGTCTCGTTCGCGGCGGCCGCCGCCGGGCCGGTGTCCTTCGTGGCCCTCGTCGCCCCGCACGTGGCGAAACGACTGACCCGGGCCCCGGGTCCGAACCTGCTGCCGTCGATGGCCGTCGGCGCGGCGCTGCTGGTCGGGGCCGACCTGGTGGCGCAGCGCGCGTTCGCCGGGCATCAACTCCCGGTCGGCGTGGTGACCGGCGTGATCGGCGGCGGCTACCTGGTCTGGCTGCTGGCGATGGAACGTCGGGCGGGCCGGCTGTGAACACCCGTGACGCCCTCGAAGGAGCACCCATGCGACCCGGCGATTCCCGACTCGGCGGCACCGCGCTGACCCTCGCCTACGACCATCGCACCATTGCCGAGAACCTGACCGTGGCGGTGCCCGACAGGTCCTTCACCGTGATCATCGGCCCGAACGCGTGCGGCAAGTCGACGCTGTTGCGCGCCCTGTCCCGGATGCTGCGCCCCAGCGCCGGCGCGGTGCTGCTGGACGGACGGGACATTCACGACGTGCCCGCCCGCAAGGTGGCCCGTACGCTCGGCCTGCTGCCGCAGTCGTCGATCGCACCGGACGGCATCAGCGTCGCCGAGCTGGTCGCCCGGGGTCGCTACCCCCATCAGGGGTTGCTGCGGCAGTGGTCCCGCGAGGACGAGCGGGTGGTCGAGGAGTCGATGGCCGCGACCGGGGTCGACGACCTCGCCGACCGGGCGGTGGACGAGTTGTCCGGCGGGCAGCGGCAGCGGGTCTGGATCGCCATGGCGCTGGCCCAGCAGACGCCCCTGCTGCTGCTCGACGAGCCGACCACGTACCTGGACATCGCCCACCAGATCGAGATCCTGGACCTCTGCGCCCGGTTGCACGAGGAGCAGGGCCGCACCCTTGTCGCGGTGCTGCACGACCTGAACCACGCGGCCCGCTACGCCACCCACCTGATCGCCATGCGCGACGGGCGCGTGGTGGCCGCCGGGGAGCCGGCGTCGGTGGTCACCGCCGAGCTGGTGGCGGAGGTGTTCGGGCTGCCCTGCCGGGTGATCGACGACCCGGAGACGGGCACCCCGCTGGTCGTGCCCGCGGCCCGACGCCGCGTCACCACACTGGCCCCGGAGCCGGCGTGAGCGAGCGAACGAGCGGCGAGCGGCGTTTCCGCGACCCGTGGGGGGTGCCGCACCTGCGGGCCGACGACCCGCTCGCGCTGGCGGCGGCGCAGGGCCGCGTGACCGCGTACGACCGGGCCTGGCAGATCGAGGTGGAACGGCACCGCGCCCGAGGCACCAGCGCGGCGTTCCTCGGCCCCGACGCGCTCGGCTGGGACCGGTTCGTCCGGCAGGTCCGGCTCGACGACACCGCACGCCGGTGCCACGCGGCACTGGACCCGGCGACCGCCGAGTGGGTGGGCGCCTACGTGGACGGCGTCAACGCCGCTCTCGCCGCCGGGGCGGCCCGGTCACCGGAGTTCGCCGCCGCCGGGCTGCGCCCGGGTCGGTGGGAGCCGTGGACACCGCTCGCGGTCTGGCTGGGCCACCACATCCTGTTCGCCGGGTTCCCCGGCAAGCTCTGGCGCGAGCACGTGGCGCAGCGTCTCGGGCCGGACGCGGTCGACCTGTTCGCCACCGACGGGCCCGCAGTGGCCGGCAGCAACGGGTGGCTACTCGCCGCCGAGCGCACCGGCACCGGGGCCGCGCTGCTCGCCGGCGATCCGCACCGGTTCATCGAGGATCCCGGCGTCTACCAGCAGATCCGGTTGGCCTGCCCGGAGTACGACGTGGTCGGGTTGGCGGTGCCGGGTGTGCCGGGCATCGCGCACTTCGGGCACACCGGCGAGGTGGCCTGGGCGATCACCAACGCGATGGCCGACTACCAGGACGTGTACGCGGAGCGGCTGCGCCGCGACGGCCCCCGGGTGCAGGCGCTCGGCCCGGACGGCTGGCGACCGGCGCACCGCCACGTCGAGACGATCGAGGTGGCCGGGGCCGACCCGGTCGAGGTCGAGGTGGTGGAGACCGATCGTGGTCCGGTGATCGCCGGTGGGCCGGACGACGAGAGTGCCGTCAGCCTGCGCTACCCGCCCCGGGTCCGGGGCGACCTCGGTTTCGCGACGCTGCCGGAGCTGCTGCGCGCCCGCACCGTGGCCGACGTGGACCACGCGCTGCGGCACTGGGTGGAGCCGGTCAACGTGGTGCAGGCGGCGGACACCGCCGGAGGGCTGTTGCACCGGGTCGCCGGGGCGGTGCCGGTGCGGCACCCGGAGAACGGCCGGCGGGTGGTGCCCGGATGGGACGCCGCGTACGCCTGGCAGGGCTGGCACGCGCCGATGCCCCGCGCCGAGGTGGTCGGTCGGTCGGTGATGGCCAACGAGCGCGGGCTGGCGGCGCCACTGGGGGTGGAGTTCGCCGCAGCGCACCGGGCGCATCGCATCGCCGAGCTGCTCGACGCCCGCCCGACCTGGACGGCCGACGAGATGGCCTCGGTGCACACCGACACGTACCTGGGCGCGGCCGGGCCGTTGCTGGCGGTCCTCGCCGAGTCGACGGGGCTCGGTCCGGCCGCCGCCGCGCTGCGTGAACGTCTGCTGCGCTGGGACCGCCGGATGGCCGCCGACAGCACGGACGCGGCGGCCTACGCCCTCCTGCGGGCGGCTGTCGTACGCCGGATCGCCGCCCACCCGGCGCTGGCCGCGCTGGCCGAGCTGCCCGCGTACCCCGAGGTGTTCGCGCCCTGGCTGGCGCTGACGCCGCGCGTCGGTCACGCGCTGGAGCACCTGCTCGGCACGACCCCGCTGCCCGGTGTGGACATCAGCGCGCTGGTACGCGCGGCGGCCGAGGAGGTCGCCGACGCGGCGGCCGGGCAGGTGCCCTGGGGGGACCTGCACCGGCTGGCGCCGTGGCGGGCCCTGCCCGGCCCGGACACCGGGCCGGGCCCCCGGCTCGACGGTGACCACGACTGCGTGTTGGCCACCTCCAGCGTCCCCGGGGTCACCCACTGGTGCTTCCGGGGGCCGGCGGCGCGCTTCGTCTGGGACCTGGCCCGCCGCTCGGACAGCCGCTGGGTGGTCCCCCTGGGCGCCTGCGGGGTGCCCGGCGACCCGCACCACGACGACCAGAGCGCCTCCTGGCTGGCCGGGGACCTGCTGCCGGTCGTCACGGACTGGGACCAGCTCGCCGAGGAACTCCACTGACGGCACCGGCCGCCGCTCGGGGTGTTTCGCGCACCCCGAGCGGCGGCCGGCCGCAGTGCTGTCAGCGCAGGCCGAACGCCCGGCTGATGCTCTGGCTCACGGTGTTGCCGGCGGTGTCGCGCGCCGTGGTGCGCAGGCTCACGAAGCCGGCCTTCGCCGGTGCGGCCAGCGAGGTACGCCAGCCGTCGCCGTGCCGGGTCAGCCGCTGCTTCTGCCAGGTCGCCCCGTCGTCGTAGGACACCTCGACGGTCACCGCGCCGATCGTGCCGGTGACGCCGGGCAGGTGGGAGGCGACAACGGTCAGCGGTGCCCGCCGCGACGCCCTGCCGGCGGAGTCGATGGCCACCTGGTAGTCCAGCTGGATCATCGGCAGCACCTCGGCCGACTCCTCCCCCGTGACCGCCGAGTGGAAGCCCCACTCGGTGCGGGTCTGCCGGGAGTACGGGTTGGTCCACGCGGCCCGGTCGTTCTCCACCACCAGCCGGTACGGCAGTCGCTGAGACGCCAGCCCGGAGACCTGGAGGTACTCGGCGTTACCCCAGTCCAGCTCCTTGTCGCCCTGGTAGAGGGTGGTCCGGTTGACCATGTCGTAGTTCGCGTACGCCTCACCGATGTGGCCGCCCCCGTCGCCCCAGCCGGGCGCGGGCAGGTAGACGGTGTCCAGGTACCGGACCGGCACGTAGCTGCCGCCCATCCGGGGTCGCTGGATCGGCCCGAACCAGGTGACGGCGCTGGGCTTGCCGGCCGGGTACGTGGTTACCGCCATCAGGTGCTGACCGGTCTCGCCGGCGATGAACGCGTCGTCGATCCACCGCTGGTCGGCGCTCACCCAGTCGGTGCGTCGGCCCTGCGCCGGGGCCGGCTCCTGGTTGCTCGACGCCCAGCCGCGCCACACGTCGGTGCGGAACTCCAGCGCCTTGCCCTGCCGGTAGTTGCGGAACTCCACGTCGACCCGGGCCAACTCCCGCTTCGTGGGCCGGTAGGTGGGGTCGGCCGGCACCGTGCCGGTCCAGTGGTGCGCCACGTCGTACAGGTAGGTGGTCTCCGGGTGCGACTCGACGGTGAGCCGCACCGCGCCGCGCTCCAGGGCGGCGATGAGCTGCCCACCCTCGTCGGCGCCGAGGGTTGCCACGGTCACCGGGGCCGGGCTCTCCGGGCTCCACGGCGCCTCGTCCCACGGCTGGAGGCGACCGACACCGTCGTTCACCACGAGCAGCAGCTTCGCTCCGGCCGCGGCGGCGGCCTGCGCCTGGGTGGCGATGTCCACACCGTCACTGCGGCGCACCACCACGGCCCGGTCCCGGACCGGACGCTTGGCCAGCCCCGTCGCCGACGCGTCGGCGACGTAGACCGCTTCCAGCTGGCGACGACCGGCCGGCAGCGGCGGGGTCGCCCGCTTGACCAACAGATCGTCGTACGAGCGACCGCCCGCCGAAACGGTCAGGGCCGGCTGCTCCAGCCGCCACCGGGCACCGAACTCGAACTCGCCGTCGGTCACCGGACGGCTCGTCGGCAATGCCCACATGCTGTCGTACGAGTCGTCGGGCAGCACCTGGCTCTCGGTGAGACCGTTTTTCGTGGACCGGTGGATGTCCATCCGCAGCGCGCTGGCGGTGGCCTCCTGCGGCACCCGGGCCTGCACCTGTCGGGCGGCGCGCGCGTCCAGGGTGACGGTGCGGTCGCGGTCCAGGTTCACGTCGGTGAAGCTGAGCATCGCCATGCCCTTGGAGTGCGGCCCGTGCGCGCCGCGCACGTCCGCGGAAATCCAGCCGTTCCAGCTTCCCACCGGCAGCCGCAGCGTGGCGGTGCCGCTCTCGGGCAGGTCCACGGCGGTGAAGAGGGTGTCGGCGGTGAGGATGACCTTGCCGACGAGCGGCTTGCCGTCGCGGTCCTTGGCGACCAGCGTCAGGTTCTGCCGCTGGCCCTCCTTGCCCGCGCCGATCAGGGTGCGCCCGCGCACCGCACCGGTGTCGTCGGTGGCGACGATCATGCCGCTGACCTGCTTTTCCACCGGCAGCTTGTCGTACGCGGCGGTCACCGTCACGGTGGCGGTGCCGCCCGCCGGCACGGTGACCCGGTCGGCGGAGAGCGCGAACAGTCCGGCCGGCGCGGTGGCCGCGTCGAGGGCCAGCTTCAGGTCGACCGACGTGCTGCCGAGGTTGGTGTAGGTGACCGTACGGTCGACGGTCGCGCCCGGCTGCTGGGGCCACGCCTGGAAGCCGGAGTAGGCGCTCGGGGTGGCGAAGACGGTGGCGTGCGCGGCGGCGACCGCGTCGACCCGGCCGGCACCCGCCTGGTACGGGGTGTACTCGGGGGTGGCCTTGACCGTGCTGACCAGCGCTTCCTTGATCCGCTGACCGGTCCAGTCCGGGTGCGCGGCGGCGACCAGCGCGGCCGTGCCGGCGACGTGCGGGGTGGCCATCGACGTGCCGCTCATCAGCGTGTAGTCGCCGGAGCCTCGCACGAGGTGCGAGCGGGCCGCCAGGATGTCCACGCCGGGGGCGGTGATCTCGGGCTTGAGCCCGCCGTCGCCGGCGCGTGGCCCCTGGCTGGAGAAGTCGGCGAGGTGGTCGGCGGCGTCGACCGCGCCCACGGTCAGCGCGGAGTTGGCGGCACCCGGGCTGCCGATGGTGGCCGGGCCGCTGTTGCCCGCGGCGATCACGAAGAGGGCGCCGGTCTCGGCGCTCAGCCGGTCGACCGCCTGGCTCATCGGGTCGCTGCCGTCGGTGGCCTCACCGCCCAGGCTCATGCTCACCACCCGGGCCTTCTGCTCCCGGGCCGCCCACTCCATGCCGGCGATGATCCACGAGTCCTGTCCGCTGCCCTCGCTGTTGAGCACCTTGCCGATGTGCAGGCGGGCACCCGGGGCGACGCCCCGCTCCGCGCCACCGGACGCGGCACCGGTGCCGGCGATCGTCGAGGCCACGTGCGTGCCGTGGCCCTTGTAGTCAAGGATGTCGGGCTCCTCGGGCACGAAGCTGCTGGACTCGGCGATCTGGCCGACGAGATCCGGGTGTTCGGCGTCCGCACCCGAGTCGAGCACCGCGACGTCGACACCGGTGGCGGTGTTGCCCTCGGCCCACAGCTTCGGCGCGCCGATCTGCGCGGTGGACTCGGCCAGGTCCGCGTGCACCCGACCGTCCAACCACACCTTGGCGATGCCGTTGGCCAGGGTCGGGGCGTCACCCGTACGCCGGGTCGAACCGGCGGTCAGCGCGGTCCAGAACCGGGCGGCGGTGGCGCGCTGGCGGGTCAGCGCCGCGCCCTGCACGCTGTCCAACGGTCGGACCAGTTCGGCGCCGTCGACGGCGGGGCGGGTGCGGTTGCGGGCCGCCGCGTCGGTCATCGTGACGATCAACGGAAGCGCGTCGGTGTGCGCGTCGTCGTAGCCGTCGGCGATGAGGTCGGTGACGTTGAACAGCTGCCGGTCCAGCACACCACTTGTCACATAGGACAGCGCCGCGTCCGGGTAGACGTAGGTGTCGCCGTCGCGCACGGTGCGGTGGAAGCTGGGGGTGCTACCGTCCGGCCGGCGCACTGTCGACACCGTGCTGCCGTCCGCCGCGGTGGTGACGGTGACCGTGTCACCGGTGATCAGGGTGACGGTGGACGCGCGTCCGGCGGCGGCCGGGGGTTGACCCGCGGGGCGGTCGGGGTTGTTCGGCGGGGCGGCAGCCGCTCCCGCGCCGGGTGGGGTGAACCCGGCCGCCAGGGTGAGGGCGACGCCGAGGGCGATCAGCCCGGATCGGCGGCGCCGGTGAGACAGAGCCACGATGACCTCTTTGTGTCGAGAAGTGGTACGCACCACAGCATCGACGCCGAGCCCATCCCAACCGCGCACCGCACCCCGACGCACTTACGCCATGGCGCAACCCCGCCACCCTCCCCCGCTCCCCCCGCTCCCCCCGCTCTCCCCGCCCTCCCCGCCCCCACGCTCACCCCGACCTCGCGTCCCGCCCCGATCCCGGCGATCTTGCACTTTCTGTCGCGACCAAAGCCGCGAATCAGGACGCATCGACAACCACAAGTGCAAGATCGGCGAGAGCCTCGGGGGAGGGAGGGAGGGCTAGGGGGTGGGGCGGGTCAGGGTGGCGAGGGCGTCCAGTTGGGTGGGGTCGGAGAGGGCGGAGCCGACGGCCACCACGCGTACGCCCGCTTGCAGGAACGCGCCGGCGTTGCTGGCGTCGAGGCCGCCGGTGGCGACGAAGCGCAACTGCGGCAGCGGGCCGGCGACGGCCTTGAACCAGGCCGGGCCGAGGGAGATCGCGGGGAACGCCTTGAGCCAGGTGAGGCCGTGCCGCAGTGCCTGCTGGGCCTCGGTCGGGGTGGCCACACCGGGCAGGTGCGGCAGCCCATGCGCGGCGGCGGCGTCGGCGACCGCGAGGTCCAGGCCGGGCGCGACGGTGAACCGGGCGCCCGCGTCGGCCGCGGCGGCGACCTGGTCGACGTCGAGCACGGTGCCGGCGCCGACGATCCGGTCGCGCTCGGCCCCCGCCTCGACGGCGGCCCGCAGCGCCGGCACCGCGTCAGCGGTGGCCACCGGAACCTCCACCACGTCGATGCCGAGATCCCAGGCGCGCTCGGCGAGCCGAACGGTCTCGGCGACCGGCAGGCCGCGCAGGATCGCCATCACCCGGGCACCGCCGAAGATGTGGTCGAAGTCCGGTGTGGTCATGGTGCACTCCATCCGAGGTCGCGGTGGGACTGTTGCTGCTGGTCGGGTCGCAAGCCGCCGGCCCGACTCAGGTCGTCGCCCCCGGGACGGTCAGGTCGAGCGGCGACCAGGCGTCGTCGGGGGCGTCGATGAGTTTCTCGAACCAGGCCCACGGCGGGACCGGGGCGTTGTCGCCGCTGCTGGTCAACGCCTGCGCCGCGAGGAGGTGACCGAGGCGCAACCGCCGCACCGGGTCGAGGCCGCGTAACAGCCCGGCCAGGTAGCCGGCGGCGAAGGCGTCTCCCGCGCCGACCGGCTCCACCACCGTGACCCGGGGCGCGGGCACGAAGACCGGTTCGGCGTCGCGGACCAGTGCGGTGGCGCCCACCGCGCCGTCCTTGACCACCACCGTCTCCGGATCGGGCAACAACTCGCGTACGGCGATCGGGTCGGTGGTGCCCCAGAGGGTTTCCGCCTCGTCCTGCCCGACGAAGACGAGGTCGCAGCGGTTGGCGAGGTCGCGCAGCACCGGCGCGGCCTGCTCGGCGGACCACAGCCGGGCCCGGTGGTTGACGTCGAAGCTGACCAACGCCTGCGCCAGCGGCCGGTCGGTCACCGCGTGCTCGACCAGCGCCCGGCAGGACGCGGAGAGCGCCGGGGTGATCCCGGACAGGTGCAGCACCCGGGCACCGGCCAGCGCCGGGTCGGCCAGCGTGGCGGGGTCCATCCGGGCGGCCGCCGACCCGGCCCGGTAGTAGTGCACGGTCGTCCCCTGCGGGCCCGGGTCCTTGACGTACAGGCCGGTGGGGGCGGCCGGGTCCACGCACACCTGGTCGACGCGGACGCCGGCGGCGGCGACGTGCCGGACGACGGCCCGACCGAAGGGGTCGTCGCCGACCCGACTCACCCAGGTCGTCAGGTGTCCCAGGCGGGCCAGGTAACCGGCCACGTTGGACTCGGCCCCACCGACCGAGACGGCGACCCGCTCGGCGCGCTCCAGCGGCTCACCCGGGGCGGGGCAGAGCACCACCATCGTCTCCCCCACCGCGGCCACCTCGATCGACGGAAGGCCGGCCGGGACACTCGCCTGGTCAGGTCGGGGGGCGGTCGGCATCGGGCACACGTCCTCGCGGCGGGGGTGCTGGGCCTCGCCGAGCCTAGGTGTCCCGCCCGGGACGGGCAACCTGTCGCGCGTCACACCTCGACGCTCAGGGCACCGTCAGCCCGTAGGCGGCCAGCACCTCCGCGATCGGCTGGTAGTAGGTGGTGCCGCCGGCGGTGCAGTTGCCGGTGCCGCCGGAGAGGATGCCGAGGATGGTGCCGGTGGCGGCCACGTAGAGCGGTCCGCCGCTGTCCCCCGGCTCGGCGCAGATGTTGGTGCGGATCAGGCCGTAGATCACGCCGGTGGCGTAGTTGACGGTCTGGTTGAGACCGGTGACGGTGCCGCAGCGCACGCCGGTGGTGCTGCCGCTGCGGCACACCGCCTGGCCGATGTACGCGTTGCCGGGGCCGTTGATGGTCAGCAGGCCGGGGTAGGTGTAGACCGCGCTCGGGTGGGCGATCCGGCCGGTGTAGCGGATCAGCCCGTAGTCGTTGGTGGGGTAGCTGGTGGCGGTGCGGGTGCCGAGCACTGTGGTCAGGGCGCTGTCGGCGTACCAGGTGGTGGCGGCGGTGGTGCAGTGCCCGGCGGTGATCACGTAGTAGGTGCTGCCGCTGCGCGCGTTCGCGCCGAGCGAGCAGCGCGCGCCACCGCCGCCGTAGATGCCCTGCCCGCCGGCGATCAGGGGGCGCAGCGTTCCGGGTTCGCGGCGCAACAGCACGCCGGCCCGGTCGGTCACCGCCCGCAGCGCGGCCAGTTCGCTGGGGGCCACTGTGTCGTCGACGGTGAGGATCATCCGGCCGGTGGCGGGGTCGAGACCCCAGGCGGTGCCCGCGGTGCGTACCCCGGTCAGCGTGGCCGTCGCGTGGGCGGCGGGCGCGGCGGCCCGGTCGGGGACGGCGGCCTGGGCCGCGCCGGGCTCGACGAGCAGCAGGGTGGTCAGGACGAGGGCGACCAGCGGGGAGCGGCGCATCCGAACCTCCGAAGAGATCGAGATTGGTGGATGCGGTAAAGCATCGCCCGGTGCCCGACGTCGTGGCAACCTCCGGCCGCCCTCTTCCCCGACCGGTGGGAATCGCCGATCCGGGGGCGGCCTGTGTCGGGGCCGCCGATAATTCCTCGGGAGATCGCGGCGGGAGGCCAGGCATGACCACCACAGGGAATGCGGCGCTGGTACGCCGGTTGGACCAGTCGACCCGGGCAACACTGCTGGAGTTGCTCTTCGACGTGGTCTTCGTGGCCGCCCTCGCACTGACATCGAAACTGCTGTCCGAAGATCTCTCCTGGTCCGGCGGCGCCAAGCTGCTGCTGATGCTGACCGCCGTCTGGTGGACGTGGTCGGTCACCACGACCACGACCGAGTTCTACGATCCGCAGCAACGCCCGATCCAGGCCATCCTGATGGTCGCCATGGTCGGCTCGGTGGGGATGGCGGCATCGCTGCCGATGGTCAGCATCGGGCACCTGCTGCTCTTCGTGATCTCGTACGTCGGCACGCATGTGATTCGCTGCATCATCCTGGTCACCGCCCTGCACCGGCAGGGGCACCGGACAGCCAGGGAGCGGGCCACCCGGTTTCTCTTCTGGTTCACGGTGTCCGGCGTCTTCTGGGTCCTCGGCGCGCTGTCAGAGACTCCGAACTGGGGGCTCTGGACGATCGCCATAACGATCGACCTCGTCGGCGGGGCGACCCGCTACCCCACACCCCGGCTGGGCCGGGTGCCGCTCGCGCAGTACGGGCGGACCACCGAGCACCTGGGCGAGCGGTACCAGCAGTTCATCATCCTGGCCCTCGGCGACATCATCCTGTTGCCGACGCTGCAGGTCAGCCGGGGTCATCTCGATCACCTCCGCCTCGCCTCCCTGCTCTGCGCCTTTGCCACCATGCTGCTGCTCTGGCAGATCTACGTCTTCCGCGCCGGCGAGTTGTTGGTGGCGGCCGGGTCCAAGGGGAGCCGGGCGACGCGACTGGCCCCGTTCACCCATCTGGTCATGCTGGCCGGCGTGGCCGGCACTGCCGCCACCGTCGACCTGGTCGTCACCAGGCCGACCGGAACGACACCGGTGCCGTGGCTCGTGCTGATCATCACCGGCCCGACGCTGTTCGTGGTCGGCCGCGTCCTGTTCACCATGGCGGTGTCGTGGGTCGTGCCGTGGCGGCGAATTGCCTGGCAGCTCTTGCCGCTGCTGGTGCTGCCGTGGGCCGGCGGTTGGCCGCCGGTGCTGGTGGCCACGATCGTGGCGCTCGGGTTGGCCGGTCACATCCTGTTTCCCGGAGCGGCCCGGGAGACCACACCGGGCCTGCGGCTGCGGCAACCCGACGACTGACCGGCGCAACCTCCGGCCGCTGCCCTCCCCACCCGGCGGGAATCGCCGATCCAGGGGCGGGCCGCGCCGCTACCGCCGATAATCCTCGGAGACACGGCGGGAGGCCGCGCATGACCACCGGAGGCACCGCGGCACTGGTACGCCGGCCGGACGGTTCGACGCGGGCCACACTGCTGGAGTTGCTCTTCGACGTGGTCTTCGTGGCCTCGCTCGCGCTGACCTCGACCCTGCTCGCGGAAGTCCACAACTGGTCCGGCGCCGCGATGGTCCTGCTGATGCTGACGGCGATCTGGTGGACCTGGTCGGTCACCTCCACCACCACCGAGTTCTACGACCCGCAGCAGCGCCCCATCCAGACCATCCTGATGGTCGCCATGGTCGGTTCGGTGGGGATGGCGGCGTCGTTGCCGATGGTCTCCGACGGGCACGCGTTGGTCTTCGCGATCTCCTACGTCGGCACGCACGTGATCCGCGGCATCATCCTGGTCACGACGTTGTACCGGCAGCGACATCGGGCGGCCATGGTCCGGGCCACCCGGTTCTTCTTCTGGTTCGTGGTGTCCGGCGTCTTCTGGATCACCGGCGCGGTGTCCGGCACGGTGAACTGGGCCCTCTGGACGATCGCCATCACGATCGACCTGCTGTCCGCCGCGGCCCGCTACCCCACGCCGTGGCTGGGCCGGGTGCCCTTCGAGCAGTACGAGCGGACCACCGCCCACCTGGGCGAGCGGTACCAGCAGTTCGTCATCCTGGCCCTCGGCGACATCATCCTGGTTCCCACGCTGCAGGTCAGCCGGGGCCCGCTGGCCGGGTTCCGGGTCGCCGCGCTGCTCTGCGCGTTCGCCATCATGCTGCTGCTCTGGCAGGTCTACGTCTTCCGCGCCGGCGAGCTGCTGGAGGCTGGGGCCGGGCCGAAGTCGGGCCGGCCGGCGCGGGTGGCGCCGTACACCCATCTGGTGATGCTGGCCGGGGTGGTCGCCACGGCGGCCTCGTTCGACCTGGTGGTCACCCGCCCGACCGGCACCACGCCGGTGGGGTGGCTGTTACTGATCCTGGGCGGCCCCGCGCTGTTCGTGATCGGCCGTGCCCTGTTCACCCTGCTGGTGTCCAAGCTCGTGCCGTGGCGGCGAATGCTCTGCCTCCCCCTGCCGCTGCTCACGCTGCCGTGGGCCGGCCGCTGGCCGCCGCTGCTGGTCACCACGGTCGTGGCGCTCACGCTGGCGGCGCACATCCTGATTCCCGGAGCGGCCCGGGAGACCACACCGGGCCTGCGGCTGCGGCAGCCCGGCGACTGATTCCTGCTTGTTCAGGCGAAGTGTCGAGCGGCCCACTCGGCGAGGTCCCGGGCGCACGCGTCCACCGACTCCTGCCAGGTCCGGGCCGCACCCTCCCCCGCCTCGTCGCTGACCTGCTTGACCAGCCGGCACGGCACGCCGGCCTGCGCCGCGGCCCAGGCCACCGCGTACCCCTCCATGTCGACCAGGTCGGCGCGCTGCGCCAACCGGTCCCGCTGCGCGTCGTCGGCGACGAAGGTGTCACCGGTGGCCAGCACCGCGCCCTCGGCGGCCAGCGACAGCGGCGCACCGTAGGTCTCGCCGGTGAGCGTGCGCAGCAGGTCGGTGTCCAGGTCGTGCTGGAGCACGGTGGCGACCTCGTGGATGCCGGCCAACCCGGGGCGCAACGCGCCCGCCGTACCCAGGTTGAGCAGCAGGGCGGGGCGCGGCCCGGCGGCCAGCACCGCGGCCACCGCGCTGGCGGCGTTCACCTTGCCCATGCCGGTGAGCAGGACGGGCAGCTCGGGCGGCAGGTAGCGGGCCTCCTCCCCCACGGCAAGAACCACCAACGGGCGATCGGCGCGGACCGTACCTCGAAGATTCACCGGAGCATCGTACGAGCCGATCGGTGGGCCGTTGACGTCAGTCGTCGGTGAAGCGGTACAGCACGAAGTCCTTGTCCGCGCCACAGGCGATCACGTGGGTGTTCCACGAGCAGGACGAGCTGCGCACGTCCTTCAGCTCACCCAACTCGTCGACCTCACCGGAGTCGGCCCACACCCCGGCCAGCACCCGGTTGTCCGCGACCACGCTGGGCGCCTTGGCGAAGACCAGCAGGTTGCCCGCGTCCAGGCGGACCGCGACCCCGCCACGGTCCCGCAGCACCGGCTTGCCGGCGGCGTCGAAGACGGTGACGGTCGGCTCCGGCAACTCCCGCTGGGCGAGCACCTGCTCACCCATCGGGACCAGACCGGTCACGCCCGGCGCCGACCATCTGATCACGCGCTCACCCTCGGTGGCCGCCACCACCTCGGTGCGCGCGACGTCGTTGTCCGGCACCTGCAACAGGCAGGCCCGCCGCTCACCGCAGGCCACCAGCTCCTTCGGGCGGTACTCGTCGTTGCCGGAACGGTGCAGCACCACCGGCTCGGCGTCGGAGCCCAGGTCGTACGCGAGCAGCTGGTAGCCACCCTCGTTGGCGGCCACGTACAGGCGGTCCTCGTGGGCGACCACCAGGTCGTCGAGGTCGGCGACGCTCCCCCACTGGCGCAGCACCGCGCCGGAGGCCATGTCGAGCAGCCGTACCGACCGGTCCGCACCCACCTGGACCAGTCGCCGCCCCTTGCTCGTCCACGGGTTGCGGGGCGTGCCGTCGAGGAAGGCCGGCCCGCCCGCCGCCGCGTCGGTGCCGACCGGCCGGACCACGGTACGGCCACCGGCGTACTGGCCGCGGGGGTTGGGCTGCCTCCACTTCGCCGAGCCGTTGGTCAGGCGCAGGCCGACCAGTTCGTCGGCGGCCCGGTCCACCAGCACCGCCGTGTCGTCGGCGAAGTAGACGTCGTCGTCACCACGCAGAACGCGCTGCCAGCGCTGCTCGCCGGTACGACCGTCGAGGACGGCCAGCGGTCGGGGGCTGTCGCCCGGTGCGTCGGCGAGGACCGCGACCGCCCCGGGGACGGCGATGATCGCCTCCCAGTCGTCGGCCCGCACGTCGGTCTGCTCGCGCCACAGCTCGCGGCCGTTGCCCGCGTCGACGGCCACCACCTCCAGCCGGTCGTCGGGCAGCGGAAACGCCAGGTAGGCCCGGTCGTCGAGCACCGCTGTCCACATGTCGGCCGGCCGTTCGGGGCCGGCCGACAGCCGGGACAGTTCGCGCAGCGCGGCGAACTCCAGATCCGGGTAGCGGTCCCGGGTCAGGTAGAGCGTCGCCGCGGTGGCCACCCCGGCCAGGGCCAGCACCGCGCCGAGCACCACCCAGCGCGCCCTCCGCCAGCGGGTCGCGCCGCCCGACGGGGTCGGGGTGGCGCCGGCCAGCCCCGGCCCGGGAGGCGGGCCCGCCGGCGGGGTGGATCCCGGCCAGGGCTGCGACGGTACGACCGGCGCGGGCGCTCCCGCCGGGGCGGGCGGGCTCACCGGAGCCGGCGCGGGTGGTGCGAGCGGCGCTCCCGCGTACGCCGGGGCGGGTAGCGCCTTCCGCAGCGGCAGGTCGGTCAGTGCGCCCTCGGCCACCGGCAACTCCGGCTGGTCGAGCACCGTCGGCGCGATCCCCAGCTCGGCGTGCAGCATGCGGGCCACCAGCGGGATCCGTGACGACCCGCCCACGAGGAACAGCCCGTCGAGCTGATCGGGGCGCAGCCCGGCGGCGGCGATGACCTCCCGGGCCCGCTGCACCGCCCGGCGCAGCAGCGGCGTGGCCACCCGCTCGACGTCCGCCCGGGTCAGCTGGATCGTCTCGGCCACTCCCGGCACCGCGACCGGGGGCGACCGCGGACCGGGACAGGGTCTCCTTCGCACCCCGTACCTCGTCCCAGAGCCGGACCTGGTCGCGGCGCTGCGCCGGATCCGCCGGTCGGGTGAGCCGGGCCCACTGCGCGGCGTGCCGCTCACCGACCAACTCGCCGACCCGCCGCACCAGCGCGGCGTCGAGGTCCAGTCCGCCCAGGTCGGGCAGGCCACCGTCAGCGACCACGCTGAAGCCGGAGTCACCCCAGGGGTCCGCGCCCTCGTTGCGCAGCACCGCGACGTCGAGTGTCCCGCCACCGAAGTCGAAGACCGCGATCGCCCCACCGACCGGCACCGGACGGTGCAGCACCTGCGTGTAGTAGCGGGCGGCGGCCACCGGCTCGCGCAGCAGGCGGGTACCGGGCGGCGTCGGCCCGGCGAGGGTGTGCTCGACCGCCTGCGGCCAGCCGGCCCGCAGCAGCGCGTCGGCGAGGACCTGCCGCCGCGTCGCGTCCCAGGCGGCCGGGCAGGTGACCACGGCCGGCGGCAGGAAACCCACAGCGCCCACCGCCGCCCGACCGACCGCCGCCAGCACCGCGGCGAGCAGGTCGGCCGGCGGGTACGCGCGGTCGCCGAGCTGCACTGTCGGCTCGTCCACCCGACGCTTCGGGTTCGCCTCGAACCGGGCCGGGTCGGCCTGCGCCAAGCGGCGGGCGTCCCAGCCGGTGTGCAGGGTGCCGTTCGGGTCGGCGTAGACGGCGGACGGACTGAGCGGTTGACCGTCCATCAGCAGCGGACGGGTCCGCCCGTCGGGCCAGCGCAGCACCGCGACCGTGTTGGACGTGCCGAGGTCGATGCCGAGAGCGAAACCCTCGTGCTGGCCTGCCATTGCCCGGTACCTCCGCCGCGACGAGGGGAACTCGACCCCGCATCGTACGCAGGCCCCGCCGCACTGCTGATCACTCGGTCCGGGGTGGTCGGTGGCGTCTGGTCAGTGGGTGGAGTGGACGCCCACCACCTCGTCCTCGCTGGTCTCCCCGGTCAGCTGGAACCCGAGTTTCAGGTAGAACTGCTCCGGGCCGTCCGGCCCCGGCTTCCACGTCGTGTAGACGCGGTCGTGCCCACGTCGGTGTGCCTCGTCGCGGACAGCCTGTACCGCGAAGCGGCCGTACCCCCGGCCCTGGTGCTCGGCGGCGATGTTCAGCCGCCACAGCCCTGAGCGCCTGTCGCCCGGTTGGGCCGGATCCCACACGATGTCGAAGAAGCCCATCAGGAAGCCGACGATCTCGTCATCCTCGACGATCAGACGCGGCCACGCGATCTCGGGCTGCGCGTACGCCTCGGCGAGGGACCAGGCCACCGGAGACGAGAACTTCTCCTGGTCGGGCCGCACGCTCACCCGGCACGCGGCCTCCACATTGTCCTGAGTGACCTTCTCCAGTCGCGGCACGCCGAACACCCTACCGAGCGGGGCTGCGCAACAGGCCGTCGAGCAGCCCACGCAGGCCGAACTGGAACCAGGTGTCCAGGTCGGTGTCGGGTCTGGTCTGCCCGGCCGCGGCCAGCCACTGTCGGTCCCGGGTACGGCCGGTTCGTTCCAGCCGGGTGAGGGTCGCCGACCACCAGGCGTGGTAGGTGGTGTCCCCGGAGTCACGTCGGATGAGCAGGGCCATCCCCTGGACGTAGCCGCTGAGCGCCAGGTAGGCGCGGAACGCCTCGGCCGGGTCGTACCCGGCGCTGCTGAACGCCGCGACCACCCGGTCGACCATGGCGAGTACCGCCGGCCCGGTCGGTGGCCGATCGGTGGCGAGGATGGCCAGCAGCCAGGGATGGCGGCGGTACATCGCCCACTCGTCTCCGGCCAGCCGTTCGAGCCGTTGGCGCGGGTCGCCCGGTAGTGGTGCGGTGCCGGGCGGGCGGGCGGCGGTGATCTGCTCGGCCATCGCGGCGAGGAGGTCGGCCCGGTTCCGGACGTGCCGGTACACGGCGTGGGCGGGCAGACCGGCGCGTTGGGCGAGGACCCGCAGGGAGACGGCGTCCAGGCCGCCGGCGTCCGCCAACTCGACCGCGAGGGCGACCAACCGGTGGCGCGGGTCGCCGCCGGTCGGCGCGGGCAGGTCCCGAATCCGACGCGGGGTGCTGGTGGGGCCGTGCTCGCGACGCCTGCGGTACGCGCGGGCCTGGCAGCGCCGGGAGCAGTAGCGGCGCGGGCGTCCCCGGCCGGTGGCGACGGGCAGGTCCGCCTCGCACTCGACACACCGGGCACTGAGCACGCCGCCTCCGGTTTCGTCACGGCACTCCGGGTGACGAAAGTACTACGGTCGAGCAGTCGGGCCGTACCGATCGGTCCGTGCGGCGCGGAGCAGCCGGAGCTGACCGATCTCCGCGACGTTCTTCATCAGCTCCGAGTTGACCCAACCGATCATGTGCGTGACGGTGTGGTCGGTCCCGTCCGGCCAGGGAAACGTCGCGGTGCGGTCGAGGTCGCTGTCACCGAGCTGGTCGAGCAGACCCAGCCATTCGGTGCGCAGGTCACGCAGCCAGGCGACGCTGGGCTCGCCCGCACCCGGCCAGACAACGGCCGTGCGCTGCCGCGCTGATCCGCCCCGGAGATGGTCCATCGCCACGGTCCACCACCAGCCGACGTGCCAGGTGAGCCAGCCGATAGTCGGCACCGGGACCGGGTCGGGTTCGGTGTCGGCCCAGTCCGGGGTCCAGGTGCCGTCGGTGCTCTGCCGCACCGACCAGCAGTGGTCGGCCGGCTCCCACAGGAAGTCCGCGGGTTCGAGTCGCTCAAGGTGGTACTCGAACAGCGACCACGTCAGGTCGAACTGCCAGCGCAGCAAAGCCAGGCTCGGTACGGACATCCGGAAATCCTGTCCGAACCCATCCCCACCGTCCACAAAATAACCCCACCCACCCCGATCGGGGTGATCATGAGGTTGGCGGGTTCTACGGAGATCGAACCACCCGCCAACCTCATGATCGACCGTCAGCTGCGGGCGGGGTCGGTGGGGCAGAGGTCGGAGAGGGCGTAGCGGAGCAGGACCACGTCGCCGATCTGGCGGGCCTCGGCCAGGCGTGCTCGGCGACCCGGGTGCCAGGGGAAGCGCCCCTCGCCGACGAACCGGGGCGCCCGGCCGTCACCGACGAAGAACGGGGCGACCACCAGGTGCAGTTCGTCGGCGAGACCGGCGGCGAGGAACTGGGCGTGCACCGTCCCGCCGCCCTCCACCATCAACCGCTGTACGCCCCGGGCGGCCAGGTCGGTCAGCAGCCACCCCGGGTCGACGGGCTCACCCGCGTCGATCACGGTGGCCAGTCGGCCGACCCGTTCCTCGGTCTTCTCCAGCGCGCCCGTGGCGCAGTAGACGAGCCGGGTCGAATCGCCGGCGGTGAAGAAGCGGGCGGTCGGGTCGAGGTCGCCCTGGGCGGTCAGGGTGACCTTGGTGGGCGACGCCGGGCGACCCGCCGCCACCCGTTCGGCCCGACGGCTCGGGGAGCGCACCAGCAGCCGAGGGTCGTCTCGTCGGACGGTGCCAGCGCCGACCAGGATGGCATCGCAGCTGGCCCGGACCGCGTCGACGCGGTCCAGGTCCTCCTCGTTGGACAGCAGTAACCGCTGCTCGGAGGCGTCGTCGATGTACCCGTCGATGGAGGCGGCACAACTCAGCAGCACGTACGGCCGCGTCGGCCCCGGCCGCCAGCTCATCGGGAGACGGGCCGCTCAGGAGCACGGCCCGCGAGCGCGTCCGCCGCCTCGGCCGCCTCGACCTCCGCCGCCTTGGCGGCCTTCGCCGCCAGGTAGTCGGCGTTGGCCGGCGAGAGGAAGACGCTGGTGAGCACCCGTTCGGCCACGTCCACGCCCAGCCGGGCCAACTGCTCGGCCTTGTCCGGGTTGCTGCTCAGCAGTCGCACCCGCGGCACGCCCAACGTGGCCAGCATCTGCGCGGCGACGGTGTAGTCCCGCTCGTCCTCGCCCCGGCCCAATGCGACGTTGGCCTGGTAGGTGTCCAACCCGGCGTCCTGCAAGGCGTACGCGTCGAGCTTGGCGTACAGGCCGATGCCACGGCCCTCCTGTCGCAGGTAGAGCAGGAAACCGCCGGTCTCGGCGATCCGCTGCACCGCCTCGCGCAGTTGCGGGCCGCAGTCGCAGCGTTCGCTGCCGAACACGTCGCCGGTCAGGCACTCGCTGTGCGGACGGACCAGCGGGGCCTCTCCCCCGACCGCGAGCCGGTCCAGGGCGCCGGCCCAGTCGCCGAGGCCGAGGGCCAGGTGCTCCCGACCGTCCACCAGGCCCTTGAACGTGAACACCCGGGCGGTCGTGGTGTAGCCGTCTGGGAACGCCAGCGGCACCGTGACCTGCGTGCGGATCGTGGCAACCGGCAATGCTTCGGGCATGGGACTCCTTCGTCCGGCGCCACCGCTGTCCGGCGACGCGTACCGTCTCACAACCGACTCAACATCCACCGATGGAGGCGGCTTCCCGGGCGGCGACCGGAATTCGACGCCGACGGGCCAGCAGAACGGCGGCGCCGGGCAGGCTGGCCACCAACACCAGTGCACCGTAGACGGTGGCGGTGGCGACACCCTCGGCCGCGCTGAGGCCGGCCGCACCGAACACCCACGCCGCCACCCCCTCACGCGGCCCGAAGCCGGCCACGTTCAACGGTAGGCCCATGGCGAGCAGGGCGAGCAGCGTCAACGGCAGCAGTCGGGACAGCGGGGCGTCCGATCCGGCGGTGCGCGCCGCCACCAGGAAGGTGGCCAGGTGACCGGCGACCATCACGGCCGAGGCGACCAGCACGCCGAACCAGGTGCGCCGCGCCAGCAGCCCCGACCGTACGTCCGCAACGGCGGTACGCAGTGCCGTCGCCCAGCGCGACCCGCCACCGTTCGGAAGGACCCGGGCCAACAACACGACGGCCAGCCCGCCGGCGACGAGCAGCGCGGCGGCGACCGGCAGGTACGGGCGTACCGGGGACGGGAAGGCGGCGAGCACCACCAGCGCGACCCCGACCAGGACCACCTGCCCGGCGGCACGCTCCCAGACCACCGCGCGGATGCCCCGGCTCACGTCGCCGGCGTCGCGGCCGTGGCGGACCGCCCGGTGCACGTCGCCGAGCACCCCGCCGGGCAGGGTGGCGTTGAGGAAGACGGCCCGGTAGCAGTGCGCCACCGCGGTCGCCAGCGGCAGGCGTACGCCGAGACCGCCGGCGACCAGGCTCCACCGCCACGCCGCGCAGACCGTGGTGAGCACCCCGATGACCAGCGCCGCAGCCAACGCTGACGCGTCGATCAGTCGTACCCCGGCGAGGAACGGGCCGGTGCCCACCTGCCACAGCAGGACGGCGAGCAGACCCACCCCGCCGACCACTCGTGCCCAGGCCCAGAACATCGGCGCCGGCCTCCCCTTTGAAGATCGTCCACTTGCCCTAGTGCACGTACCCAGGGCGTGAACGGTTCATCCACCGGCGAGGAGGTCAGTGTGTTCGACAAGCACGGTGAGTCGGCCGGCCGCCGCGTCAGCCAACCGGCGGCGGGCGTACGCCTGGGCGGGCCCGGCCAGCTCCGGGCGCTGCTCGCAGGCCGCCCCGAGCCACCCTCGGAACCATTCGGCGGTCAGGTCGGCCTGGTCCGGGCCGAGACGCCACGGGCTGGGCCGTTCCCGCACGTCGACGCCGCGCCGGGCGAATGCGGCGGCGGTGGCGGCGACGGCATCCGGGCCGAGCAGCCGCCGGCCCTCGACGGTACGCCGCTGGTGGTCGTTGAACGCGGCCTCGACCGCCTCGTCGAGCGGGTCGGCCGGGGTGAACCGGACCCGCCCGGTCACCGAGATGGCGAACAGGGCTGGTCGGCCGACGCAGGCGGCCGCCACCCGTTCGACCTCCTCCGCGGTGAGCATGTCCAGCAGCGCGGACGCGGTGACCAGGGAACTGTCGGCGAGGTCGGCGGCGGTCAGCCGGGTGAGGTCGCCGCGGCGGGTGTGGACGGTGATCGGAGCGCCGTCGGCGGCGGTCACTCCCCTCATGCCCTCGGCGGCCCGGGTCAGCAGGTCGGCGTCCCGGTCGTGCAGCACCCAGTGCTGTGGTCCGGGTAGCCGGGCGGCCAGCCAACGACTCATCGACCCGGTGCCGCTACCCAGGTCGTGGATCACCGTCGGGGCGTCCCCGGTCAGCCGGGCCCGGACGGCATCCAGCAGGTCCTCGGCGCGCGCCGCCGCGTCGGCCGGCTCACGCAACCGCAGCCAGTCGGCGAACGGCAGGGTCTCCTCGGCGGTCATTCCGCCACCTCCTTCAGCACGCCGGCCAGCAACGCGGTGGTCACCGGCCAGTCGGTCAGGGTGTCGCGCCGGGCGAGAGCGGCACGCCGTAGCTGGTCCCGCAGGTGGTCGTCGCCCAACCACCAGCTCAGCGCGCCGGCCAGGGCGGCCGGGTCGTCCGGTGGAACGAGCAACCCCGGCAGGTCACCATCGGGGGTGCGCCCGAGCGCCTCCGGCACGCCGCCCACCCTGGTGGCCAGCACCGGCAGGCCGCGCGCCAGCGCCTCCGTGACGACCATGCCGTACGTCTCGCCTCTGGACGGCAGCACGAGCAGGTCGGCGTCGGCGTACGCGGCGTCGAGCGCCGCACCGGTCAGCGGCCCGGCCAGCCGGACCCGGTCGGCGAGGCCCGCGCCGGCGAGCCGGTCGCGCAGCCGGTGCACCAGCTCGGGCTCCCGAGCCAGCGTGCCGACGCAGACCAGCGTCCAGGGCACCTCGGGCAGCACCGTCAACGCGTCGGCCAGCACGTCATGACCCTTGTGACGGGTGACCGCGGCCACGCAGAGCAGCCGGCCGCCGGTGGCCGATCCGGGGGGCGTCGGCGGCGCGGGAGTCACCCCCGGTCGCGCGACCCGGACGCGGTCGGGACGCAGCGGGTGGCGCAGCAGCAGGCGGCGACGGGTCCACTCGCTGGTGGTGACGACGGCCCGAGCGGCGGCCAACGCCCGGCCTTCCGCCTCGTCGTCCAGCGGCATGTGCACCAGGACCACCAGGCGCAGCCGACGGGCGTGTGGGGCGAGCAGGTCCGGCACGGTCGAGGCGATCAGGCCGTCGACCAGCACCACGGCGTCGTCGGGCGCGGCGGCGAGCACCCCGCCCAGCGTCGCCCGGTCGGCCGGATCGGGGTGCGGCCACGCGCCGGGCACCGGATGCTCGTGCACCGACCAGCCGCGCTCGCCCAGCCCCGCGCAGATCCGCCGGTCGTAGGAGTTGCCGCCGCTGGGCGTGGCCGGATCGTCGATGTCACCGGGCAGGACGACGTGCACCGCCCGGCCCGCATCGGTCACAACGACCGCTCGTAGCTCGCCCAGGCGATGTGCGACTCGTGCAGGGTGACAGTGATGCCGGTCAGGTCGCGCGCCCCCGCACCCAGCTCACCGGCGTGCACCCGCTCGACCAGCCGGTCCGCGATCGTGCGGGCCAGTACCTCCGTGGTGGTGTTCACCCCGGCGAAGGCCGCCTCGTCGTCGAGGTTGCGGTAGGTCAGCTCGCTCAGCACGGCTCGCAGCTGCTCGGTGGCCAGGCCGATGTCCACCACGATCCCGTCGGCGTCCAGGTCGGGCCGGCGGAACGTCGCATCCACCACGAACGTCGCGCCGTGCAGCCGTTGGGCGGGCCCGAACACCTCGCCTCGGAAACTGTGGGCGATCATCATGTGGTCCCGAACGGTCACGCTGAACACGGTCACTCTCCGTCTTCGTAGGTGATGAGGTGGCAGAGCGCGGGCAGGTCGCCCGAGGTCAGTCTGGCGAGCACGTCGGGCAGCTCCGCGAAGCGCGACGCGCCGGTGATCAACGCGTCGAAGGCCGGGTCGTCGAGCAGGTCCAGGGCGAGCGCCAGCCGGTCGGCGTAACTGCGCCGTCCTCGTCGGGCGGGTGCCACCATGCCGACCTGGCTGCTGCGCACGCTGAGTCGACCGGAGTGGAACGCGCCGCCCAGTGACACCTGCACCGGGCGGTCGCCGTACCAGCTCAGCTCGATGACGGTGCCCTCCGGGGCGAGCAGGTCCAGCGACTGTTGCAGGCCGGCGGCGGTGGCGCTGGCGTGCACGACCAGGTCCCGGTCACCGCGGGCATCGGCCGGGTTGGCGAAGTTGACGCCGAGGGCCCCGGCCACGCCAGCCCTGCGCGAGTCGGTGTCGACCAACTCGACGTGCACGCCGGGGAACCGGGCCAGCAGCGCCGCGACGCAGCAACCCACCATGCCCGCGCCGATCACGGTGACCCGGTCCCCGACCAGCGGCGCCGCGTCCCACAGCGCGTTGACGGCGGTCTCCACCGTGCCGGCGAGCACGGCTCGAGCGGCCGGTACCCCCTCCGGCACCGGCACCACAGCACCCACCGGCACGACGTACGCGCTCTGGTGCGGGTGCAGGCAGAACACCGTCCGCCCGAGCAGTTCCGCTGGGCCCTGCTCGACCACGCCGACGCTGAGGTAGCCGTACTTCACCGGGCCGGGAAACTCGCCCTCCTGAAACGGCGCGCGCATCGAGGCGTACTGGTCGGCGGGCACCCGGCCGGCGAACACCAGCGTCTCGGTGCCCCGGCTGACCCCGGAGTAGCGGGCCCGGACCAGCACCTCGTCGGGGCCCGGGGCGGCCAGCGACACCGGCTGGATCTCGGCCACGCCGGGTTCGCGCACCCAGCAGGCGTACGCCTCGCGGATCACCGTCGCGCACCTCACTCTTTCCGCCGGCCGCACCGAGCGGCCACTGTTTCGTGTCCCTGTCGGGGTCGTCGATCATAAACACGGAGGTACGGTGCCCACAGTTCGAAGTGGTCCGATCATCGGGCGGAGCACGCAACCGGCCGTGTTGGCGGTGCTCTCCGCCACGGTGGCGCTGGGCAGCGCGGGCTGGCTGTCTCCGTCGGTGAAGCTCGCCGGCCTTGGTGTCCGTGCCACCGTCCCTGACCGGCGCCGCTACCAGCGGTTGCGGGCCTCCTCGGCCCAGCCGACGAGCCCGTCGAGGCTCACCTTTGTCCCGTCGTCCGTCTTCGCCCAGCCGGAGAAGTGCCCGAAACACTGGTGCGTCTCGTTCCCGACGACGCCCAGGTTGGTGCGGGCCACCTTCTCGTGGAACGGCTGGAACTCGGCCTCGACCCGTTCCCCGCTGATCCGCCACGGGCGAAGCCAGTCCGACCGGTCGTAGGTCCAGCGCAACTCCTCGCCGATCTTGTGCAACCGGCCGTCGACGAACAGGCCGTTCTCGGTGACGCCGGTGCCGTCGGTCCACTGACCACCGAGCTGGATCGCCCGTCCCGGTGCCGCACCGGCGGCCCAGTTCCACGTGATCGAATACGGCCACCTGCCGCGACCGTGGTCCAGGACGGCGAACGCGTCCGGCCCACCAATCTCGTAGGTCTGGCCGTGCAGGTGCAGCGTGCCGAGAACAGGGCGGCCGACATCCTTGACGGTGTACTGGAATCGGGTGGGGCTCCACGGCACGACCACGCCGAGCGACTCGTGGCCGGCCGGCAGCGGCACGTCCACCTCCAGCCGTACTCCGGGGGCGGTCGCCGAGATCGCGGTGCCGTCCGGGCGCTGGGCGATCCGGATGGCCAGGCCACCGCCCCCGGCACGGGCCTCGCCCACGCCGCTCTGCGGTGGTAGGACCGTCGCGCGCGCCAGCGGCACCACCACGTCGGCCTTCGTCTCGGTGCCGCTGTCCCGGTCGAGCACGTAGACGCTGTGCACACCGGCGTAGTCGAGCGACGAGGCGACCAGCCCGACGATGTGCCGTGGCGTCACGATCCCCCAGTACTCCCACCGCTTGGTCCGGCCCCAGCCGCGCAGGTTGGCGGTGTGCAGCGGGCGGCGGGTCCAGCCGACCGCTGCCGGGTTGAGCCGCCCGTCCCGTTGGCACAGATCGACAGGTGAGGTCAGCTCACGTTCGTGCGTCACGAGGTGCACGATAGCCCCCGTCACCGTCCGAGACACCCGACCACGGGGGTCGGGGCGGCCTGCGCGGGCATGGCTGCCTTCAGCGCGATGACGTCCCTGGCAGGGCGAGTTCACCGATGCCTCCTTCGGGCAGCACCCGCCCGACCCGGCGACGTTCGGTCTGCCGACCGAGGACGACGGCACCCGCGATGATCCGCTGCGAGTTCGCGGCAACGCTGCGCGACGTGCTGAAGCCGGCTGGCCGTGCGTCCGGCCCTCAGCAGGGCACCTTCGTTCGTGACGTTCCCTCACGTTCCGTGGATGACGCACGGCCACGCTGAGCACTTGACGGGCACATCGATGCGCCCTTACGGTCCTACGACATCAGACATAGGATGTCATAGGATGTGGTGCATGCGCGGCTTCGGCTGCTCCTGACTCTTTCTCTCCCATCGTCCTCTTTGTTGCTCTGCCCTAGCCCGCTGGTCCAGTGCGTGCGGCCAGCCCGGCCCCGATCCATTGCCGACCTTGCACAAGACCGGCAGGAATCCCTCGTCATCAGCCGCTGCAACCCCGCGGCCCGACGCTGCCGAACACGGCCGGAAAGCCACGGACATCGGCGTCCCTGGCCGCCCGGCATCCCCTTGAAGGAATAGGACCCCATGAAGCTGTCTGCCCTCGGCCGCATCGCTCTGGCCACAGGCATCGCCGTACTGACCACGGCCGCGCTCCCCGGCACCCCCGCGACGGCCGCACCGGTGAAGAAGAAGATCCTCCCCGTCCTGGTGGAGTTCAGCGACGCGTCCTTCCAGTTTCCGGAGCAGGTGAAGGCTTCCACGCCGGACACCTACTTCGGCGCGAAGAAGGACTCGGTGTCCTCCTTCCTGTCGGAGGTGTCGCGCGGGCAGTACACGATGGTGCCCGCCGTCAAGGAGAAGCTCATCGGGCCGATCAAGCTGGACCTGACCGCGGGCGGATGCCAACACGGCGAGATCAACAAACTGACCCGGGCGGAACTCACCAAACGGGGCCTGGTGGAGGGGAAGGACTACGACAGCCTCTCCATGGTCTTCCCGGCGCAGAAGACCAACTGCCCCTGGGCCGGCCTCGCCACGGTGCCCGGCGGAACCACCTGGATCAATCTGTACGGCACCGCGAGTGGACTGGACGTCGTCGGGCACGAGCTGGGTCACAACCTGGGCTTCGCACACCAGGGCCGCCTGATGTGCACGGGCGGAAAACTGACCGCCTGCAAGTCCGACGGCACCAGCGCCAAGAGCATCATGGGCGGCGGCGGCTGGCTGTCCGGATTCTCCGCGCCTGAACTGATCAGAGCCGGATGGCTCTCCGGCGGTACGTCGCTCAAGGTCAGCAAGTCCGGGACGTACACGCTGCGCCCCCTGCACGGCACGGGCAGCGGGACGCGGGCGCTGGACATCGCGCTGGGCAAGGACCGGCTCGTCATCGAGTACCGCCACGCGGCGGGCAACCTGGACGCGAAGATCGAGGGTGTTCACGCCTACCGTGTGCCCAACGGCGCCTACGGCTCCTCCTCGATGATCGACACCACCACCAAGAACAAGACGCCGTCCAACGGGGAAGCGGCCAACACGGACGCCATCACGACCCTGACGGACAAGACGAACAAGGTGTCCGTGGCTGTCGTCTCCTCGGGCGGGGGTCAGGCCAGGATCAAGGTTGCGCTCAACGGCGATTCGCTCTCTGCCATCGATGCGGCCCCGTCGAAGTCCGCGACCCCGACCCCGAGCGCCGCCACCCCCACCCCCACTGCCAGCGCGAGCGCCAGCACCGACACCGAAGCCGTGACCGACGACTCCGAGGCGGCCACCGAGTCCGGCTCCGAGGAGCTCACCGCCGCCGGCGGCCGCTCGACCACCCTGCCGCTCGCCGCCGGCGGCGGTGCCGCCGTCCTGGCGGCCGGTGCGGGATTCCTCCTGCTGAAGCGTCGCCGCAGGCGCGCCTGACCCGCCTGTCGGGCCCCGGCCGTCAGCACGGCGGGCGACCGGGGCCCGGTCACACTGTCGTTCATCACGCCTGTCCGGCGAACCGTCACCCCGGCGGCGCCACACGCCCGCTGGACATTGGCCGGCGGTCAGTCGAACTCCTCCACGTATTCCTCGGTGGGGCCAAGCTCAGACTGGTCGCGCAGCTCCAGGACCGGGCCCAGCCGGTCGGTCTCCAGTACGACGATCGTGTTCTCGCCGGTGCGCAGCAGCGGCGCGGGGCAGTAGAGCGTCACCTGCGGGCCGATGTCCCAGTAGCGACCGAGCAGGAACCCGTTGACCCAGACCAGGCCGTGCACCGAGCCGGGCAGGGCGAGGAAGGTGTCGGCCGGCTTCTCGATGTGCACCGTCGCTACCGCGAAGCCGGCACCGGTGCTGGCCGGTCCGGCAGCGGTGGCGTGGCGCAGGTCGTCCGGTGTCCACTCGGCCAGGGCGATCGGAGAGCTGGTCCAGCCGTGCACGATCCGGCGGTCGACGAGCACCGGTCCGAGCAGGCCCTTGTGCTGACCGACCAGTGGGCCGTAGTTGATCCGGCCGAGATTCTCCACCAGGATTTCCAGGCGCACCGCCGCGCCGGTGCCGTTGATCGGTATCTCCGGATGATCGGCGTCGGCAACACCGATCGGTACGCCGTCGGCGAGGACGATCGCGCGGTCGCGCACGTCGGTGAGCACGATGGTGTGCTTGCCCGTGGGGATCTTCGGGTGGGCGGTGAGCAGCACCATCCCGGCGTCCAGGCCGAGCTGCTCGAAGGTGGCCGGCCGTGGACCGCTCGACTCCGGTGTGCGCACGGCGCGCAGGCCGCTGATCAGGTCGGCGCGGTGGGTCAGCGGCACCTGCGCCGGCGGGAGCACCGGCATCCGCTCGGGCACTCGCAGTTGCCCGGTCGCGCCGAGCACAGCGCGCATGGCGTGGAACTTGGCGGTCAGCGTTCCGTCCTCGGCGATCGGCGCATCGGAGTCGTAGCTGGTGATGGTGGGCTGAAGCCGGCCTCGGTCCGCGTTGGCACCGGCCCACAGGCCGAAGTTGGTGCCGCCGTGCGCCATGTAGAGGCTGACGCTTCCGCCCTCGCCGATGATGGCGTCGAGAGTGCGGACGGCGCTGTCCACCCCGCGGACGTGGTGCAGCTCGCCCCAGTGGTCGAACCAGCCGTTCCAGTACTCGGCGACCACGAATGGTTCGTCGGGCCGGCGCTTGGCGAACAGGGCACGGGCGGCCTCGGGCTTCGAGCCGAGGGTGGCCGCGGCGAGCGTCCCCGGCACCGTGCCCGCGTCGTGCATCAGTTCGGTCGGGCCGTCGGCGGTGAACAGCAGCTCGGTGATGCCGCGCTCGAGCAGGGCCGAGCGAATCCAGCGCAGGTACGCCTCGTCGTCGCCGTAGCTGCCGTACTCGTTCTCGACCTGCACCGCCACGACCGCCCCGCCGGCATGCGTCTGCTGCCGCGCGATGCGCGGGATCAGCTCGTCGAACCAACGCTCGACCGGCCCGGTGAACGCCGGATCGGAGCTGCGCAGGGTCACGTCGCGGGCGGTGAGCCAGGCGGGCAGACCACCGTTCGACCACTCCGCGCAGATGTACGGGCCGGGGCGCAGGACGACGTCGAGGCCCTCTTCACCGGCGAGTGCGATGAACGCCTCGAGGTTGCGCCAGCCGTCGAAGCGGGGTGCGCGGTCCGCGTGCGGCTGGTGGAAGTTCCACGGCACGTACGTGTCGAGGGTGTTGAGACCGAGGTCGGCCAGCCGGCGGATCCGGTCGCGCCACAGCTGCGGGTGGACCCGGAAGTAGTGCAGGGCGCCGGAGAGGATGCGGTGCGGGACGCCGTGCCGGTGGAGCTGACTGTCGCTCCAACCGAGTGCGGGTGATGGCCTGGGCGACGGTGTCAGTGTGGTGCCCGGCCGGGTCGTCTCGATCATGGCCGAAGCTTATGTTACCCGTGCCATCTGTAACAATGGCGCTAGGATGCCGCCGTACCGGGTTCTCAGGAGGGCGGGGCGGATGACCGAGGCGACAATGCGTGGCAAGCAGCCGAGCATGACCGACGTGGCACGCGCCGCCGGTGTGTCGGCCCAGACGGTCTCGCGCACGCTGCGCGACTCGCCGAACGTCAACGCGGAGACCCGACGTCGCGTCCTCAACGCGGTTGAGCAGCTCAAATACCGGTACAACGGCGCTCCCCGGCTGCTCTCCTCGGGGCGAAGCTTCACCCTCGGCCTGGTCCTGCTACAGGCCGGCGGCTACTACTCGCGCTCGGGCGTCACCGCCGGGGTGGAGGCGGCGGCCGGTCAGGCGGGTTACTCGGTGAGCATCGCCACCATCGCCGAGCTGGACACCGCATTGATGGAGAAGTCCCTGCTCAAGCTCTCCGACCAGGGCGTCGACGGCATCATCATCGCGGTCCCGTTGATCTCCGTGACCCAGCGGATGGAGGACATCACCCGGGACATCCCCACCGTCACGGTGGATGGCTCACGCACCACCGGGGCGCGGGTGCTGGGCATCGACCAGCACGAGGCGGGGCGCGCGGCCACCCAACACCTGCTGGACCTGGGGCACCGCCAGGTGTGGCACGTGGCCGGGCCGGACGAGTGGATCGAGGCACGGCAGCGCCGGCAGGGCTGGCAGGAGTGCCTGGCTGCCGCCGGGATCGACGCGCCACCAGCCCTGGAGGGCGACTGGTCGCCCGAGTCGGGGTACCGGCTGGGGCAGATCCTGGCAATGATTCCCGAGGTCACCGCCGTCTTCGTGGCCAGCGACGAGATGGCCTTCGGCCTGATCAAGGCGTTGCGGGAGCGCGGACGGTCGGTGCCGCAGGACGTGTCGATCGTGAGCGTCGACGACATCGAGCTGGCCGCCTACTGCCACCCGCCGCTCACCACCGTTCGGCAGGACTTCTACCGCTCCGGGGCGGCGGCGGTCGCACTCCTGCTCGACACCCAGTCAGAGGGCGAATCGCTGACGCCGGCGACCCTGATCGTCCGGGAGTCCACCGCGGCGCCACGGTCACGCTAACCGTCCTGCTACGGGCAGATCGTTCTTGACGGGTCATGTTACGGGTGCCACAGTAACAACGCGCGGCCCGCCCAGTGATCTAGCGGGCTGTGCCTCGTGCACGCCGATCACTCCCGCACCGTTGTGCGTACCGCCCACGGAGGACCACCCCCATGTTGAGAACACCCATCGTCCTAGCTGTCGCCGCGGCGACAGCGCTCAGCCTGCTGACAGGCTGTTCCGGAGGCGACGACAACGCCGACGGCAAGAAGACCCTGAAGGTCGCGGCCTTCGAGGGTGGTTACGGCCGGGACATGTACCTCCAGGTCGTCGAGGCTTACAAGGCGAAGCGCCCCGATGTGGACGTTCAGCTGCAGCTTTCGAAGACCCTGGAAGACGAGATCAGCCCCAACATGAAGGCCGGCAAGTTCCCGGACGTCGTGGTGCTGCCCCAGGGCCGCAAGGCCGCGCTCGCCGAGACGCTGGTCAAGGACAAGGCACTGGAGGACCTCACCGCAGTCCTGGACATGACAGTGCCGGGCGAACAGTCCACAGTTCGGTCCAAGCTCGCCGACGGGATCGTCGGCAACCTCAGCACCAACCCGTACAACGACGACAAGACCTACCTGATGCCGATGTACTACGCGCCGACCGGCCTGGTCTACAACAAGGGCCTCTTCGCGCAGAAGGGTTGGCAGGTCCCGACCACCTGGGACGACATGTTCAAGCTCGGCGACGCCGCCAAGGCCGAGGGCATCGCGCTGTTCACGTACCCGACCGCGGGTTACCTGGACTCGTTCTTCTTCGCGCTGCTCGCCGACGTCGGCGGCGAGCAGTTCTACAAGGACGCCATGACGTACTCCGAAGGTGTCTGGAAGACCGCCCAGGGGCGCCAGGTCCTGGACATCACCGCCAAGCTGCTGAGCTACGCGGCGAAGACCACCGTCGGGTACGCGAACGAGCAGGACTTCACCAAGAACCAGCAGTCGCTGCTCGACAACAAGACCCTGTTCATGCCGAACGGCACGTGGGTCGTCGGCGAGATGAAGGACGCACCGCGCGCCCAGGGCTTCGAGTGGGCGATGGCCCCACTGCCGGCGGTCAACGCCGGTGGCAAGCGCTACCTGACCACCATCGTCGAGTCGGCCTGGGTCCCGAGCGGCGCCCAGAACAAGGACGCCGCGAAGGACTTCGTCGCGTACCTCTACTCCGACGAGGCCGCCGGCATCTTCGCCAAGGCCAACGCGATCCAGCCGATCAAGGGCATCGCCTCGACGCTGCCCGCCGAGATCGCGCCGTTCTACCAGCTCTACGAGGACCCGAGCATCTCCGCCCTGGTGGGTGGCTTCGCCAGCACCGCGCCGGTCGAGGGCGTGAACATCAAGGGCACGCTCTTCGACACCGCGAACAGCATCATCAGCGGCGACAAGACCGTCGACCAGTGGCAGACCGCACTGAACGACGCCAGCGAGAAGCTGCGGCAAGCGGGCAAGTGACGCCCCGGCGGCAGCCCGGAACCGGGCTGCCGCCGACCCCTCCCCCCGCGAGAACCAAGGACTGGTCACGGTGACGACGACCCTCACTCCACCACCCAAGGGCGCCAGCACGCGCGCGCCCAGCCGACCCCCGGCGTCAGGGCGTGGCCCCGCCGCCCGCGGCCGGCCCGGCGACGGCCGCTTCGTCGCCGCCTGCCTGCTCCCGGCGCTGGCACTGTTCGCGCTGTTCATGATCTGGCCGACGGTGAGCGTGTTCCGGATGTCGCTCTACACCTGGAGCGGCTTCTCGACACAGATGCGCTTCGTCGGCCTGGACAACTTCAGCAAGCTGGTCGACGACGAGCAGTTCCTGCGCGCGTTCCAGAACACTGTCGCGCTGCTCGTGGTCGTGACCGTGGTGACGATGGGGATGGGCCTGTTCCTCGCCGCCGTCATGACCCGACAGAAGCTGCGCGGCCACACCTTCTACCGGTTCGTGCTCTACATCCCGAACGTGCTCTCGGTCGTGGTCATCGCGGCCATCTTCTCGGCCGTCTACGACCAGGAGAACGGCCTGCTCAACGGCACACTCCGGCTGCTATCGCTGGACGGCCTGCAACAGGTGTGGCTGGGCGACCAGAAGCTGGTGCTCTACTCGGTCGCGATCGCGATGCTGTGGCAGTCGCTGGGCTACTACATGGTCATCTACATGTCGAGCATGGCGAGCATCCCGGAGGAGTTGTACGAGGCCTCGTCGCTCGACGGCGCGTCGGCCGCTCGGCAGTTCTTCGCCGTCACGCTGCCGCTGATCTGGCAGAACCTGCGGACGACGCTGACCTTCTTCATCCTCAGCGCGGTCAACCTCAGCTTCGTGCTGGTTCGGGCGATGACCGGTGGCGGCCCGGACGGCGCCTCCGAGGTGCTGCTCAGCTACATGTACAAGCAGGCGTACACCAACTCCGCCTACGGCTACGGCATGGCAATCGGCGTAGTGATCTTCGCTTTCTCGTTCCTCGTGTCGCTCCTGGTGAGCCGCGCGACCCGGCGTGAGCCCCTCCAGTTCTAGAGGACACTCCCATGACCACAATCAACAAATCCGGTCCGCGGCCCGGCCGTGGCCTCACCCACCTGCTCGTCGGCGCGATCACCCTGCTCATCGTGATCCCCGTCGCCTGGGTGCTGGTGGCCTCGCTGAAGCGCAAGAGCGAGTTCTTCGGCAGCCCCTGGACCCTGCCCGAAGGCCTGCACCTGCGCAACTACGTCGACGCGTTCGGCGGCG
Organism: Micromonospora sp. NPDC127501; assembly: GCF_040302185.1. Lineage (NCBI taxonomy): Bacteria > Bacillati > Actinomycetota > Actinomycetes > Micromonosporales > Micromonosporaceae > Micromonospora > Micromonospora sp. NPDC127501. The sequence goes on along the minus strand of NZ_JBEORJ010000012.1, from coordinate 23,292 downwards.
CACAGATGGGCCGCTACTTCGCCACGTCGGTCCTGGTCACCCTCCTCGGCCTGGTCTTCGTGCTGGCGGTCTCGGTGCCGGCGGCGTACGTCGTCGCCCGGTACGAGTTCCGCGGCAAGAGCATCGTCGAGGTGGCGTTGCTCGCCGGGCTCTTCGTCAACGTCAACTACATCGTGGTGCCGATCTTCCTGATGCTTGTCGACTGGGACCGCGCGTTGGTCGACGTGTTCCCGGACGGGTTCTTCCTCGACAACCCGGCGGTGCTCTCGCTGGTCTACGCGGCGACCTCGATCCCGTTCACGATCTACCTGTTGAGCGCGTACTTCCGGTCGATTCCGGGGGACTTCGAGGAGGCCGCACTGCTGGACGGTGCATCCCGGTTCCGGATCATGACGCGGGTGATGCTGCCGATGGCCCGCCCGGCGGTCACCACGGTGATCCTGTTCAACTTCCTGGCCTACTGGAACGACTTCATCATCGCGCTGACGCTGCTGCCGGGCGAGGGCAAGACGTTGCAGGTCGGCCTGCTCAACCTGATGGCCGCGCAGAAGGCGGCCGCGGACCCCGGGCGGCTCTACGCCGGCATGGTCATCGTCATCGTGCCGGTGCTGCTCCTGTACGCGCTGATCCAGCGCCGCCTGATCCAGGGCATGGCCGCCGGCGGCGTCAAGGGCTGAGGCCCGAGAAAGGGATGTCATGAAGGAACCGACGCGTGCCGTGCTGCTCGTCGTCGCCCGGCTGCTGATCGCGCTCGCCTGTGTCGTCACCGTGGTGGTCGTCCGACCCACCGTCGGGTGGGGCCACCTCGCGATCATGCTCGTGGCGCTCGCCGTCCTGATCGGTCTTCTCGCGGACTACAACAGAAAGTTCCGGTGATCCGGACCGGCGCCGGCCGACGGGCCCGCGGTCCCCCCGGACCCGTCGCTGGCGTTACCTCCGGTCGTACCCGCAGGACAGCTTCAAGGAAGTGAACCGCTCCCCCACCCCCACGGTTAGGACTCTCGATGCGCCTGTTCAGGTCCTCATTGGTGGCTTTGGCCACGTTAGCCACCGCAGTACTGGTCGCCGCGCCCCCCGCCGCGGCAGCCGCAACGAACTACTACGTCGACTGCTCCGCGAGCTCCTCCGGCAGCGGCACCCAGGCCAGCCCCTGGAACAGCTTCACCCCGGTGAACGCCAAGACGTTCGCCGCCGGAGATCAGATCCTGATCCGGCGTGGCACGACCTGCGCCAGCCAGCAACTCTTCCCCAAGGGTTCCGGCGCGGCCGGCGCACCCATCATCATCGACGCGTACGGCAGTGGCGCCAAGCCGGTGCTGGCCGGCAACGGTGCGGTGGTCGACGTCGTGAAGCTCTACAACCAGCAGTACTGGGAGATCCGCAACCTGGACATCTCCAACCAGGGGTCGGCGATCGCCACCCGCCGCGGTGTGCACATCATCCGCGAGAACTCCGGCACCGGCACCTACTACCGGGTGACCGGGCTCAGCGTCCACAACGTCAACGGTAACCAGACCAAGAAGGACGACGACGCCAGCGCCGGCATCTTCTTCGAGGTCCTCGGCTACACGGTGCAGACGAAGTTCGACGACGTGCTGATCAACAACAACACGATCGGCACCGTCGACCGCTACGGCATCCACTTCTGGACCCGGTGGATGGTCCGGCCGGAGCTGGCCAACCCCAACTGCGGCTCCACCTGCGGCAACTGGCTTCCGCAGACCCGGGTCGTGGTACGCGGCAACACGGTCACCGACATCGGCGGCGACGCCATCGACGTGCACCACACCCAGAGCGCCCTGGTCGAGAACAACCGGGTGGACGGGTTCCGGGTCCGCGAGCCCGCGCAGTGCGCCGCCGGCATCTGGGGCTGGAACATCAACGACGCCCTGTTCCAGTTCAACGAGGTCAGCGGTGGCCGGAGCACCTGCGACGGGCAGGGCTTCGACCTGGACGAGGGCAACATCCGCACCATCTACCAGTACAACTACAGCCACGACAACGAGGGCGGCTTCATCCTGCTGTGCAACGGCGGGGGTTCCACCACCAAAGACAACATCGTGCGCTACAACATCAGCCAGAACGACCGTGGCCAGATCTTCGACCTGGTCTGCGGGAAACTCACCAACACGAAGATCTACAACAATGTCTTCTACGTGGGCGAGTCAGCGCAGATCATCAACAACGGCAACGGCTCGGCTGGTGCCAATGTCGAGTTCTACAACAACATCTTCTACGTGACCTCGACCCAGGCCAGCTACAACGCCGGCGCGCTGTTGTTCGACTCGAACGTGTTCTACGGCCAGCACCCGGCCGGCGAGCCCGCCGACTCGAACAAGATCACTACCGATCCGCTGTTCGTCGCGCCGGGCACCGCCACCTCGATCAGTGACGCCGGTGGCTACCGGCTCCGCACCGGCTCCCCGGCACTGGCGAACGGCCAGGTCATGACCAACCCGGGCAGCCGTGACTACTTCGGCGGCACCGTCACCCAGGGTTGCCGTCCGGACCGGGGCGCGCACCAACTGAGCACGGTCTGCGTACCCAACGCCAGCGTCATCTCCCGCACCGGCTGGTCCCTGAAGTACACCGACAGCCAGGAGACGGCCGCCGAGAACGGGGCGGCGACGAACGTCTTCGACGGCAACATCAGCACGATCTGGCACACCAGGTACACCGGCGGCAACGCCCCGATGCCCCACGAGATCCAGATCAACCTCGGCGCGAGCTACTCCGTCTCCGGAATCCGCTATCTGCCCCGGCAGGACGGCGGCTCCGGCGCGGCCAACGGGCGCATCGGCCAGTACGAGGTCTACGTCAGCACCGACGGCGTCAACTGGGGAACGGCCGTGGCCACCGGCACCTTCGCCAACAACGCCAGTCAGAAGGAGGTCCGGTTCACCGCGAAAAGCGGGCAGTATCTGCGACTGCGCGCCCTGAGCGAGGTCAACGGCAACCCGTGGACCACCGCCGCGGAGATCTACGCCCTCAACTGACCGGCACACCCAAGGAGCCTCCGGCATCGCGCCGGAGGCTCCTTGCTGTGCCCGTAGGTGGGCTCGCCACCTCGAACGGCGTCGAGCGGCAGCCCACCGAGGATCACGACGACTACCCGGCACGTCACCCCACAGTCACCGAGCCCCGCGTCGCGGTGCCCAGCCCGCGGCCTCGTCCCCGGCGATCGGGTAGCCGATCTCGGTGAGGTCCACCCGCAGGTCGGCGACGGTGAGCTGCGGATTCAGGGCCCTTGTCACGGTCTCGGTGAGCGGTCGATGGGCGACGACGTGCTCGACTGCCGCCCGGTCCACCGTCATCTCGTAGTAGTCGACGGCGAACTCGATGAAGCGGTCGACGATGTCGTCGAACAGGATGTCGAGCAGCCCGGACCCGTCCGGGCCGTTGTCGTCGTACGGTCCGCTCGGTGGTGGGAAGGCGATGCCGTCACCGGCGTGCCAGCGATCGTCCCCCGCCAGCCGCCACAGCACTGTCGTCGCGACGAGTTGCCCCTCCTCGTCGCAGAAGGCGGGTTCCGTCACCTGTGGACGCAGGACCTCCGGTACACCGTCGACCAGGCCCGGCCACAGCTCGTGGTCCGGATGACAGTACGGCGACATCACCGACTCATGATCAAAGAGTCGGATGAAGGCGCCGTCGGCGGTGAACACGACGGTCCACTCGTCGCCGCTGCCGTTGCTCATCAGCGCCGCCTCGTCCGGGCCCCAGTTCGAGGTGTAGGCGTAGTAGGGATCCCCACCGTCGATGATGCGTTCGAGCACGGCCAGCGCCTTGCAGCGCTGCCGCAGCAGGTCGATGTCAGGAAGTTTGGTGGCGACGTCGTAGGCGGTCACCGCGTCACCCTAGTGAGGCGGCAGCACCCCCGGTCCCGGGGGCGAGGACCCGGGTGAAGAACGCCAGGGTGTCGCGGATCAGCGGCTCCAGCGGCACCCCGGCGAAACAGTGGTCGGCCCCCTGCACCACCGACAACTCGACCTCGGCACCCGCCGCGGTCAACGCTGCGGCAAGTTCTTCGCTCTGCCCCACCGGTACGACCAGGTCCTGATCGCCGTGGATCAGCAGCATGGGTGGGGCCTGGCCGGTCACGTAGGTGATCGGACTGGCCGCCCGGCCCAGCCCGGGGTTCTCGGCCAACGGGGCGCCGATCAGCAGTGACTCGGGCGAGTCCGCCGCGTCGTGGTCGATCGTCCCGGACGGGTGTGCCTGCGACTGCATGGTCAACAGGTTCGACGGCGCGTACCAGCAGACCGCCGCCCGCACGCCGCTGTCGTCCTGGTCGTCCCCTGTCAGCGCGAGCATCGAGGCCAGGTGGCCACCGGCCGACTCACCCCACACCCCGATCCGCTCGCGGTCCACGCCCACCGTGTCGCCGTGTCGGCGCAGCCAGCGCACCGCCGCCGTGACGTCGTCGAGTTGAGCGGGAAAGTGCGCCTCGCCGCTGAGCCGGTACTGCGCGGAGGCGACCGCGAACCCGGCACGAATGGCGGCGGTGAAGGGATCGACTTCCATGAGCCAGTCCGCCGGGTGTTTGGGCGAGCCGAACAGCCACGCGCCGCCGTGGATCCACACCAGGACCGGGGCTGGTGCGGGGGCACCGGCCGGCACGGCAAGGTCCAACGTCAACGGGCGGAAGCCCGGGACCTCATTGACGACGATGTCGCGGTGCTCGACCCGGTCGGTCCAACCTCGGGATGCCGCATCGGTCATCGGGCCATCTTCGCACCGACGGCCCCGCCGTACCCGTGACGGAAGCCGAGTTGATCACTGCTGCTTGTCGGGCGTGGCGGGGCGGGCGCGGACGTGCAACCGCTCCCCCTGCGGCCCGAAGAGGCTGATCGCTTCGGCGGTGCCGGGGCCGGGGTTGAAGAAGAGGTGCGGAATGCGGGTGTCGAACTCGGCCACCTCCCCCGGGGTCAGCGTCAGATCACGGTCACCGAGCAGCAGGCGTAGCCGGCCGGAGAGCACGTAGAGCCACTCGTACCCCTCGTGGCCCTGCGGGATTCGGCCCCCGGCGGACGGGTCCGGCGGGAAGATCTGCTTGAACGCCTGGACACCGCCCGGCCGGCGGGTCAGCGGCAGGTACGTCACGCCGTGGATGACTATCGGTTTGGGGCGTACCCGGGGGTCGCCGGTGGCGGGGGCGTCGACCAGTTCGTCCAGCGCCACCTGGTAGGCCCTCGCCAGTGGGAGCAGTAACTCCAGGGTGGGGCGACGGCTACCCGACTCCAGCCGGGACAGGGTGCTCACCGAGATGCCGGTCAGGTCGGCGAGCTGGGTCAGCGTGGTCCCGCGTTGGTGACGCAGGGCACGCAGCCGGGGGCCGACGGCCGCCAGCGCGGCGCTGTCCTCGTTTGCCATAACGGCAAGGATAGTTGCCACCTTGCCGACGGCGACAGATGGTGGGCGCAGCCGACAGAGCAAGAGGGAGATATACCGGTGGACGAGACATATGACGTGGTGGTGGTGGGTGGCGGTGCCGCAGGGCTCAGCGGGGCCCTGGCGCTGAGCCGGGCCCGACGGTCGGTCCTGGTGATCGACTCCGGTGAGCCGCGCAACGCGCCGGCCGACCGGATACACAACTACCTCGGCCGGGAGGGGACACCGCCGGGCGAGCTGCTCGCGATCGGCCGGGCGGAGGTTGCCGGATACGGCGGGCAGTTCCACACCGGGCGGGTGCAGGCCGCGACCCGGGACGACGACGGGTTCCGGCTGAGCCTCGACGGCGGGGAATCGGTGCGGGCCCGCCGGCTGCTGGTGACCACCGGTCTGACCGACGAGCTGCCCGACGTGCCCGGCCTGGCCCAGCGGTGGGGTCGCGACGTGCTGCACTGCCCGTACTGCCACGGCTGGGAGGTCCGCGACCGGCGGATCGGCGTCCTGGCGACCAGCCCGCTGAGCGTGCACCAGGCCGAGATGTGGCGACAGTGGAGCCCCAGCGTGCTGCTCCTGCTGCACGACTCCCCGGCGCCGGACGCGGAGACCGCCGAGCGGCTCGCCGCCCGCAGCATCGCGGTGGTGCCCGGCCCGGTCGCCGCGGTGGAGGTGACCGACGACGCGCTGACCGGCGTACGGCTCGCCGACGGCCGGGTGGTGGCGCTCGACGCGATCGTGGTGGCGACGCGGCTGACTCCCCGCGCCGACGTGCTGGTGGGGTTGGGTCTGGCCCCGGAGGAGGTGACGATGGGTGAGCACGTCATCGGTGCCCAGATCCCGACCGACGCCACCGGCGCGACGACCGTCAGTGGTGTCTGGGTGGCGGGCAACGTGGCCGACATCCGCGCTCAGGTGATCACGTCCGCCGCGGCCGGCCTGAACGCGGCGGCGGCGATCAACGCCGATCTCATCGCCGAGGAGACCCGCGACGCGGTGTCCGCGTACCGGCAGATGGTGGCAACGACGTTCGAGGAACCCGCGTGGGAGGAGCGCTACCAGTCCCGCCCCTCGGTCTGGAGTGGCCGGCCGAACCCGCAGCTGGTCGCCGAGGTCACCGACCTGGCCCCGGGACGCGCCCTGGACGTGGGCAGCGGCGAGGGCGCCGACGCGGTGTGGTTGGCCGAGCGCGGCTGGCAGGTGACGGCTGTGGACATCTCCACCACGGCGTTGAGCCGGGCCGCCGCGCACGCCGAGGCCGCCGGCGTGAGCGACCGGATCGAGTTCACGCACGCCGACCTACGGGACAAGCCGCCCACCGAGGAGGCGTACGACCTGGTGTCCGCGCAGTTCATGCACCTGCCACCGGCGGAGCGGCGGGAGTTGTTCGGCCGCCTGGCCGCGGCGGTGGCACCCGGAGGCATCCTGCTGATCGTCGGGCACCACCCGTCCGATCTGTGGGGGTCGGCGCACCGGATGCACATGCCGGACGCGATGTACACCGCGCAGGACGTGGCCGCCGATCTGGAGCCGGCCCGGTGGGAGGTGCTGGCGGCTGAAGAACGCTCCCGGATGGCCACCAACCAGAACGGCGAGGACATCACCCTCCACGACGCGGTCCTGGTCGCCCGCCGACGCTGACCTCGCACGACCACGGTTCCCGTGTCGGCCTGCGTCGATCATGGAGTGGTGGTGGACGACAAAGGTGGTGGAGCACCACCTTTCCGGCACCACGAGTCCATGATCGGCGCGGGAACGGGGCAACGCGGGACGACAACGTGAGAGGTGGTGGGGCAGGACTTCGCATGAGGTCCGCTCGGCGGTAGCGTTGCGCCACACTGACGGCCCGTGGGGCAGGCGACCGCCGACCCTGACGCCCCGATCGTACGGAGGATGGTGCATGTCCATCGGCGCTGAGCCGCACGCAGCACGCGACGATGCGGCCTCCCGGCCGAGCTTCGAGCTCGCCCTGCGCGGATACGACAAACGCCAGGTGGACCGGCACCTGGAGCAGCTCGACGGCCAGATCGCGATGCTGAGCGGGGAGCACGGGCGCTCCGCCGTCCGCGTCCGTGAACTGACCGCCGAGGTACAGCGGCTGCGCGCCGAACTGGCCGAGCTTCAGGAGCAACCCGTGCAGGTGGACCGCGCTTCGTTCCATGACCTGGGCCCGATGGTCGGCGAGATCATGGCGCTCGCCGAAAAACAGGCTGGCATCATCACCGAGTCGGCCACCGACCGGGCCAACGAGCTGCGCAGCGAGTCCGAGCGGATCCTCGCCGACACCCGTGAGCGGGCCGCGCAGGCACGTCAGGACCTGGCCGAGGAACTGGCCGCCCGGCGGGCCGAGCAGGAGCAGGCGCACGAGGAACGGCGCGCCCTGGCCGAGGCCGAACTGACAGCGATCCGCGAGCACGCCGAGCAGTTGCGGGCCGACGGTGAGGCCGCGCACGAGCGCGCCCAACACGAGGCCAAGCGGATCACCGAGCAGAGCGCCCAGCAGCTCAACCAGACCCGGGTCGCCGCCGACGCGCTGATGAAGTCGGCCCGTACCCAGATCCAGCAGGAACTCCAGTCGGCCCGCTCCAAGCACCAGCAGGAGATGGCCCAGTGGCAGGCCAACGTGGAGCGAGAGGTCAACGAACGGCGTACCGCCGCCGAGCAGGACATCGCCGAACAGCAGGCCGCCGCCGAGCAGGAGCTGGCCGAGGAGCGCAGCGCGACCGAGCAGCAGATCGCCGCGCTGCTGGCCGAGGCGCAGCAGCACGTGACCGAGCTGCGCAACCGCGCCGACGAGCAGGCCGCCAGCCACCAGCAGCAGCTCGCCGCCCTGCAGAAGGAGCTTGAGGAGCGCCGGCAGGAGGCCGCCGAGCTGAACGCCGAACTGGACACCGGCCGCCAGCAGCTCGCCGAGATCCGCCAGGAGGGCGAGACGCTGGAGAACGAGCTGTCCCGGATGCAGCAGCGACTCAGTGAGGTCCGTCGGGACCTGACCGCCGAAAGCGCCCGGTTGGACGAGGCCCGGCGTGCCGGGGACTCCGCCGAGCGGCACGCCAAGGAGGTCCGCGCCCGCGTACAGCGGGAGGCGAAGCGCGTGGCCGACCTCGCCGCCGCCGCGGTCATGGCCGCGGCAGCCGGCGGTACGGAGACCGCTGAGTACCCGATGGTGGGTTCCCGCTCCAGCGCCGACCGGCCCGCCCCGGAACGGGTAGGAGTCGAGCGGCTCAACGTCGACCGCGTCGGCGTCGACCGGCACCCCGCGGAGCGACCCACCGTGGACGACGCGGACGCCGATCGCGCCACTACCGACCGCGCCCCACTCAACGCCGCACCTGCCGACCGGAGCCCCGTCGAGAACGGCTACGCCGACCTGACCCCGGTGGAACAGACCAATGGCGACCGGGCCCCAGCGGAGCAGGCGAACGACGAGCATGCGGACGCACCGGCGGTGGCGGACGAGTCGACGACGTCCGACCGTACGGCGGCCCGGGAGGTCAGCGCCGACGACGCCGAGCGGATCTTCCCTCGGCACATCGGCACTGACGCACCGACACCCGTACCGTTCCTGGCCTTCGGGCAGCCGGTCAGCGAGAACGGCGCCGCCCGGCACTGACCTCAGCCGCGGTTGCACCCGGGCCCGGAGCGGATCCGCGCGGGCCCGGGCCGAGCGCTCGGTCGACGACCACGCCGCTCAAGAGGGCGACTGGGCTGACCGATCGAGGTACTTCCGCAGCTCGGCGACCTCCTCGTCGGTGAGGACGGGCGCGAAGTCGAGGTGCTCGCCGGGATGGACGGCTGTGCCGGAGCCGGCCACCGTGACGAACCAGGCGCCCTCGTGGCCGAACCAGTGCGCCTGCCCGGCCATACCGACGTCGACGGCGTCGTCCGGCGCGGCGGACTCACCTGCCGAGACGATTCGCACCCACTGCCCGTCGCGCCCATACGGCGGCTGAGGGATCACCACGTCCAGGTGATCCTGGGCGATCTGATCCGCCGGCACACCGAACAGGCGGGCCGCACCCTCGCGTGCCACAGTGCCCACCTCCCTCAGGCTGCCGGTGACGCCGACCAGGACCTCCCCCTCGGGTCCTTCGACCAGCACTGCGTACGAGCGATCCGGCTCATGGCGGACCCGTGCACGGAACCGCAGTGGGACGTCGGGCATCCAGCAATGATCCCGTACCGGGCTCGCCACGTGGTCCGTCGACGTCACGGCGGTCTACCTCTCATCAACGATCAAGGCACGGGCGATTCTGGGCGGAACCGGGTCGCCGTACCCGGTTGAGCTGGCAGGCTGGGCTGGCCGCCGCGCACCAGCGGTGGCTGCCGGCCCGGCCGGTGACCGAGAGGAGCGCCCGGTGACCGACCAACCGGAGGAGTTCGACCTGCTCGTCGTCGGTGGCGGCAAGGCCGGCAAGACGTTGAGCATGGACGTCGCCCGATCCGGGCAGCGGGTCGCCATGGTCGAGCGCGGCATGATCGGCGGCAGCTGCATCAACGTCGCGTGCATCCCGACGAAGGCGCTGGTGACCAGCGCGCGGGCCGCCCGACAGCTGCGGGACGCGTCGGCGCTCGGCCTGACGGTGCAGGATGGCCGGGTCGACATCGACCTGTTGCGCGCGCACAAGCAGGACGTGGTCGAGGGGATGGTCGCCGCCAACCGGCAGCAGTTCCTCGACTCGGGCCTGCACCTGGTGATCGGCGAGGCCCGGTTCGTCGGCCCACGAACCGTACGGGTGGCACTCGCCGACGGCGGCGAGCGGCTGCTGCGCGGCAACGACGTGGTGATCAACACGGGCACCCGGCCCCATCTGCCGTCGGTGCCCGGGATGGCCGAGGCCGGCGTGCTCACCAGCGACGAGTTGCTGCACCTGGATCGTCTGCCGGCCCGGCTGGTGGTGCTCGGCGGCGGCACCGTCGGGGTGGAGTTCGCGCAGATGTTCGCGCTGTTCGGCAGCGCGGTGACAGTGGTCGAGGGTGGTCCACGGCTGCTCACCCGCGAGGACCCCGACATCAGCGACGCGGTGATGCGCGTCTTTCTCGATGATGGCATCGACGTACGGGTGGGCGTGGCGGTCGCACGGGTCGACCGGGAGGCCGACGGCTCGCTACGGGTGACGCTGGACGACGGCAGCGTGGTTCTCGGGGACGACGTGCTGGTGGCGGCCGGCCGGGAACCGGTCACCGACGGGCTCGGCCTGGACGCGGCAGGCGTACGGCTCAGCGAGCGCGGCTTCGTGGAGGTCGACGAACACCTGCGCACCAGCGCCGAGCGCACCTGGGCGGCCGGAGACGTCGCCGGCAGCCCACAGTTCACCCACGTCTCGTTGGACGACTACCGGATCATCCGGGCGAACCTCGCGGGAGGCCAGCGCAGCACCGCCGACCGGCTGATCCCGTACACCGTCTTCACCACGCCGGAGCTGGCGCGGGTCGGGCTGACCGAGACCGAGGCACGCCACGCCGGGCACGACATCCAGGTCGCCCACCTGCCGGTCGCCGCCATCCCCCGGGCACGCACCCTGCGCCAGACCCAGGGCATGTGGAAGGCGGTCATCGACACCAGCACCGACCGGATCCTCGGTGCGGCGTTGCTCGGCGCCGAGGCCGGTGAGGTGATCACCTCGGTGCAGTTGGCCATGCTCGCCGGAATGCCGTGGACCGCCCTGCGGGACGCGGTCATCACCCACCCGACCATGACCGAGGGTCTCAACCTCCTCTTCGCCTCGCTGGAGTCCAGCCCGGTCCGCTGAGCGCCGCGAAGCCCGCCCGACAACCGCGCAACGGGGCTACCCGGCGATCTCGTCGCGTACCCGTTGTTGGAAGGCGCGGGCCTGCGCCCCGGTGGGCGGCGGCCCGCCGTGCCGTGCGACGACCGCCTGACGGATCACCTCGGCCCGGTCGCCGGCATCGATCAGCCGCTGACCGGCCGCGACCTTGGCCAACCAGACGCCGTCGCGGTGGCGCACCAGCGACCGGCAGGCGCCGAGTACGGCGTCCTCGGTGCCGGGCGCGGGTTGGTCGGCCGGCGGTGTGGGCAGGGCCAACCACCAGGACAGCGCCTCGATGAGCAGCCGGCGAAGGTCGGCCGGCGCGAGGTCGGTGAAGGCCTCCCCCGCCGGCGGGCCCAGCAGTGGGAGTCCACTCTGGTGCAGGATGCTGCGATCGAGGCCGTACCAGAATCGGCCGTCGGCGGCCGGCCGGTCGGCGGGGTCGAGGGTGCACCGGAACGGCATTCGGGATCCGGTGTTCAGTTCGACCTCGAAGCCGGGCTCCGGGGTGCCGGAGGCGGCCACCGCCCGGTCGTAGACGACCAACTCCAGTCCGCGCGCGGGGCAGGGCAGCGCCTCGTGCCGCAGCCGGGCGACCAACGACTGCTTGGCGGCCTCGGTGAGCGGTCCGGCGCTGAGCAGCGCCACGTCCACGTCGCTGCGGCCGGGCTGGTACGCCCCGAGCCCCACCGAGCCGGCCGCGTACGCGCCGACCAGTTCGGCGCCGAGCACGTCCCGGGCGGTGCTGACGAGGTCGTCGAGGTAGCGCTGAAGATCGGAGTGCACGGGCCATCATGGCGCACGGGTCGACACCCGGGCGGGGCTACCCCGCGTAGAGCAGCAGCAGACCGGCGACGGTGTAGGCGACCATCAGTGCCAGCAGGGGTAGTTGGCCGGCCACCGCCCGGGCCCGGGGGAACAGGTACAGGGCGCGGTCGTGGGCCAGCAGCGTGCCGAGCAGGTGCCCGAGGATGATGACGGTGATCTGGAGGGTCGCCACCCCGGAGGGCGTGATCAGCGCGGTCTGCGGTTCCCAGTCGGCGGTGCCGAGCCAGTTGGCGCCGTTGCCCAGGGGGTCGGAGAGCAACGCGACGGTGCGCTGGCCCTCCAGGATCAGCAGCGAGTAGTAGTGGGCCACCACGTACCCCACCGCGATCGGCACGATGGAGTGGGCGATCTCGCCGGGCACCCCACGGGCCTCGGCCGCGTCGGCGCGACCGATGCGCGCCGCGGCTCCGGTGGCGGCGAGGTACGCCACCGCGACGGCGGCGATGACGAGGCTCAGACCGGCGCTGCCGGTGACCGCCGGGTGCAGGCCGTTCTCCTGGCCGAAGCGCAACCAGCCCGGCGCGTTGGAGAGGCTGTCGTACATGGTCGAGCCGAGCAGCACGATCACCACGGCGACCAGCCCGGGGCGGGGTCGCAGGCCGGCGATCCCGTCGAGCGGGTTGCGCCAGACCAGCACGCCGTCGGCGGCCCGGCCGAGCGGGGCGAGCTGACCGATCAGTGTGCTGTACGCCTCGAACGGGTCGGCGTGGTCGAACCAGCCGGCACCGAACAGCACCGCGCCGGCCAGCAGGACCACCGCGTACCCGGCCAGCCAGGCGGTGATGACCGGCAGGGTGGCCCGGTCGGGGGCGACCAGTTCCAGCCAGACGAACCCGAGCAGGGTGGCGGCGGCCGGCCACCACCCGACGCTGTCGGGCAGCTCACGGAGCCCACGGTTCGGGTCGCGCCGTGCCGCCAACGCCGCGAGCAGGTGCACCGTGCGCAGCGGGTTGACCGCCCGCCAGATCGGGCCGAGCAGCAGCGACAGCGGGGCCAGCCCGACCCAGAGCAGCACGTAGAGCACGCCGGCGGTCGGGTTGTCCGCGGTGTCCGGCCCGCCCAGCAGACCGAGGCAGAACCAGGCGGCGGCGAGCAGGCCGAGCCCGCGCAGCGCCCACCGGAACGCTGGCGCGTCGACGAGTCGGGCGAGCCACCGCGGCACCGGGCGACCGCCGGTGGCGTCCCGGTCGAGCCGGGGTTCACGCCAGAGCAGGCCCAGCGCCACGAACGTGACGACGAGGGTCAGCGCTGCGGCGACGACGAGCTGCGGCAGTGTGATCGGCAGGTCCTGGCGGCCGCCGACGCCGTGTGCCAGCAGCGTGGGAGCGGCCGTCATGTCGTTCAGCGGACGACGAGCTGGAAGAGCACCAGCTCGGACTCGTGCGTCTCCACCTCGAACAGCCCGGTCTTGTCGGCGCGGAACTCCACCGAGCCGGGCGTGCCGGCCGGCAGCCGGGCGCCCAGGTCGTAGCCGTGCACGTGCAATTCGTCGGCCACGTCGGAGGTGACGGTGATCCGGACCAGCTGACCCTTACTGACGGTGACCCGTCCGGTCGGCGGATCGACCCGCTTCTTCGCGATCGTGACGGTGATCTGTTGGTCCACAGCGGTGGTGCTGGCGGAGGCGCCGGGCGTGCTGGTGGCCGTCGGGGTCGGCGCGGTGGGGGTGGCGCTCGACGGGGCGGCGGACGTCGGTGCCGTCGAGGGGGTGGCCACCGAGGGGTCGTCGTCCTGCCCGCAACCGGCGAGGAGCAGGGCGGCGAGGGTGGCGGCGGCGAGGGCGGCGGCGGTCCGGGCGGCGGGGGTACGGACGAACACGGGCGGACTCCGAACGACGCGAGGGGGACGGGTGTCGGGTTGATCGTCGGGGAGGAGAACTCTACGTCTTGTTCGGTGCCGGGGAAATGACCATGATGAACGAATGCGATCGAAGCTGGTCTCTGTGCGTAAGGTCCTGAGCCGTGTCGTGGCGGCGCTGGCGGCGACCCTGGTGGTGTCGTTGCTGCTGCCGGTCGCCCCGGCGTCCGCGCACGGCCAGCTGGCGACCTCCACGCCGCTGAAGGGCACTGTCGTACGCGAGCCGCTGACCCATCTGGCGTTGTACTTCACCGAGAAGCCGGCGTCCAACGCGCACTTCGCCATCAGCGGTCCGGACGGGTCGCGAGTGGACAACGGGTGGTCCTACGGTGAGCCGAAGCGACTGGACAAGCCGGTCACCGAGTACTTCATGGTCAACGGCGTGTTCGAGCCACGGCTCTACCACACCGGCTTCCCGGCCATGGTGACCGTCGCGCACTGGCCGGCGAAGGGCCGCTACACCGCCAGCTACCTCTCGGTCGCCTCGGACGGTGAGGCGGTGCGGGGCGAGGTTACGTTCGACTACCAGGGCCCGGGCACGCCGGCCCCGGCCGGCTGGTCGGCACCCACGGCGGGGCCGGATCCGGCGCTGCTCGCCCAGGCCGAGGGCGAAGGATCGACCAACCCCGGGGCCACCGGCAGCCCGGTCGCCCCCACCGGCGCTGCGGCGGACGACCCGGCTGGCGCCACGCAGGAGCAACGCGGCGGCGGGTTCCCGGCCTGGCTGATCCCGGCCCTGATCGTCGTCGTGGTCTCGGCGATCGTGCTGGTGGCGGCCCGCCGCCGACCCGCCACGCGCGGAGTCTCCAGTGTGGATCGCCGGTCCGCCGGCGGCGCGGGCCGGAGCGGAGCCGCAACGCGCAAGTCCGCCAGCCCGCCCCGGAATCGTGCGGGTGGCCCGGCGCGGCGCGGGCGGCGGTAGACCGTCGCAGCAACCGGGCATTCTTCGCGTACCGTCGTGAACTTTCGTACGGACATTGGAAACTTTTGATGTATCGAGGCGAAGCCATGGACAGTCGAATCGAAACCCCTTAATGTTCCGAGCCATCCACCCGGTGTTTCCGCAATGTCACTCGTCGGCGTCGAGGACGTTACGGAGCCGGGCCGACGGTCATCCTCACCGCTGATCCACGCCGGCCGTCGGACACTCCACTGCCTCCTGGAGGAACGATGGGCACACGCCTGCTACGCCGAATTCACCATCCCGTCCTGGGTGCGCTGGCACTCGTCCTCGCCGCCGGCCTCTGGGCCGTCCCCGCCAACGCCGCCCCCGCGCAGGAACCGGGCGTCACGCTGCGCGTCTTCGACGTGCAGGTGCCGCTGTCCGAGCTGTGCACGCTCAAGCCCGCCCAGACCCCGAACGTGGACAAGTTGATGTCCACCATCAACTGGACCTCGGCGGCCGACTTCGGCTTCGAGGACAACTTCGTCTCGCAGGTGCTCGGCAACATCACCACCACCCAGGCCGGCAGCTACACCTTCCGGCTCAGCAGTGACGACGGCTCCAAGCTGTCGATCGACAACGCCGTGGTGATCAACCATGACGGCCTGCACGGCGCGACCCCGCCGAAAGAGGGCACTGTCACCCTCACCGCCGGCCTGCACCCGCTGCGCATCGACCACTTCGAGCGTGGGGGCGGGCAGCAGATCACCCTGGAGTGGAAGACTCCCGGTTCGTCGACCTTCGTGGTCGTACCGAACTCGGCGTTGAGCACCGACGCCGGCGTGGTCCGGGTGACCGCACCCGGACGCAAGGAGTGCGAGGGTGTCTCCGACACTCCCGGTGACGGCCTGCCGCTGACCGGCGTGCACCCCGGCTACACACTGACCAACCTGCGGCCCAGCGGCTTCCAGCCGAAGGTCACCGGCATGGACTGGCTGACCGACGGCCGGCTGGTCATCAGCACCTGGGGCGGCAGCGACCAGTCCGGCACCTCCCAGGACGGCGAGGTCTGGATCCTCGGCAACACCGGCGGTTCGACAACCCCGGGCAACGTGACCACCAAGAAGATCGCCGGCGGCCTCAAGGAACCCATGGGGCTCAAGGTCGTCGACGGGGTGGTCTACGTGACCGAGAAGCAGCGGCTGACCCGGCTGGTGAACACCGGCGGTGACGAGGTGGCCGAGCGTCTGGAGACCGTCGCCACCTGGCCGTACGGCGGCAACTTCCACGAGTTCGCGTTCGGCCTGCTCTACCAGGACGGGTTCTTCTACCTGAACCTGTCGGTGTCGATCAACTCCGGCGGCGCCACCACCAACCCGCAGCCCGCCACCAACCGGGGCACCACCCTCAAGGTCAACAAGGACACCGGCGCGGTCAGCTACGTGGCCGGCGGTCTGCGTACGCCACACGGCATCGGCTGGGGCCCGGAGGGCGGCATCTTCGTCACCGACAACCAGGGCGGCTGGCTGCCCTCGTCGAAGCTGGTGCACGTCAAGCAGGGCCGGTTCTTCAACCACTACACGAACCCGGCGGGTCCGTTCGACACCGCTGCGGTCACGCAGCCGGTGCTCTGGATGCCGCAGAACGAGATCGCCAACTCGCCCAGCACGCCGCTCTACCTGACCAGCGGTCGCTACGCCGGCCAGTTCGTCATCGGTGACGTGACCTACGGCGGCCTGCAACGGGCGAATGTGGAGAAGGTCAACGGCGAGTACCAGGGCGCGCTGTTCCGGCTCACCCAGGGCCTGGAGGCGGGCGTCTCCGAGGTCAACGTCGGCCCGGACGGCGCGATCTACGTCGGCGGGCTCGGCGCGGGCGGCAACTGGGGCCAGAGCGGCAAGCTGTCGTACGGCCTGCAGAAGCTCACCCCGAACACCGCCACCACGTTCGAGATGCTCGCGATGCGCGCCACCACGACCGGCTTCGAGGTGGAGTACACCCAGCCGGTGTCGACGGCGACAGCCACCGACCTGGCCGCGCGCTACAAGCTCAAGCAGTGGCGGTACGTGGCGACGTCGAACTACGGCGGTCCGAAGATCGACGAGGAGACCCTGACCGTCACCTCGGCCACCCTCTCGGCGGACGGCAAGAAGGTCAGCCTCACGGTGCCCGGTCGCAAGGCTGGCAGGGTGGTGTACCTGCGCTCACCGCGCCCGTTCACCTCCACCAGCGGCCAGTCCCTGTGGAGCACCGAGGCGTGGTACACGCTCAACTCGATCCCGGGCAGTCCCCCGCCGCCGACCGGAGGCACCATCACCGGCATCGGTGGCAAGTGCCTGGACGTCGACAACGCGGGCACCGCCGACGGCACGAAGATCCAGCTCTGGACCTGCAACGGCACCACGGCACAGTCGTGGACGAAGGTCGGCGACACGTACCGGGTGCTGGGCAAGTGCCTGGACGTGGACAACGGCGGCACCGCCAACGGCACGAAGGTTCAGCTCTGGACGTGCAACGGCAGCGGCGCGCAGGTCTGGCAGCCGCAGGCCGACGGGTCGATCCGCAACCCGCAGTCCGGCAAGGTCCTGGAGGCCGCCGGCGGTAGCAGCGCCGACCGCACCCAGATCCAGCTCGGCACGTACGCGGGCGGCGCACACCAGAAGTGGGTGGTCAGCAGCGGGGTAACCGGCTGACCTCGGACGAAGGGGCGTGGTCTGACCGGCGGGTCAGGCCGCGCCCCGCCCCGGCGCGCCGGCCGTGGGTCAGGGGCCGTGCGGCAGCGGCTGCGCCAGTGCCCGCAGGTCCGCCGGGAGTTGGGCCAGGGCGTCCTCGAACTCCCGGTGCCCGACCACCCGGTGCATCGTCTGGAGCACCGCGCGGGTACCCCGCTCGGCGGCCGGACGGTCGATCCCGGAGCGGTCGGCCACCCGGCGCAGGAACTCGTCGTAGCCGAACGTTTCCGGCGGCTCCGCTGCCTTGACCAGCAGCGGGCTCAGCTCGTCGGCCAGGTGGGGGGCCAGAGCGCCCGCCTCCCCACCGCTGAGCCGCTCGGTGAGAGTCCGCAGGACCGCCTCGGTGAGCGAGCGCGCCTGCTCCGGCGGGAGACCCGCCCGTGCCGCAACCTTGTCGACGAACGCCAGCTCGGCCATCCCCCCGCCCTTCACTTTCGGAGACGCGTGGCTACCCGGGCCCATCGGCAGCAAACCCGGCAGCGGCGGCGGGATGGTTCTGCTGGTTGCTCCGCGCAGTGCCGTCCGCTTCTCGTACGGTGAGGTCGGACCGGGAACCCGACGGCTGCCCGACGGCGGCCCGTGCCGCAGGAGGAGCAGATGGCCCTCGACCTGCCCGACGTGATCGACCGGTACTTCCGGGCCGTCAACGACCGGGACCTGGACGCCTTCGTGGCCTGCTTCGCGGACACCGCGAGCGTCGCCGACGAGGACCGCCTGTACGACGGGCGGGCCTCGATCCGCGCCTGGCGGCAGAAGACGATGGACGCCTACTCGTACACCGCGGAGCCGGTCCGGGTCACGTCGCAGGCGGGCGACTCGTACCTGGCCATCACCCGGGTGTCCGGCGACTTCCCCGGCAGCCCGATCGAGCTGCGGTACCGGTTCACGCTGCGCGACGGGCTTATCGGCGCCCTGGACATCCGCCCCTGACGCCGAGGTGGTCCACCGACACGAAGGGAACACCGTGCCGCGAGTCTGGCTCGTCACCGGCTGTTCGCGTGGTCTCGGCCGCGCCCTCGCCGAGGCCGTTCTGGCCGACGGCGACCACCTGGTGGCCACCGCCCGCAACCCGGCACAGCTCGACGACCTGGTCGACCGGCACGGTGACCAGGTCCGGACGCTGGCCCTGGACGTCAACGACCCCGCCGCCGCCCGTGCCGCCGTACGCACCGCGGTGGACACGTTCGGACGGCTGGACATCCTGGTCAACAATGCCGGGTACGCCGACGTCGCCGCGATCGAGGACATGTCGGAGGACGACTTCCGGGCGCAGGTCGAGGCGAACTTCTTCGGCGTGGTCAATCTGTCCCGGGCCGCCCTGCCGGTGATGCGCGAGCAGGGGCGCGGGCACATCGTGCAGATCTCCAGTGTCGGCAGTCGGGTCGCGAGCACAGGTCTGGGCGCGTACCAGTCCGCCAAGTGGGCGGTCAGCGGCTTCTCCGGGGTGCTCGCCAAGGAGGTCGAGGCGTTCGGGATCCGGATCACCACTGTCGAACCGGGTGGGCTGCGCACCGATTGGGCCGGCTCGTCAATGAGCGCCCTGCCGATCAGCGAACCGTACCGGCCGGTCATCGACCCGGCCGTGCAGCGGCTGCGCCAGGCCAGCGGTGCCCAGCCGGGCGACCCGGCCCGCGCCGCCCAGGCGATCATCCGGATCACCCGGGTCGACGACCCGCCGCTGCGGTTGCTGCTCGGCGCCGACGCCGTGGCCGCCGCCCAGGCGGCCGCCGAGGCCCTCGCCGCGTCGGACGCGAAGTGGCGGGAGTTGAGCGAGTCGATAGCCTTCGACGCAACGCCCTGACCCGACTCCCCTGCCAGACCGACCAGGCTGCCGGGGCCGCCCGGCTCATCTCGTTGCTGCCGGGGCCGCGAGGCTGGTCGGGCCCGCCCGTAGGTGATCAACCGCCGAACGGACGAGACAGGGAAGAGGGCAGTGGGTGACATGATGTGGCGACAACAGCTGTCGCTACGAGAAGGGTTCCGGCTGCCCGATGGCGCACTTCGAGGCTCGCACGCCCACGACACCCGCGCGGAACGCGGTGCCGTTGGCCGGGCAGCCGCACCGGGCGGGCTGATGCCGGGCGAGCGACGGGAGACCGTGGCCGAGCAGAGTGTCGCCACCCACGCCGCGGACACCATGGCGTATCAGGTCGCGACCGACATACGTGCGCTGCGCGCGTTCGTCAGCGCCGGGGCACTGGCCCGTGGCTTGTCGGCCGAGCGGGTGGAGCTGTTGACGCTGGCGGTCAGCGAGCTGGCCACCAACACGTTGCAGCACACCACCGGCGGCGGCTGGGTACGGCTCTGGGCCGAGACGGGTCAGCTGTTCTGCGACGTGGTCGACCAGGGTCCGCCGCGGGCGTTCGGCCGGAGCATGCCGGCCGCCGACTCGGTACGGGGTCGCGGGCTGGCGATCGTGGAGCAGATCTGTGACGAGGTCGCTGTGCTCACCAGCCCCGGTGAGACCGTCGTACGGATTCGCCTGAGTCTGTGAACGTCGGCGGCGATCCCCACCCGCCCGTGCCAGGTCGGCTGCCACAATGCGGACAGCCCGGGCCGACGGTGGCACCGGGTCGGACCCGAACGGGAGGACGGCACGATGCCGGACAGCGCACGCGAGGCCGAGCTGCTCGACGCCGAGCGCACCCTGCAGGCCGCCCAACGGGCCGGCGACGTCGCCGCCCTCGATCAGCTGCTGGTCGACCAGCTGATCGCCATCGGCCCGGACGGGCGTACCCACAGCAAGCAGGATGACCTGGCCGCCCACCGCGACCGCCGCTCGGTGGTCGCGGAGTTGGTGGAGGAGGAGCTGGACCTGCTCGTCGTCGGCGCGACGGGGGTGACGTTCTTCCTGGGCCGGGTGTCCGGGGTCTTCGAGGGGGCGCCGTTCGCTGCGCGGCTGCGCTACACCCGGACGTGGGTCCACGACGACCCGCACGGCTGGCGGGTCCTGGCCGCACACATCAGCCCGGTCTGACTCAACTGCCGTCCTCGTCGTCCTCGTCGAGCAGACCCTGCTCGTCGAGGAACGCGAACCACCGATCGTCGGCGGGGGTCAGGTCGGCGTAGCCCGGCCCGAGCAGGTAGTACTCCACGAAGGATTCCACGTCGGGGGCAAGCTCCTCGAACGTGTCGGACATGAACCACTCGGTGCCGTTCGGTGGGAAGTACCAGATCGCACCCGTGCCACGATCCATGAAGATCGGCTCGTCGCTGCGGACGCCGACCACCAGCCAGCCCGCCCGGTCCTGTGGGATGGACGAGAAGTCCGGCGCGTAGTCCAGGTGGTACTGCATCCCCGGAAGGGTCGACGAGGACGCCAGCTCGACACGACCCGCCCGCAGCCCGTCGGCCACCAACAGGAGATCCCGCAGGTCGGCCGGGAGCCCCGCCGGCACGGCGTCGATGGCCGCCCCCTCGCCGAACTCGGCGTAGGCCAGGCTGTCCGGCAGATCGGCCAGCTCAGCCCGCAGTTCCTCGATGAGCTGCCGCAGCTCGAGGTTCAACGCACCACCTCTGTTCGGATGAGGTCCCGTCCGGCATTGCCCCCGGCTGCCCGGAGACCTGCGAGCCGATGCGCGGTTTGGTTCTACCACGCACCAGCTCGCCAGAGCGTCACCTCGCCGAATCCGCCAGCCGGGCCGTTACCACCAGCTCGTCGAGCTGAGCCGACCCGGCGGGTTGCTCCGGCAGCCGGCTGTGGTGCTGCGCCTCGTCGAGTCGCGACGCCAGCTCGGCCAGGTCCCGGCCGAGGACCGGGCCCGCCACCAGGCCGTTCAACCCACCGTGTTCGGCGGACCGCTTCGCCGCGATCAGCTCAGGAAGGTACGCCGGCGCCGCCTCGGCGAGCAGCAGGCTCGGCAGGTGCGCCAGCATCCGGCCGGTGCGCATCAGGTGCACGCCGGTGAGCAGCGCCCGGAAGGCGTAGAGCAGTGGTTTCAGCTCGCCGGTCGTGTCGAACAGCCGCCGCTGGGTGGCGGCGAAGCCGCGATAGTGGTGCGCGTGGTGCCGGGTCAGCACCAGCGGTGCCAGCTCGACCAGCGCGGCGTGCACCGTCGTGGTGTGCACCACCAGCGGTGACAACAGCTGTTCCAGCACGTACCCGTTGCGCCGCAGCATCAGCCGCACGAACTTGCGCAGGTCGTGGGTGACCAGGTCCAGCTCCACGCCGTCACGGTCGGCCATGACCGTACGGGTCTCGGTCGGCTGCGCCAGCCCGATCAGGTCCTCGACCGGAAGCAGATGCGCGCCGCGCAGGTCGACGTCCGAGTCGGTGGACGGGAACCCGTACAGGTGGGCGCCGGAGACGGTGGCGAACACCAGCGGGTGCGGCTGCTCGGCGACGATGGCGGTCAGGTCGACGCCGACCGGCAGACCCGCGGCCTCCCAGGCCGTCACGCGGAGCACCGCACGGAGCGTTCCCGGACCGAGATCAACCACTGCTCGACCCTTGTCTCGTCGGGCTGGTCGGGTAACGGGCTGGTGGCCAGGTCCGCGGTCATCCGGCTCACCAGCCGGTCCCGCCAGGCGACGATCTCGGCCCAGGGCACCTCACCCGCCTTGACCGCCAGCAGACGGTCGCGGTCCGCGCCCACGTCCAGCACCAGACGGCCGGTGCGGACCAGGTCACCCCCGGCGGTCAGCAGTCGGATCAGGTGCATCACGTGCCGCCACGCCGGAACGCCGGCGCGGGCGATCCCGCGCTCGGCCTTCCCGAACTGGGCGGTGGCGTAGCGCAGGTAGGTGCCGGCCACCCGTCGGGACAGGAAGGCCGGCGTGAGCGACCGGAGTTCCGCGCCCAGCGGGGTGCACGTTTCGACCAGCGGAGAGTGCAGCACCTCCAGGACCGTGGGATTCGCCGCCAACCCGAGCGTGCAGACCCGCTCCACCTCCCACCGCACCTGCTCGTCGAGCGGCCCGTCGTGGTGGCGCGCAGGTTTCCGGAGCCCCCAGAACGCCGAGGCCGGCAGGGCGTACACCCCACGGCGGTCGGTGTCCGAGGCCGCGCTGGACAGCCCGAACGCGCGGGAACCGACGACCACCTGCAAGATCGTGTGGTCGTCGACCAGCTGATCCGTCAGTGCGTGCTCCACTGCCGCCGCCTCCCCCGAGCGTTGCGCCGACCGCCCAGGCGGCCGTTGTCCGGTGCACACCATGCCGGTCCGGGAGTGCTGACGTCGAGCCCTTTCCTCAGCTCACGACGGCGTCGATCACGCCGACGCGCAGAGTGCCGTCGTTGAGGGGCGTGCAGCGGATGCCGCCGGTGGTGCGCAACGCCTTCCACGTCCCCGGGCCGACGGTGACGTCCATCCAGGCGCACGGTCGGGCCGCCCGGTTGACCCGCAGGCTGACCGGGCCGTCGCCGGAATCCAGCACCAGCACTCTGCCGATCAGCTCGTCCACGGCGATCCCGGTGGTGAGGATGTTGCGCCGCACCTCGGCCAAACCGATGCCGACCGGCAGCGACTCCTGGGCGATGACGGTGACGCTGGCGTCGCGGTGTGCCTGCTGGCCGAAGTACCGGTCGCCGACGATGCCGAGGCCGGCCCGGATCCGGACGGCGTCGACCAGCTCACCGGGCGGGGCCGGAGCCGGGCCGTCGGCGGGCCGGCCCAGGAAGCGGTGCACGGGCGAGGCCAGCAACTCGACGATCTCCGGCATGGCAGGAAGTCTACGAACCGGACAGGCCCAGCCGGGGCAGGTCGACGGATGAGCGCGGTGGGGGGGGGGGCGGCCCCCCGGGCCCGCCCCCCCCCCCCCCCCCCCCCGAGGGGTTGGGGGGGGCGGGGGGTGTGGCGGGGAGCCCCCCCCAATAAGAAAAAAAAAACGAAAAAAC